>JAIPFP010000029.1 GCA_021736575.1 Pirellula sp. | reverse complement strand
TGTCTCATCCTCAGGTGAGGGATAGCTCAGTCGATGGCAGAGCATGAACCGATCCAACTGAGCCTCTGGCAGTTCGAAGGTGCCAGCTTGCTCCACAGGGTTTTGGGTCGCGATCACCAAAAAAGGAGCCGGAAGCACATACGTTTGATCGCCGATGGATACCTTGCGTTCTTGCATGGCCTCCAACAACGCCGACTGAACTTTCGGACTTGCTCGATTGATTTCGTCGGCCAGCAAAAGATTCGTGAAGACAGGGCCTTTATGGATACGAAACTCGCTCGAGCGTTGATCAAGAATCTCGGAACCAACGATATCGGAAGGTAGCAAGTCGATGGTGAACTGGACGCGTCTGAACTGCAGATCGATGGCTTTTCCAACCGTTTGCACCAAAAGCGTCTTGGCGATCCCTGGCACTCCTTCGAGCAGCAAATGCCCTCCAGTTAACAAAGCGATCATGACGCGTTCCACCACTTCATGTTGCCCGACGACGGTCTTGGCAACATGCTCGCGAATGATTCGAGAAAACTCGGAGGGTTTCGTTTCAACGGCTTGAATCATGTAGTGTCATCTCAAGGAATAGGGCCGTGTTATTGGTAGACGGTAGCTCACTAGGGCTTAGGCTCTGGTTTGGCTTCAGCGGAGTTGTCGGAAGCAGGTTTCGGACGCGTTGCTGCGTCTTCGAAAATTTCAGGTTCGGTGACGGATTCTTGAATCGGGATCACTTCGGCCAGGAGCTGATTCAGGACTTTGTCAAGGAATTCGGGTTTCAAGCCTGCTGCCCGCAATGTGCCGGTTCGGTCGATTACTATTGTATTCGGGGCGAACTTGATTCCCATCGAATTCCCTGTCGCTCCGATACCTTGGGCTGGTTTTTCCGAGGGCTGATCCATCGCAATTGGAATGTCGATCCGTTTCTCCTCGGCAACCGCTTTCATGCGATCGATTGTGGCTCGCGAATCGCAGACCGCCAAAAAAACAACGCCTTGCTTCGTGAATCGCTCGGAAACCGCCTGCACCTTGGTCAACTGCTCAACGGATGCAGTTAGCTCGGGACGCACAAATTGAACCACTCGGACACGTTGCTCCCAATTGTCCTTTTCTAACGAGTTTCCGATCCAATCGGCCAAGGACAGCTTTGAAACGGGTTTTCCCTCCATGTTTTGAAACGACTTGAGACGCTTATCTCCGCCAAGAAACCATCGATCGGGAAAAGCGGCAATCGTGTTGGTAGCGACCATTGTTGTCGCACCAGTGTCGCTGTCCATCAGTTTGAGAACGGCCTCTTCGATCTTGTTAGGCTTAATCCCTGCGCCTCGCACGATGCCGTCGCGATCGATGATAAAGTAAGTCGGCCAAAATTTTAGGGCATAGGCTTTCGTCGTTTCTCCTTGATCTTCTTTGGTAGCATCGAGCGCTACCGGATAGTTGATCCCCTTTTCGCTGATCACTTGATCGACCGTATCCCAACCTCCTTTTGCATCGTGAATCCCGATCAGCGCGACCCCCCGGTCCTTGTACTTCTCCACGAAAGCCACATTTTTAGGAATGGCGGCCATGCAAGGTCCGCACCAGGTTGCCCAAAAATCCAGGACGACAATCTTGCCCTTGAGTTGGGCAAGTGTACTGGCCTCTCCTTTCCATTCGGCAATCGCGAGTTCGGTAGCAGGTTTGCCCTCAAGGTTGCGGAGCGACTCTAGCCCTTCCCCATCGCGAACATACCAATCCTTGGGGAAAGCTCCGTCGAGGGTTGTCCCGAACGTCGAATCGCTAGATGGTTCAGGTTGCTGCCCCAACGAATCTTTTGCAATCAAACCGGTCCAACCGAGTGCAAACATGCACATGCAAACCTTGCTTCGTCTTGTTTGACCAAGAACTCTCAATAGATTCGATGCCATACGTGTTCCTTTCGATGATTCGAAATTTTTCTGGACGCTAGAAATCGGCGTTAAGCAATAAAAAACGCTTTCGAATAAACGTCAATTCTAACTGACCAGAGCCTGCCAAATGTCAGGATACTATCGGTGGCATCTAACTTCGATTCATTTTGAAGGAAAAAAATTTCTTGATTGGCTTGTTCGGCGGAAAAAGGTGTGTCGACTGACAACTTCAAAGGCATCACTTTCGTGAAAGTACATGTAGTGAACGACCGTGATGCTGTCGTGATTAATCTCAACCAGATTGAGGGTGTTCTTTTCGCGCTCGCGACCACGGCCACGTTGAGATGTCGTTGTCCCGCATTGCACAATGATGATCCCGTGGTCTCGATGTTTGCCTGGATAGAAGTCCAATGAGTTTCCCACGTACGCGCGATGAAGATGCCCGCCTAGGATCATTTCGACGTTCAAATCCGTAAAACGCTCCATTGCGCGTTTGGCCTTGGGCATAATGTGATCGTTCAAATAGTCCGGGGCCGGGGCGAAATGGTGGTGCGCAACGACAATGCGAATCGCGTCCTCCGGTGCTTCGCGGAAGACTTTCTCGCAGGCATCTAGTTGCGATCGAAAGATACGTCCGTTACTGATGGCGGAGCGTGGGGCTGTCGAGTCCAAACCCACAATCACGGCACCGTCGATTCTCAAAACGGGGTTAAGTTCTGGCGAAATGATCTCGCGATACAAGCCGTGCGGATCCACCATGCGTTCGAAAACACGGTACAAAGGTACGTCGTGATTGCCCGGAATCACGAGCGTCGGCACGTCCGGAAGTCGAGAAATATATTGCTTGGCAGCTTCGAACTGTTCCCTTTTTGCGCGCTGTGTCAAATCGCCGTTCACAATGACGGCGTCCGGCTTTAATTGCGATGCCACCCGAAGGGCTGCTTCGCCGATCTTCTCGATGAAAGGTGGTCCGAAATGGAGGTCCGATATTTGCAGTAGTGTTAGTCGCTGATCTTTTGCCTCTACCATAAATCTCGAAATCCAATGAAAGCGAACGGTCGAAGTGAAACAAGTCCACCGAAGAATTTTGGCTTCAATGGCATTTGTGATTATCATAGCGGCTTTGGGATTCGTCGCTCAGCAGTATTCGTCGATGGAATGGCTCGTAGACCATGAAACGCGGGTTCGAGAGTTCGTGCGAATGCAGCCTGTGAAGGCTTGGTTGATAGGTTTCTTGTTCTACACCTGCTTGTCTCTGATACCGGGTACGGGTGGAAAAGCGATCGTTTGCGGTTGGGTCTACGGATTTTGGCCAGCAACCATCCTGGTCGATGGGGCTCTGACTATTGCTGCCATCGTAACTTTTTTCGCAAGCCGTTTTCTTTTTCGCGAAACCATCAAATCCCACTTTGGTGTCTATCTTGAGGTCTTTCGCCGCAACTCCGGAAGCAACGTCGGATACTATTTGCTAATGTTGCGATTGCTTCACACTCCATTCAGTTTTGTAAATTATGTGGCGGGTGCGACCAACATCGTTTCGTCGAAAACGTTTTGGTGGACAACGCAACTGGGGCTTTTGCCGGCGACCATGATTTTTGTTTACGCCGGAACCCAGATTCCATCGCTGGCAAAGATTGCGGAGCGTGGAGTTTGGGCATTGTTCGATGCGAAATTGCTCATCGCCTTAATCGCTCCTTCGATTCTGACGGTACTCGTTCGACAAATCCTTCCGAAGTAACTTTTTCATGGAGCTAAGAATGCTTTCTACCAGTCACCGGTTACTTGCAGTGCTCGCCATAGTGTTCGCAGCGCTCGCCGTTGGCACATTGATTCGGGTGGCTATGCTTCGTGGAGCTGCACCGGAACTAGTTCGGTCTCGTTTTGAAAGCTTACGAACTTGGTGGCTTTTGGCATGTCTTTTTGCATTTGCAGTCGCAATCGGAGAGGTGGGGGTTCTGCTTGCATTGACCATCGTCGCATTCCTTGGGGTCTGGGAGTTTTTAAGTCTCCTTGGTTGGCAAAGTGTGGGTAGACCAATGGCCACAATCATGTTCGTATTTATCGCGTTGTACTACCTGTTGGCTTTTGGGTTTACTGGCAAACAAGACCTTATTCTTCAGTTGTCGCCCGTAGTGTTTTTCGTTGTCATCGGAGGAATGAGATCGTGGCTAGGGCTTACGCAGGGCTATATCCGGACCACTGCAGCATTATTTTGGGGGCTGATTTTGTTGGTATATAGCCCTTCACACGCGTACATGTTGGTTCAGCTAAAAGGCGTTCCTGAACCTTGGGTGGGCCCAATAGGCTGGGTGCTTTATCTCGTGTTACTGACGGAAACCAACGACATCATGCAAGCGATTGTCGGGCGTCGTTTCGGAAAGAGGAAGATCACACCCAAGGTATCTCCCAACAAGTCCTTGGAAGGTTGGCTGGGTGGCGTCTTAGCGACGTCTGTGCTGGGTGTGCTAACCGCGCCTTGGCTGACGAGCCTGACGCTGGACCGTTCCTTTGCCATGGGTGTTTTGGTTTCGTTGGCTGCGAGTATTTCGATTTCGATCTTTGGCTTTCTTGGGGATATCAACATGTCGGGGATCAAAAGGGATGTTGGTGTAAAGGATGGCAGTCAGCTCTTGCCTGGCCAAGGCGGAATGATCGATCGAATCGATAGTCTCACCTTTACAGCGCCCGTTTTTTACTATTTCGTTCGCTTGACAATGTAACTTTTTCCCAAGAATCCCATGCATTTATGACTAATCCGAAGCCCTCCACGAATCCACCGAACGACGACGTCGATGTTGCCTTTCGCGATCGAATTGTCACGATCCCAAACATTATTTGCGGGCTGAGACTCGTTGGCTCTTTCTTTTTGATTGGGCTCGCACTTGCAGAAAGCCCGAAGTTATTCACTGGCCTATTCGTCGTGTTGAGTCTGAGCGATTGGATTGATGGCAGGTTGGCGCGATGGTTGAAACAGAGATCGGATTTCGGAGCGAGACTAGATAGTTTTGCCGACTCGGTCTTGTACGGAGCCTTGCTCTTCGGAATGACATGGATGCGATGGGATGTTCTGGGACCAGAGGCTCCTTGGTGGATCGTCGGCATCTTGAGTTATGCATTGACGACGGGTGCCGGACTTTGGAAATACGGTCGCGTACCCAGCTATCACACTTACGGGGCAAAAATCTCACAATGGCTGGTTCTGGTCGGAGCCGTCTGTATTTTGCTAGACTATTCGGTTTGGCCTTTTCGCCTTTCGATGCTTGCCGGAATAATCACGAATCTTGAGGCGAGAGCAATCACGTGGATTCTACCAGAATGGCATGCAGATGTATTGTCGATTTTCCATGCGCGCGCCATCGCGATCGGCAAAGCAAAAACTACCAAGTAGCACAGGCTGCCAGCCTGTAGGTCAAAAGAGCACAGGCTAGCAGCCTGTGCTACGCGACGTCACTCAGATCGACGATGCATCGCGATGACGATGCGACGAAATGACTTCAGCCATGGACAAGTTTCTTAAAGGCAGCCATAAGCTTGGTTGTCACGGGTCCCACTTTGCCCTGTCCAATCGGTCGGCTATCCAACGAAACCACAGGGATCACTTCCGCGGCGCTTCCGGTCAGAAAGCACTCATCCGCAACAAAAAGATCGTGCCTTGTCAGGGTCGTTTCACGAGCGACGATACCAAGCTCTTTCGCTAGATCCAAGATTGCGTTGCGTGTAATTCCTTCGAGTATTCCGGCGTCTTTTGGCGGGGTCAGAATTGTTCCGTTTTTGACAATAAAGATATTGTCGCCCGTGCATTCAGCAACTTCGCCTTTGTGATTCAGCATCAAGGCTTCAACACAACCAGCCTGCAAGCCTTCGATCTTGGCCATGATATTGTTGAGGTAGTTCAGCGACTTGACCCGTGGACTGAGTGCTGCTGGATGGCTGCGAATTGTCGACGCAGTAATGATTTTTAGGCCATTTTGGTAGTGTTCTTCGGGATACAAAGAAATGGAATCCGCGATGATGATGACTTGCGGGTTGCTTGTGCGATTGGGATCTAAGCCCAAAGATCCGGATCCTCGCGTCACTACCAACCGAATATACGCATTCGTAAACGAGTTGACCTGCAACGTTTTGTTGACATCCAAAGCCATCTGTTCCTTGGAAATCGGGATCCTTAAGCAAATCGCGAGTGCGGATTCGTAGAGTCGATCCAGGTGCTGCTCCAAACGAAAGACTTTGCCCGAATAGCTCCGCATTCCCTCAAAAACACCATCACCATATAAAAGTCCATGATCGTAGACGCTTATCTTCGCGTTTTCTTTGTCGTGGAATTCCCCGTTGATGTAGATTTGCAGTGACATGAATTTGTGATGAAGGGTTGAAAGTAAATCGACTCGAGTTTTGGAAATGTTACCAAACGGGCGCAAAACTCGAAAGGTTGGACGCAAGACATGAGAACAACATCTCAGGTTCGATTGGAGTCCTTTTGCCACCAATCGTACATGTCAAACAACGATTCGCGGAGGTTTTCTCCATTTCGCATTCGCGACGCCGTCCAGTCTGGAGACCGCAACAGCCGAACGATCGTTTCCTCCCGCTCGTTTTCAGGCAACAATTGACCGATGACCCATTCGGCCGTTTTCTTGTCGGTTGTGGTTTGCCAAAGTAATTCGAAACCGAGTCGAGGCTTGTGCATCGTTACCAACAGGGTTGCGGCTTTTCTCCGAACCATCCATTCCACTAACATCCGTGTCCAAAATGGGAGTTGCTCGTATCCATCCAAAATGACAATGGACCCATTCGCCCAACCTTTCCGTTCACGCAACGCGAGTTGATTTGTATGTTTGTCACTGGAAAATCGCACAGGATGTAGTCGCACAGCAGGGGCTAGCACGGAAATTGGTTCGAATAGCGATTGAACCAAGGTCGATTTTCCTGACCCATGTGGGCCAACGATCATTCCTCTCTTCGATCGCAACGACAGCAAGCGTTGTGCGAGGGCATTGGCGTTTGTCTGGCCGAAAAATTCGTAGGACAACGCACCAGGCTGGATGAATCGGGTTGAGAAAGGGTTCGATCGAATGGTCAATTTAGTGCACCGGCGGTGCTCCGCTGCTTACGTCGATTCCTCCGTACTTTGGAACTGCGGGTTCTTTGATCTCTTTGAGCAATCTCAAGACAATTTTGTCCGTTGTCATTCCTTCCGCTTGCGCTTGAAAATTAGTGCTCAAACGATGGCGGAGAACCGGAACCGCGATCTTTCTTATGTCTTCGATTGCGACGCTGAATCTACCGTCCATAGCTGCTATGGCTTTCCCAGCTTGGATCAGGAATTGGCCTGCTCTTGGCCCGGCACCAAAGTCTAGAAGTTCGCGAATCACTTCGGGCGAATCCGCATTACCGGGCCTAGTTGCACGTACCAAAGCAACCACGTATTTCACAATGAACGGACTGACGGCAACGCTCATCACCAACTTCTGAATGTTCATGATGGCGCGAGCGGAAAGAACTTTTGAGACCTCCGCTTTCTCGCTGCGAGTCGTGGTCAAAAGAATTTTCTCTTCTTCTTCTGCGCTCGGATAGCCGACTTTGATGTTGAACATAAACCGATCCAACTGCGCTTCCGGCAGAGGATAAGTACCTTCTTGCTCGATGGGATTCTGGGTTGCAATCGCAAAGAAAGGTTCAGGCAGTTGGTATGTATTCCTGCCAACCGTGATCTCCCGTTCCTGCATTGCTTGCAAGAGTGCGGCTTGAGTTTTCGGAGGCGTTCGATTTATTTCGTCGGCAAGTAGAATATTGGTAAAGATGGGGCCCTCCACAAATCGAAATTCACGCTTGCCCTGGGCGTCCTCCTCAAGTACGTTCGTGCCCGTAATGTCGGAGGGCATCAAGTCGGGGGTGAACTGAATTCGTTTGAAATTGACATCTAGGATTTTCGCAAGGGACGAAACCATGAGCGTCTTTGCCAAACCCGGCACACCTTCGAGCAAACAGTGCCCACGAGTAAAGATAGCTGCGAACAATTGTTCGATGACCTCGTCTTGACCCACGATCATCTTGCCGAGCTCAAGCCGCATTTGGTCGCGGTGCTCTCTAAATTCACGGAGCAAGTCGCCGATACTCTTGACGGGTTTTCCTGACGGAGCGTTGGACACGTTTGGGAAAGCTTTTGGGTTCGAGATCGAGACGAGCAAGTCGTAGGTGCGCTGCGCCTACATAAGAACGCATTATCATGGTGCATCGCGATCGGGGCAAGTGGCCACTATCGCAAAGACGAATGGGACTCAGTTTAGTGGATTTGCTGCAGGCAAAGGCTCGATCACAACCCGAAGCGTGAGAGCGTGAGCGAGGCATTCAATGCATGCCATCTGGCTTTATGCCAGTGGTAATTGACCTTCGCCCTAGCATGAAGGTAACGATCCCCTTTAAGATCGGCCCAATCAGGGCTTTGACAGCCCATTAAAACAACGAGCCGTTACGCGTCGGGCTGGTGTTAATGCGGATTAAGTCAGCAGTCTCCTGAGAGGGGCGAGGGGAGCAAGATCCAAAATGAGGCGCCTCTCGCCCTTGGATTAGCCTAGCCCGAGTTCTTTTGTCGCTAGGGTCGGCGGATTCGAGTTCGAGGTGTTGATGGCCGAGGTACTTGTCCCAGGCACAACTCTTGGCCCGCCGATCGTTGCGTCCATGATCCTTTTCAGATCTTCTGCATCCACCACTTCGACCTCGATCAAGCGTTGTGCGAGCGCCTCCAATGCTCCGCGTCGTTCGGTCAAAATCGTCCGGGTGCGCTGAATCGCTTCGTCGATCAATCGTTTTACTTCTTGATCAATTTCTCGAGCGGTTTGCTCGGAATACTCACGGCCAAATGAATCGCCCGCTCCACCCGCCAAAAACGGTGAGCTGTTGCCTTGTCGGTAGTTAACACGCCCCATTCGACTCATGCCATACTCCATGACCATACCGCGAGCGATATTGGTTGTTCGTTCTAGATCGTTCTGGGCACCGGTGCTGATATCTCGAAAGACCAACTCCTCTGTGATCGTGCCAGCCACGAGGACTTGCATTTGGGCTTCGAGTTCAGGCTGTGTCATCAAATAACGATCGCCTTCGGGCCGCTGCATGGTGTAACCCAAGGCCGCAATGCCGCGAGGGATTATCGATACCTTGTGAACGGGGTCTGTGTTTGGCAGCGAGTAAGCGATAAGTGCATGGCCCGCTTCGTGATAGGCAACACGGCGTTTTTCCTCCTCGCTCATGATCCGCTTTTTCTTTTCCAAACCAGCGGTCACGCGTTCCACACCATCGTTGAATTCTTCTTGCTCAACGATACTTTTGCCTTTTCTTGCTGCCAACAAGGCCGCTTCGTTGACCAAGTTTGCCAGATCGGCTCCAACAAAGCCGGGGGTAATTGCTGCGACTTGTTTTAATTCGACATTCGGGCCAAGCTTGACGTTCTTAGCGTGTACTTTCAGAATCTCTTCGCGACCTTGTTTGTCGGGTCGGTCCACCAAGACATTGCGGTCAAAACGACCGGCCCGCAGCAGGGCTGGATCGAGCGTTTCGGGTCGGTTGGTTGCCGCCATCACGATGACGCCTGCGTTGGCATCGAAACCATCCATCTCAACCAGGAGCGCGTTGAGCGTCTGCTCGCGTTCGTCATGGGAGCCTGGGATATTGCCGGCACGGCTCTTGCCAAGTGCATCTAGTTCATCGATGAAGATGATGCTGGGCGCCTTCGCAGTCGCTTGTTGAAACATGTCGCGAACGCGAGCCGCTCCGACCCCGACAAACATTTCGACAAAGTCAGAACCCGACAGCGAATAAAACGGAACGCCGGCTTCGCCTGCGATGGCTTTGGCCAGTAGGGTTTTTCCCGTGCCCGGAGGACCGACCAGCAACACGCCACGAGGTATCCGACCGCCCAATTTTTGGTATTTCTCTGGGTGCCTAAGGAAATCTACGATTTCTCGAACTTCCTCAACCGCTTCATCGATGCCTGCAACGTCATCAAAGGTGATTCCGACGTCTTCATGGGCGTAAAGCTTGCCACGCGATCGACCGAATTGCATCGGCGATCCAATGCCGCCCATACGCCGCATGACAAACATGAACACAACGGTCGCGAGCAACAGGGGCAAGCCAAAAACCCAAAAGAACTGAGCAAGGAAACTTGGACTAGGTGTAAAAGACCAAGAAATGTTGGCTTGATCCAGCTTGTCCTTTAATTGCCGAGTTGTATCTTCGGAAGCGTCTTTGGGTGTTTCAAATCTAACTTTCGTCCTGAGCGGACTTTGTTTCCCTTCCGCGATGGCTTGAACATCCACAAGCCCAGTGATGGTGTTAGCGTCGATTTGAACTTCACGTAACTTGCTGACTTCCAACTTCGTAGTTGAGGATGTTCCCGACAGGATCGTCGTTTTGCCAGGAAATCCTTCGACTAGTGCGTTTGGGTTGTCTTTTTGGTATTGAGTGTTCTCAATCAACTGGATCAAGTCGGGGTAGCGGATGTTCTGGACCATCGAGCTCATAACGACGTTGACCGCACCTAGGATCAAAAGTGCCGCAAAAAGAGCGTACATCACCCAAGAATTGTTGGAATTCGCGTTGTTACTGGCCTTGTTTGGGGGCGTCTTTTTTGCGGGTTGGGTTGGTTCGGGCATTCGCGTTTGACCATTGCTGGCAGTTGAGGGTGTCAGGAATCTCGCTGGTTTCCTTATTATGCACTGATGACGAGGGTTGGGCAGTGTTTGCCGTTGAGGTTTTCCTAGGATGCCCCTAAAATCAGTGGTTTAAGTGTAGAGGCTGGAACGATTTGCGACGAATGCAACGACTCTGCAGGTTTTTCCTCCCAGGGATGGACTCCCACAGGAGACAATTTCGTTGAGCCAAATTCGCAACGTTGCCATTCTAGGCTCGACCGGTAGCATCGGACGAGCTGCACTCGACGTGCTTTCGCACTTGGGCGAGCATTTTCATGTTGCTGGGATTTCTTGCCATCAACAAATAGAATTGCTTGAAACTCAAATAGGGTCGTTTATGCCTCGCTTTGCGTTTGCAACCGGGCCAATCGACGATTCGATCGCAGCTTGGCAAAACCAATCCGTGTCGGGAGTCCCTCAGGGAACCATTCGCCAGCGTGGAATGGATGCATTGGTTTCGTTTGTTCAAAGCGACGAAGTGGATATTGTCGTGGCTGCGATCGTTGGAATTGCGGGATTGGAAAGTTCGCTCGCGGCTGCCAAAGCCGGAAAACGATTGGCGCTTGCAAATAAAGAATCGTTAGTTGTTTCAGGCTCGTTGATGATGGAAGCGGCCCGCGCAAACGGCTCGGAAATATTGCCGGTCGATAGTGAGCACAGCGCGATTTTCCAGTGTTTGCAAGCAGGTCGGGGAAAATCCGACATCCATAAAATTATCTTGACCGCCAGCGGTGGCCCGTTGCGAGATTGGCCGGTTGATAAATTATCGTCTGCCACGATCGAAGAGGCTTTGTCCCATCCCACTTGGCAAATGGGCCGGAAAATCACAGTTGACTCAGCCACTATGATGAACAAGGCTTTGGAAGTCATCGAGGCAAAATGGCTCTTTGATCTTGATCCAGAGCAAATCGCAGTTGTGGTCCATCCACAGTCCATTATTCATTCTATGGTAGAATTCAAGGACGGCTCGGTGATTGGGCAACTAAGCCCGCCGGACATGCGGCTTCCGATCCAATATGCTCTTACTTTTCCGAATCGAATTCCATCGCCGAGCCCAAAAATAGATTGGAGCCAATCGATGCATTTGGACTGGAAACCTGCAGACCAAGAACGATACCCTGCTTTGCAGCTTGGATTTGAAGTTGCGAAAAAAGCGGGTACTTGCGGTGCGGTGTTGAACGCTGCCAACGAAGCTGCCGTAGATCTGTTCCTAAACAAAAAAATCAAACTGACCGAGATCGCAACGATCTGTCGCCAAGTTCTCGATCATCACCACTATTCACCTGCCCCATCCTTATCCGATCTCCAAAAGATGGATCAATGGGGTCGCAGTGAAGTACAACGATGGATTAACGCAAAATGTTAGAAATGCTATTCAATCAAGACCACGCTGCCGCAATCAGCACGATTTCCGAAATCGCTTTCCAGTCGCTCCACTGGGCGGATTCGTTGGCACCCATGTTGGCTGCGGAAACGAGCATGGTTGAGCAATGGGGAACACGCCTTTACAACATCATGTTGGTCGCTCTCGGGCTTGGCTTTGTCATTTTTGTTCATGAACTTGGGCACTTCCTCGCGGCCAAAGCGTTCGGCGTAAAATGTGAGAAATTTTATGTTGGATTTGATGTGCCTATCAAAATTGGCCCCATCCGATTGCCATCGAAACTGGTGCATTTTCAGTGGGGTGAGACCGAGTACGGAATTGGCGCGATACCACTCGGCGGTTACGTCAAAATGCTTGGTCAAGATGACGATCCCCGCAGAGCCGAAGCCGAAGCGCAACGCATTCGAACCGAGAATCCAAATGCGCCCGAAGGAGATCCGAGTCGTTTACAACTCGACCCGCGTTCGTTTCCCGCGAAAAGCGTTGGGGCGCGAATGGTCATCATCAGCGCTGGCGTTGTTATGAATCTGATCTTTGGGGTTTTGATGGCGGCCTGGGCATTCAGCGGTGGCGTACCTTATGAACCGTCGGTCATTGGTGAAGTGAACCCGGGCGACCCTGCATGGAAAAACGGGCTACGAGCAGGCGACAAAGTCGTTCAAGTCGGATCGCTCATCGATCATGATCTTTCCTTTCGAGACATGTTCATGTCCGTACTGTTTCACGGCTTACGCGATCCGAAGGCAGAAATTGAAATCGGTGTCGATCGGGATGGGGCGACCATACAAAAGAAACTCGCCGGAACGACCGTGCACTCCGATCCCAAAAAGGGTATCCAGCATTTGACGCTCGGGATTCGAAGTGCAGCCATGACACGTGTGAACTCGAAGTCGCCTGTTGGTAAGCAGATCGAGCTCGGATTAGCCAATTCAGACACGCTGATCCCCAAGCTCCTGCCGTCGGATGTCGTGGTGGGAATCAATGGTTCCGCACTGCCGATCTCAAGTCATGCACTAGCCCCAATGGAATATTCGCTTAACGCAAAGTTGCACCCGAGATTAAACGAGCCGGTGAAACTCCAGGTTGACCGAATGGTGGACAACTCTGTCACAAAAGTGGACGTCGAATGGGCTCCAATACCGATGAAAAGTTTCGGGCTGAGGTTCAAGCCTGGCGCTGTCGTTTCGGTGTTGGCAGATTCGCCAGCAGCCCTTGCTGGCGTTAAAGAGGGGGATACCCTCATTTCATTCAATGGCAAACCCATTGAGGATGGCATCACACTTGTGCTTTCGGCAGCATCATACCATGGAACCAATGTTTCATTGAAGCTGGAGCGTGCGGACAAGACACAGACGGACTTCAATTGGCAAGTTCCAGACGAATTCGTTGTGGCAGCCGCCGAGGGTGTGCTTGGTCCAGTGGGCTTTGAGTTGCCTGGCTCGGGTTTGGTTTTTTCCATTTCCAACATTGTCAGTGGGGTTGAGGCTTCGTCGGTCGCGGCTAAGAGCGGGATTATCGCTGGAGATGTCGTTCGGCAATTTCAATTTGATGCCGATTCCGTTTCCGATAAAGAATACATGGAGAAAGTATTTGTGTCGGGGTACAAGGCTCTGCTAGACGAGACGCCGGTCGATGTGCGTCACAATATGCAGTACTTCCACAACTTGGCCCAATCGCTTAGGTCGGGCATGCCTGTCCAAATCAATTATGAACGTGACGGAAAGGTGGCGACGGCGTTAGTAGATATCCATACGGAGAGCGAGTGGTTTTGGCCGGATCGTGGAGTCAACTTCAGCCCGCTTGAGTTCGAACACAAGTCGACCAGTTTAGCATCGGCCCTAACGATGGGGCTTGGAGAAATTCGCCGAAGGATGGGCAATGTACTTGAATTCCTTGAGCTGCTCATCAAAGGAAAAATGCCGTTCAAGGTTGTTGGGGGTCCTGGCGTCATTGCGGTAGAAGCGACCGATGCTGCGTCGAAAGGGATTTCGCCCTTGCTGATGTTTTTGGTTATGTTGAGCGCCAACTTGGCCATTATCAACTTCCTTCCAATCCCAGCCCTGGATGGTGGCCACATGATGTTTTTGACAGCCGAAGCGGTGCTAGGAAAACCGGTCAATGAATCGTTGCAGATGAAATTAACGATGGCTGGCGTTCTTGGCCTTCTATGTTTGATGGGAGCGGTCATCATCAACGACACGATCAATTTATCTCGATTTTTCGGCGGCTAACGGTACATCGCTGACCATTGAGACCGACTCAACACTCGTGTCTCGGGAGATTTCGTTGTAGCTAAGAATGCGTAAATCAGGCATCGTTTCTTGCGTGATCTGTCGCAATGCCACGCGAATCTTGGGACTGACCAAGACGCAGCGAGGCTTGTTCATCTGATCCAGTTTTCTTACTTGATCGGCGATGTGATCGCAAGTTTTCGAAATCGTATCCGGGGACATTCGAATAGAAACCCCACGATCCGTCTGCTCTGTTCCTGCCGCGATTCTGTCTTCCATCGCAGGGTCGAGCGTAACGACTTTGAGCACACCTCCCGAATCGCGATAGCGATGAGATATCGTGCGGGCCAATCGATGTCGCACATACTCCGTCAGCCAAATTGGGTCCTTGACGCGGTGGGCAAAATCGCCGAGCGTTTCGAAAATGATGCTCAATTGTCGAATGGGAATGTCTTCGCGAAGCAAATTCTGAAGCACTTGTTGAACCTCCGCCAGCTTCATCACCCCTGGAATAAGCTCATCGACGACCGTTGCCGAAGACTTCTTGAGTTGATCCACTAGTTGTTTTGCAACTTCTCGCGTGAGCAATTCATCGGCATGTTTCCGAGCCGTTTCTTGAACATGCGTTGCCAAGACAGCACCACACTCGATGACTTGGTAGCCATAGATTTCGGCTTGTTGTCGATTCTTGGGATCGATCCAAAATGCTCGTTTACCGGAAGCGGGGTCCAGCGTTTCGTCCCCTTGGATTTGCCCGACGGTCAAACCGGAATCGATCGCGAGCAAGCGGTCGGGTCGCAGCGTACCACTGGCAATCCGGTTTCCGGACATTTCAAGTTCATATGCATATTCGGGTAGACTCATCCGGTCTTTGATTCGAACCATTGGCAAAAGTATCCCCATCTCGCTGGCAAGCGTCGCTCGCACCGTCGAAATCCTCTTCATGAGATCTCCGCCGCGATTTGGATCGGCCAAAACAATCAGTTTGGCTCCCAGTTCCAGACGCAGCGCGTCCACTTCGAGGTAGTCTTCGACTTTCTTTTCTGCTGGTGCCTTCTTGATCGAATCCGCGTCTGCAAGTTTCTTGTCCGCGATTTTTTCTGTTTGTTTTTTTTGTCGCTGGATCATCAAGGCGATTCCAATACACCCGCCACCCATAGTCAACATAGGCAAGGTCGGCAACGGAGTGAACATTAGCAACAGTAGAAAAGCACCTGATACAATCAGCGCTTGCGGGCGGGAAAAAATCTGCCGCAGGAACTCGCTTGAGAATTCCGACTTTTGAGTGCTGCGCGTGGTCAGCAATGCGGCTGCCAACGAGATCAGAAAAGCGGGCACTTGGCTGACTAGGCCATCGCCGATGGTGAGCTTAGTGTAAACCTTTGCGGCCTCGTCAAGTGTCATAGTTGCATGCGCGCAACCCATGTATAAACCGCCGACGATATTGATCAGCGTAATCGCGATACCAGCGATCGCGTCGCCGCGAACAAATTTACTAGCACCGTCCATGGCTCCATAGAAGTCCGCTTGCCGCGTAATGTCTTCGCGACGTCTTTGCGCTTCCTTTTCATCGATTGCCCCTGCGCTCAAATCGGCATCGATGGCCATTTGCCGGCCCGGCATACCATCCAAGGCAAAACGTGCAGCCACTTCGCCAATCCGCGTCGCACCTTTTGTGATCACAATAAAGTTGATCAAAAAGATGATGATAAATAAAACGATTCCAACCTCGAGAGAGTCCCCCGACACAAACTCGCCAAACGCTCGAATCACCCCACCGGCAGCATCTAACTTTTCGGTACCAGCCCTTGTCAAAATCAGTCGTGTCGTCGCTAGATTCAGCACGAGCCGTGACAAGGTGGTAGCAACCAGCATCGCCGGGAAAATATTGAACTCCAGCGGTGCCTCAATGTAAATCGTGGTCAGCAGAATAACAACTGCGATTGCGATGTTGGCCGATAGCAGGATGTCCAACAAGAATGGAGGAAGCGGAACCAGAATAACAACTAAGCAAGCAATGATTCCAAGTGGAACAATCGCATGGCGATGCCTAAAAAACAGCCTGGTCCAAAAATCCATTCAGGACGTTCCTACCGCGAAAACTTGAGAAAAACTGGAAGTTAACCGGAAAACTACTCTGCTTTCTTGCAAGATGTCTATATCGCTTTTCATTCGCGAACGATAATGTAGACAAATCGGAGTCCAAACGGATTTGGGTTTCCCTCCAATTGATTTGACAGCATTGACATTCTTTACGAATTCGGCGAATGGCATCCAACGAATCGTCTCAAGACACAATACAGTATCCAGCTCTTTCGCCCAGATTCTGGCACGGGATGCCGTCTTGGGTTTGGTATCGGGAACTCGCCAAAAACGGTTTCAAGGTTTCTCCATCCAAGTTGCATATTGCCCTGGGCGTTTCCTTTTTCACGCCCTTTTCGGATCTACTGGGACTTGCGCAACATTGCGTTTACGGCAGCAGTATTGCGAGAACAAAACTTGCTGGCCCTCCCCTGTTTGTGCTCGGACATTGGCGAAGTGGTACAACGCTTTTGCACGAGTTGCTTGACCTAGACGAGACTTATGCATCTCCGACGACTTTCCAGTGCTTTGCGCCACGCCAGTTCTTGCTCGCCGAAGACCTGGTAACTAAGTACGGCGGATGGCTGATTCCGAACAAGCGTCCGATGGACAATATGAAGGCTGGTTGGGGCCTGCCGCAAGAAGATGAATTCGCGTTAATGAACTTGGGTGCCCCGACGCCCTACTTGAGACTGATGTTCCCTTGTCACGAGTTCCCGTTTCAAAATACCCTATCGTCGGATGGTTTCACGGCAGAAGAGCTCAAGAAATGGAAGGTTCTCTTTGATTGGTTCTTGCGAGCACTGACGTTCAAGTCAAAAAAACCCCTAATCCTGAAGAGTCCCCCTCACACAGGCCGTTTGGGTATTCTCAAATCCATGTACCCTGATGCGAAGTTTGTCCATATTGTTCGCGACCCTCGGAAAATCTTTCCGTCGACAATGAAACTCTGGAAATCGCTAGATTATGTTCAAGCCCTTCAAACGGGTGAGTACGAGGCTCGACTTAAGCAATTTGTTTTGAACTCGTTAACCACAATGTACACATCCTTCGAACGAGACCGAATCGGGATGTCAAAAGACCAACTCATCGACGTGCATTATGAGGACTTGGCCAAAGATCCAGTCAACGTGGTGCGGCAAATTTACGAACAGCTCGGACTCGCGAATTTCGATTCGATTGAACCCCTCGTGCAGAACAAAAAGCAACAAGACAAAGAATACAAGACGAATCGGTTCGGTGTGGACACGGCCGAAGAGGCGGAGATCATGACTGCTTGGAAGGGTTACGCAACCCAATATGGCTACGCATAACGGTACCACCCAATGCTCAAGCCACTTCCGATCGACGAACACTTAGCAACCATTTGCAATAGGGTATCAAGCAACCCGATCACAATCATCGAAGCGCCACCAGGATCCGGCAAAACAACGCGCGTCGCGCCTGCTTTGATGGATCTGACTTGCGCGGTAGGCAAACGATTATACCTACTGCAGCCAAGAAGGTTGGCCGCGAAATCGGTTGGTCAACGCATTGCATGGGAACAAGGGACACGCCTCGGTGATCGCGTCGGATACCAAGTGCGATTCGACTCGCAAATCTCACGCGAAACACAGCTTGTGGTCGCAACGGAAGGGGTTTTACTTCGCAGACTACAAGACGACCCTTCTATCTCCGATACTTGTATCGTGTTGCTCGATGAGTTTCATGAGAGATCTCTCGACTCGGATTTATTGCTCGGCATGCTCCGACGCATACAAACCGTCATTCGCGACGATTTGAAGTTGGTCATCATGTCGGCAACAATCGAATCGAACGCCATCCAAGCTCAGCTTGGTGGGGCACCCATTGTTCGCGTTGGTTCGCAAAACTATCCTGTCTCGATTCGATACCGTCCTACAAAAGTACAACAACGCCCAGTCGATCATATGATCGAGACACTCAATGAGGTCGTTCCGTTGCATGGCGGTGACGTGCTTGCATTTTTGCCTGGTGCCGGCGAAATTCAACGATGCAGCGAGGCGCTATCGAATTCAAACATCGGGCGCGATTGCGACGTCGTCACACTCTTCGGTGCAATGCAATTAGATGAACAATCCCGTGCAATTGAGACTGGACCTAGACGTAAAATCGTACTTTCGACCAATGTTGCCGAAACATCGCTAACCATTGAAGGCGTAACGGTCGTCGTCGATAGTGGTTTGGCAAGGGTCATGCGATTTGCGCCCGAAGTCGGGCTCGATCGATTGTCGCTCGAGGGGATCAGCCAAGCCTCCGCCACGCAACGAGCTGGCCGAGCTGGACGAGTCGCGCCGGGTACATGCTATCGCCTTTGGTCCGAAGCGTCGGACCGATCGCGTCAAGCCTTCTTAGAACCGGAGATCCGCAGAGTCGATCTCGTTTCAGCCGTATTGCAACTTTATGCTTGGGGCGAAGGAGAAAGCGACGACTTTCCATGGCTGGAACCACCACGCCCTGAGTCGATCGCTCGCGCCCGTGATCTTCTTGAAAATCTTGAAGCCATTCGCAATGGCAAGATCACGGAGATTGGCAAAGCCATGGCAAGCTTGCCCGCACATCCGCGGTTGGCTCGAATGGTCATCGCGAGCTACGAAGCGGGCTGCTTGGATCGAGTTTGTCTGTTGGCCGCGTTGCTTTCCGAACGAGATCCCTTCGATCGCCGAGAGGACCGACATGGAAATCGAGCCGGTTCGATGCAAACAAGAGCCCCAAAGCGATGGGATAGCGACTGCATCGAGAGACTCGTTGCGATCGAGGATTTTCTGGATGGGACGTTTTCCAGCTCACCGTTTGGCGAACTTCATAAAAGCGGCGTTCGCTCCATCGCAAATGCAGCGACTCAATTGAGAGAACAATGCGTCTCGGCCTTGCAAGGCTCCAAGAACGCAAAAGGTCTACGAAATTCGGACGATGCCGAAACCCTAATGCGAATGCTGCTCGTCGCTTTTCCCGACCGATTAGCGAAAAGGCGAACGTCGGGTAAACCGAATGGCTTGATGGTCGGTGGCAAGGGAGTTGCACTTTCACCGCAAAGCGGAGTGACGGAATCGGAATTATTCTTGTGTATCGAACTAGACTCTGGTGCGGGTGATGCCGTGGTTCGGCAAGCCAGTCGAATCGACCTCGAGTGGCTTCCATCGGAAAAGCTAGTTGAACGAGATGAACTGTTTTTTCATCCCACTCAAAAACAAGTTGTGGCCAGGCGTCGCATTCTTTGGCAGGATCTCGTCTTGAGCGAGACTCCCACGAGCGTGCAAAACGGTGACCAGTGCGCAACATTATTGCTGCAGGCGGCTCTCAAAAACTGGGAACAAGCATTTCCGGTGGATGACGAACGAGTCGAGGGATTGGTTGCTAGGGTGAACTGCCTACGGGAATGGATGCCCGAACTGGATCTGCCAACGATGGAGGAAACGTTTTTTCATGAAGTGGCTCGGGAGCTTTGTCATTCGCGGCGCTCGTTGAGTGAGCTTCGCTCGGCACCATGGTATGATTGGATCCAGTCTCGCTTTTCAAGTCAACAATGGCAAGCCATCGATCGAGAAGCCCCCGCAAAGATCATGGTTCCGAGCGGGAGTTGGATCAAGATTCAATACGAAATGGGGAAGCCACCCACCATGGCTGTGAAAATCCAAGAGATTTTTTCTTGGCGAACGACCCCGCGGATTGCGATGGGACGCATACCCGTACTGTTGCATTTGCTTTCACCCAACATGCGACCCCAGCAGATTACAAATGACCTAAGTTCCTTTTGGGCGAATGGCTATCCTGTTGTTAAAAAGGAGCTAAAGCGACGTTACCCAAAACACTCTTGGCCCGACGACCCGTTAACCGCAGTGCCTGGCAAACGCTAGGAGCGCGGCAAAGCCATGAGGATTGCATTCGAAAGATGGTGTTGGAAAGCTAAATGATGCGATTATGGATTCTACTGATTTGCAGTCTTTCCTGTTTCACGGCCGCGCATGCCAGTACTCAAGAGCTTTCCGACATGGAATTCCCCCCGACCCAAGGGCCGCCCGATCCATCGCAAGGTCAATTGGTCCAATGGGAAGGTTGGTCGTTCCGATGGCAATTCCGCGACATCGAAGGATTGATGCTGACCGATGTTTTCTTTCAGGGAAAGAAGGTTCTGAAAGCGATCAATCTGGCGGAGATCTATGTTCCTTATGCGACAGGTTGGCCTCGACCGGAAGACTTTTCGTTGGGCGGCTTTCGCGCAAACCCGATGCCTCTCCAACTAGGTAAAGATTGCGCAGCCAATGGAACGCAATGCCGTGCTTTCAATCGTGACGGGAGCCAAGCCAAAGGCGGGACGGCAGATGTAATGATCCACGAGGAATCGATCGGATTCCTCTACGCAGGAAAACAAGGTCGTGCACCGGGGAAGATGCTGGTGCTTTGGGCTATGGTGCATTTCCCTGGTCCGAATGATGGTTACACCTATGTTATTCGCTGGAAACTCAGGTCGGATGGCTCGATTTGCCCAGAAGTGGGTGCAACGGGCGGGCTCCAACACCTCAACGTCGGAGTGGAATCCGGTCGCGGCTTTGTCGTTGGCAAAGACGAGCAGGGAGACAATCAATTCGCTCCCTCGCATGTTCACAACTATTACTTTCGCATTGATTTCGACATTGATGGTTCCGACGGAAACGTGGCCGAAGAATTCGGTTATGTTCTTGACGCGACGGATCCGTTGCAAGCCAAGGCGGTTTGGCATGCGTTCGAGACAGAGGCTGGTCGTCCACGTCGGGAGGATATTTTTCGCTCGTGGCGCGTCTTAAATCCAACATCTCTTAATGCGCAAGGTAGACCGCGTTCGTATCAACTCATGCCTGGGGGCAGTGGAGCATGGAAGGATGGCTTGCCCAATCCTGTGCTAAAGGGAGATTTCTTCATTACGAAGTTTTATCGAAATGAGTTTCCATATTCCACTTCGGACGACCGTCGGATGTTGGAAGCATTATCGGGTTATTTGAACGATGAAAAGGTGATGAATCCCATGTGCAAGGATCCTTCACGCGGTGAAATCTCGCCATGCCATCAAACCAAAGATGAGCAAATTTCTCTTCGGTTTCCTGCTGCCCGAGACTATTCACAAAGACCATGGCAAGTGGGCACGACTTGTCAGAAATAATTGGTTGTCACCGAAACCGATCCAATGCGACTGCCGAGACTGAAACCGGGATAAACCGGGATAAATGGCCTGAATCAGGGATGATTAAGTTGACAAATCAGGGATAACTCCGATAACTTCAGTGATAACTACCCCAAACCGGGATACCAACAATTTTTTGTCACAGCAGCCACAAATGAAAGCCTCACATGCCAGCATACTTTGTTTTTAAGCAGGAGGACTTGAAGAAGAACGTTCTGGAGTTCGTTTTTTCGGTTAGCGACAGCAATAAGGCCAATGAAGCAAGACAGATCATTGCGGATCCCAGCAGCACCAAAAGGCACGTCTCCGGCACTATAGTTCCGACCCGAATCTGGTACAACACAGAATGGTCGTATCATTTTGACCCCAGCACCATTGGCTTCTTCGAGTTAGCTATGGAAGTCTGTGACGCGAACATTCAGTGGGTCGAAGAGAATCTGGTCGACATTGGGGGCAGTGCGCTTCCCGGAATGTTCTGGTGCCCTTGGGCATCGCGTCTTGATCGAGAAGTTTTCCCCATTGAGCCAGATGGATCAAAATAACGTCTTCCAGCCACAGTACCACGGTAACGCCTAACCATTCGTTCAACCGGAAGCTGGCGTTACAATCGTGGCGTGGAGACAATTTATGGAAATTGAGACTTTTATAGACACATTGAACCCCGAGCAGCAGCAGGCTGCCTTTGATCTGCTTTGGCAGCGTTTGGCTGCTGAAACACGAGCATTGAATTCTCCTGTTTGGCACGGGGATGTGCTCGCATATCGCAGTGCGAATCCAACTAACGTACCCAACATGTCGGTAGCCGAGGCCAAGATTGCAGTGAAGCGAATGGTCGATGAACGTCGAAGTTCGCAATGAGGCACATTTGGATATTGCCGAAGGCGTGGCTTTCTACGACCGGCAAGGCTATGGAGCTGGCGATTATTTTAAGTGGTCGCGGTCCTCGACGGCCGGTCACGTCCCACCGATATCGATGCGTTGCTCCAACAACGCTAACGTGGACGAACCAAGCGATGCACCCAAATCGCCGCTCGGCCGTGAATTTGAATCATAGTTTTTTGGCGGCGAGATGAGTGATCGCAGCCGTACAATCGCACATCTCTTCAAAGCTTTGCTCCGATTCGAAACATAATGCCTGCACAACTAATCTCCGGCTGCTACACAGCGCACGACGCTGATCTTTCGTCATCGACTTTTCGAAACGTCAAACTCGAGGGGGCGTGTTTCCAAGACGTGAATCTCAAAACTTCTCAGTTTGCGGATGTTGCGTTTACCGGATCGACAATTCGAAATGTCTGTTTTGGACACGTATCTATTTTGGATGGAAACTACGATGGAATGACCATCGACGGCATACTTGTAACGGATCTGCTGAGCGCCTACGAGTCGAACACCAATCGCGCGGGCCCGCTGATGCGTGATGTTCGTCGACAAAGAGCTTTGACTGAGAATCCATACACGGCATCACCAACAACTTTCTCGCACGAGATTCCTGAACCGGTTGTTGCGCAAACGTCGCTGCTTGCAATTGCGCGCAGCGTGTTTCTCGCATGGGAGAAGCTTCGAATCGCTTACCTGGTACTTCTCGCCCTAATCACCGTTCTTCTCACTGGCGTAACTGGAATTTTGAATCTACGACTACTACGATTGATCGTGCTGGGTGCGGTGGTCGCGAATGTCGCGTATTTCGCAGGACCGGCGGTTGAAACATATGTTCGGTGGTTGGGCTACAATAGGGCTTGGCCTCGATGGGTCATGTTCATCGGTGGCACCTTGATATCGATTGTCCTGACCTTAGGTGTGCTCGCGACGGAATTGCTCCCTGATCAACCCTGAAAGGGAGAGGACTCGTTTCGAAAATGCGTTTTCTTCGCCTCACGCTTCGAGAGCTATTTCTGATGCTAACTTGTGCGGCACTCGGATGTGTCATCGCGATCGATCGTTTGCATTCTGAAAAGCTATACCTCCACGTCTATGGAACGGCTGTGAAAAAGGACCATGATCCATATGGGCCGGATCGGAATCTCACGAATATAAGCCGTGATCCTTGGGTAAGAATTGCGAGTGTTGACGTACATACGAATCGACCATTCGGATTCGTAACACCAAACAATCGCTGGCCATACATTGAAATTCGCGGAATCGTCCGACGGAATTGGGACCGCAAGTATAACGTCCAGGTAGATTTCAATTTAGACGACCACAATCTGACTTACTTTTGTGACGAAAAACGCGTGTTAGGCCTAGATGAAATTGTGTATATTGACCAATACTACGACTGTTACCTGCTGTCGAACAATAGTGACCCTTACGCAGCATTGAAGTCTGCCCTCAATGAATCGCCGAAAAACTAGCGATATCAAGCGTCGAATGGCGAGTCGTGGGTTGCGTTAACATGCATCTAGGCGAAACTTGCCCATGATTGCAGACGGTCGATAGCACTCTTACGATGGCGTCAAACGGGGTTCGTAGTCCTGACATTGGAATCGCTGACTCAAATTGATCCCATCGCTTTTTTGGCGTATAGTTGTTGCCTGTCGAGAAGAGTCAGACAATCATTTCGTCGGCTGATCCGCATGGCGTTTTTCAGTGGCCTCCAGCAGATTGTCACCGAGCGGCTTTACGAACAAGGGACTTTTCACATGGCACGAATTTACATCGAAACCACCGTCATTAGCTTCTACTACAACGCGCGGCCTCAACCCGAGATGGTAGCAAGACAAAATTGGACGCGACGTTGGCTGGATCCCGCTCTGAATTCGTCGAATGAACTCGTTTCGAGCCTTGCTGTTGAATCCGAACTAAATGCTGGCGATTTCCCAAACAAGGCTGACATGTTGCAATTGGCGTCACGATTTCCGCTATTGGATGTAAACGACGCAGTGATTGAGGTCGTGGAGGCATACATTGCAAATCACGTGATGCCGAACGATCCCGGTGGTGACGCATTTCACTTGGCAATTGCTTCCTTTCATCGGTGCGATTTTCTTGTAACATGGAATTGCCAACACATTGCCAATGGGAATAAGTTTGGACACATCCGCCGAATCAATGGTATACTTGGGATTGGCAATCCTGCCTTGGTCACCCCCCTGGAACTTCTTAACGAAGACACAAATCATGGATAGCTATAGCGAAGTACGCCGAGTTCGCATGTCAATGTCTGCTGACGCTGGACACGATATTCGCAAACTCGCCGCGAAATACAATGAGCTTCGCGCGTCGGTCGCATCACGAATCGTCGACCCAGGAACCAAAGCAGAACAATGCGATGCGCCCAAGCCGCCCGTCGCTGGTTTGCCTGATGGTGCGGTTATAACGTCGGCTGGGTGATCGCGGCGTTACGCAACCAAATGGGTAGCGACTACTTTAGAACTCCTCCCACTTTTTGCACTCATACCCTTGCGGAAATACTATGCGTTGCATCTCGTTCCTTTTCTTGTTACTACTGGCGAGCCCGATCGTGGCTCAGCAACCTCCGTACGACAAACCGCTCCCAGTGGAACCTCCGTACTATCGCGTGCGCTATGAAGCGTCGACGCAGCCCGCCGAACTAATCTACCCGGTCAGCTATACCATTTGGATTCCGCCCGGCCTGAAGACACTTCGCGGTCTGGTGGTCCATCAGCATGGTTGCGGCGAAGGCTCGTGCAAATCAGGAATAACGGGAGCATTCGACCTGCATTGGCAGGCACTTGCAAAGAAACATGATTGCGCGTTGATGTCGCCGGTTTATGAACAACCAGAAAAGGCGGACTGTCAAATGTGGTGCGATCCACGCAATGGTTCAGATACTACATTTCAGAAGTCATTGTCCGACTTGGGCTCGCAATCGGGACACCCAGAGTTAGCCGCCGTGCCTTGGGCTCTGTGGGGACACAGTGGCGGCGGTCATTGGGTTGGCGCTATGTCACTACTGCACCCAGATCGCGTCGCAGCCGCTTGGTTGCGATCCGGCGTGCCGCCAATCAAGGAGGTTGAAGGCAAACCCAAGCCTCACGCGATTTTGGACAAGGCCCTCCGAGTGCCGATGATGTGTAACCTCGGGACACAAGAAGGTGTAACCGTTCGCGATGGACGATTTGCGGGCGTTTGGCCTGGTGTAAAGACCTTTTTTCTGAAGATGCGTAGCCAAGGTGGCTTGGTTGGTGTTGCCGTAGATCCGTTGACAAGCCACGAGTGCGGCAATCAACGTTACCTAGCGATACCCTGGATCGATGCATGTCTCGCCGCGCGATTACCGGAACGAAACGGCGAGCCACTCAAAGACATGTCGATCGAGCTTGCATGGATCGCGGCACTGAATGCCGACGACCCGACGATCGCCGCGCCTGTGCCTGCTGCCAAATTCGTTGACGTACTCGAAGAGTCGGTATGGTTGCCAAACGAAGCGATAGCGAAGGCTTGGGCACGGTATATCAAAGATACCGCTCTGATCGACATCTCACCTCCTCCTGCGCCGACCAACTTGCAAGTCATTGGAAACCAGTTGACCTGGCGGGCAGAGGCTGATGTCGAAAGCGGTTTAGCAGGCTTCGTCATCGAGCGCGACGGTAAATTCCTCGCCAATATCCCAGAGAAAGGCAAGAACCCTTTCGGCCGACCTGTTTTTCAAAACCTCCAATACAGCGACACACCCTCGCAACCCCTCGTTGAAATGCGCTTTATCGATACCACTGCGGAAGCTGGTAAAAAGTATGATTACCAAGTGATTTCGGTCAACACAACCGGCCTTGCATCGCAGCCGTGAGGTGTCTGATGTGCCAGCCATAAAAGTCAAAGTAGGTCGGCACATCCCATGTGCCGTCCACAAAGTAGTAGGCACATTCCATGTGCCGTCCACCTAGAATCCTGGCAAAAGCTTGACTGCGAACGGCATGGCGGAGCCTGCCTGCACCTTTTGTCGGCTGTGTCTAACACAACAACATCGATTTTTTTCGTCACTGGCATCACAGTGATCAACCGGTACACTGTGGCAAGCGTGGGCCGACGGCGGTTCAATAACAAGTTTGACCGATGGTACATCATTAGGCGGGTAACGATATGACAAAATGGTTTGCTGGAATTTGTGTTTTGGTCGCGGGTTGTTGGATTTCATCCGTGGTGATGGCTCAGGAAAAGCCCGTTGCCGTTGATCCTTATGGAACTTGGCGGTGGGAATACGAGCTCAATGGCGAATCGATGAAAGATTCCCTTAAACTAAATATCGACAAGGACAATAAAGTCGTTGGCATCTACCAAGGTCGTTCGGAAAAAACGATTGAAATCAAAGACGGGAAAGTGGAAGGGGATTCACTGTCATTCCATTTTTCGGTCGACTACCAAAACATGCCCGTCAAGTTGACTTTCAAGGGCAAGATTAGGAAGGATGAAATCGACGGCAATGTCGTTGCGGAAACGCCAGAGGGCTCACAGGATTTCCCATGGGCACCCAAGCGAAGCGTTCAAATGGAAGATGTCGTCGGCCGATGGCAAATGAAAATCGAAACCGATGGCAACACTCTTGAGCCGGTCGTGACCATTTCCAAAGAAGGGGACAAGTTCAAAGCAAACTACGTCAGCGGAACGCAATTCGACGTCGAAGTAATCAATCTGAAGATCGAGAACAACTTACTCCTCTTTTCGATTGACACCGAAGTCAATGGAACCAAAATCAAAGCGGCTTACAAAGGAAGACCTTACGGCGACAAGATCAAAGGCTCGATCGATTATGTTCTCGGGACAAATTCGGGCGAAATCGATTTTACTGGAACGCGCAAGCCAATAGCCAAATAGCTTTCAAAAAGGTACAGATGCGATGTCGGATCCAAGCGTTAATGCAGATGCTGAACTTGACCCCGATGCTATTGCGAAAGCTGCGGCTAGAAAAGAAGAGCTGCGGCTGGCCATGAAGGCATTTCGAAAGCGTTTAAAACTGATGAAGCTAGACGATGAATCTCGTCTTGGGCACGGCCCGATGTCGGGCGGCGGGAGGTCTGGAGTCGTTGCCATCACGCCACCCAACCAATTTGCAAAGGACGTTTGGGAAGAGTTGACCGAGCAAGGGAAACTCAAACGTGCAGGTCGCGGACTCTACGAATTGATCGAGCCTTAGTGCTCTTGAACGCGACGAGCTATGCCTCAGTCAAACAATCGACTTCCTTGCAAACGATTGCGCGGTGTTGTTCGCCTATCTTGGTGAACAGGATCGTCGTTTGTGTAGTGCTAGAGCGATCCGTCGGTAGGACTTTTCGCACGGCATCCAAATCTAAGTCGATTCCGCGACTCTTGAGTTCCCAAGTGCGGGTCTTAACGCTCTTCGCGAAGGCTTTGAGTTGTTTGCGATCGAGGGGCAAGTTCTCAATGACTTGGAACCACCGAACCATCGGATGCACCTTTCGATCGTTCGACGTGATGTAGCCACTGTCGGAGCTGAGCAACTGCCAACCATATCGGGAAGCGAATTGCGGCGATATTTCCGCAGCTCGAACCGAGGGATCGTAGTCCGCAATGTAGCGATGAAGGGAATTCACAACGACGGAATCGCTCGCCCGCTTGACTTGCCATTCGGACTCGAGAAACGATTCGTGAAACCAGCCCCGATGTTTTACGGGATCGTTGTTGTTCGTTGCGAGTTTTTTCGAATGAAAGAGCACTGCGCGTTGAAATGCTGGTTCGTTCAGGTAGAGGCTCAGCGTGATTGAGTTGCGAGGCCAGCGATCGATTCCCCAATACCAGCGTTGTTGACGCACCGATCCCTCTTTGGAAAGAAACCGAATCGATTCTGGGGGGCGGTTCAATTGGTCTTTCTTGGTACTTGAGTCCAGTCGCGTACCAGGCGCTAGCTTGAGCGACATACCCAAACAGTTTTCAGAGATCTTGCAAAGGGTTTGCCACGCAGGAGAAAGAGATTCTAAATTGCTAAAACGACGACCATCGGATCGGCGGTCAGGATCGATATGCACATAACCGCTTTGGTCGATTTCGCATTGCTCTGCAGACTCCTCGGTCACTTCCATTTTGAGTTTTTGAGACAACGCATTGCGCCGGGTCAAATAGCATGCGATGGACGATCGATCGGATGCGTGCACGTGAAGTCCTCGCTTTGCCATGGCAATGGAATCCGCGCCTGCTCCGCAGCAGATGTCATTCACTGAGGCCCCAGCGGGAAAGTCCATCGCGGTTTCCGAGGCTGTTTCTTCGTCGCTTGATTGCTCAAGTAGTTGTCGTGTCCAAAACCAATCGCCCGGGTTCGCAACTTTTTTTCGCGATGCGGTTAGCAGCTCGTACTGCTCCAACAACAGCGAAGCCTGCGGGATGGTTAGGGACTGCCGAAGTCGTTTCAGAATGGCCGAGGCTGGCACGGACGGGTCCCGAGAAATCGATTGCCAGTGCATTTGCGATTCCGGAGAATCGAGCCAAGAATAGTCATCAATCGTAAACATGGATCGGCCGTTTTCGGGTAACCTCGCTTGGAACGCTTTTCGCCAATACGTTCTTTTTCATCGGGCGGCTCCGTATTTGCACTCTACCAAAATAAGTAAACTGATTTGCAACAAAACCAATGATATACGGTACTGCGGCCGCAATGCGGGAGACAGATGCTAATCATTTGTGCAAACAAATTCGCGAAACGCAGTCTTTTTCGGCAAACAGCGCTGCTTCGAAGTTCCCACTTTTGTAGAATTTTCGGAAATCGACCCAACCTTCATGAATCAGCAAAGCCAATCGACCGGGATGACCATGGAACAAATTGCCGCAGATTTGCGACTACTAGACCCGTTGGGCATCTCCCAATATGACACGAAAGGCTTTTTCGATGAAATGTTTATGGGCCCTGGGAACGCGAGAGCGGGAGTCGAGTTTTTAGTAGAGAAACTGGCAAGCATGCCCCCTGGCGAGTTGCAACGTCGACAAGGTTCGGCGGACCATGAGCTGCTCAACATGGGCATTACGTTTAACGTCTATGGGCACTCAGCGGGGACCGAAAAGGTTTGGCCGTTCGATTTGATTCCGCGCGTGATCCTTGAATCGGAATGGCTCTACGTTGAACGGGGACTTAAACAGCGTATTCGCGCGTTGAACATGTTCATCGACGACATGTATCACGATCAAAAGATCATTCGCGATGGCATTATGCCTGAGTACATGATTCAATCCAGCAAAGGTTATCTCAAGCAAATTCAAGGGATGAATCCTCAACGCGGGATATGGTGCCACATCACGGGCACAGACTTGGTTCGGGGCGGCGACGGGCAGATTTATGTTTTGGAGGATAACTTGCGTTGCCCGTCCGGTGTTTCTTACGTCATTGAGAACCGCGAGGTGATGAAGCGAACGTTTCCACAGTTGTTTGAAGGTCGGAATATCCTTCCTGTTGAGACGTATCCGGAGCAATTGCTTAAGATGCTGCAGTACATTGCCCCTCCAGCCGCAAATGAACCAACCGTGGTCGTTCTCTCACCTGGAATCCACAACTCAGCTTACTTTGAACATTGCTTCTTGGCCCAGCAAATGGGCGTGGAGCTTGTACAAGGCTCGGACTTGATAGTCAAGGACGGTTACGTCCACATGCGAACAACGCGCGGCTTGAAACGGGTCGACGTAGTTTATCGTAGAATCGATGACGACTTTTTGGATCCCGAGTGCCTTCGTCCCGATTCAACGTTGGGGGTCAAGGGCTTGATGGGAGTCTATCGAACGGGCAAAGTTGCGCTCGTGAACGCTCCCGGAACCGGTGTTGCAGATGACAAAGCCGTGTATGCGTTCGTTCCCAAGATGATCAAGTACTATTTGGGTGAAGACATGATTCTTCCCAACGTAGAGACATTCATGTGCGCTGACGAAACCGAGCGCAGCTATGTTTTACAACATATGGCGGAACTGGTCATCAAGCCTGCGAATGAGTCGGGTGGATATGGAATCCTGATCGGCCCGAACGCGACAAAAGACCAGCTCGAAAAATACCGCGAGTTGATCTTGAGCAATCCGAGAAATTATGTAGCCCAGCCCATGGTTGCATTGTCGACCGTGCCTACCTTGTGCGGCGACAAACTGGAGGGCCGGCACGTCGATCTGAGGCCGTACATTCTTTTTGGCGAGGACATCTATATCGTACCGGGTGGATTAACACGCGTTGCATTGGTGAAAGGTTCGATTGTCGTCAACTCGTCCCAAGGTGGTGGCAGCAAAGATACCTGGGTTCTCAGAAGCGAAGCCGACAGCCGATAATTTTACATGACGACAATCGAAAACATAAACGACAGGTGGTTTGAATGTTATCTCGCGTAGCGGACTCGATTTTTTGGATGCGGCGTTATATCGAACGCGCCGAGAATGTGGCTCGCTTTATCGATGTTACGCTCAATTTGACGCTGGGGCTTGGGCTCGACCGCTATCAGCAATGGGAGCCGTTGGTTTATACCACGGGCGATCACGATGTGTTTCATGAACACTATGACGAAGTGAATCAAGCGAGCGTTATTCGTTTCTTAACGTTTGACGAACGAAACCCAAACTCGATCTTGTCATGCCTCAAGATGGCTAGGGAGAACGCACGAACCAGTCGAGAAATGCTCAGCAGTCAGATGTGGGAGGAACTCAACAAATTCTATCTGTTTGTGCGAGACCACAGGCACGATTCCAAGGCTGTCGACTCCCCGTTCGAGTTTTTCGGACGCATTCGCCAAGCTGGCTACTTGCTGGAGGGAGTTACCTACAGCACTATGTCACACGGCGAAGCATGGAACTTCGGTCGACTCGGTGCGTTGCTGGAGCGAGCGGACAAGACGTCGCGAATCCTGGACGTGAAGTACTACCTTTTGCTGCCCGAAGTAAGTGATGTCGGGACACCGATCGACATTAGCCAATGGGGAATGTTGCTCAAAAGCACAAGTGCGCTCGAAATGTACCGGCGTCGCCACGGACGTATTTCGCCAAAGCAGGTTGCTGCGTTTATGCTTTTAGACCGAGACTTTCCGCGAGCGATTCGATTTTGCATCTCACGCGCGGAACAATCGTTGCTTGCGATCACGGGTGGTACGGCGGGCAACTTCCAGAACAAGCCTGAGCAGTATTTAGGTCGACTCCGAGCGGAACTTGATTTTTTGCACATTGACGAAGTCATGAATATTGGTCTGCATGAGTTCATCGACGATTTCCAGACAAAGCTCAATTTGGCAGGGGATGCGATTTCAGGGTTGTTCTTTGAAGTTGTACCGGTCGCGTCGTAGAGGTCTACCCCTCTCCCCGAAGCGACCGAAGCGGGGCGAGGGGGAGAAAACGCACTGCGGTCACCCTAGATAAAGCCCTCTTCGACCAATGCTGCTTGATAGTCCTCTGGACGATTGAGGTTCAATAAAGTCGATAGATTCGGGTCTACGCGACGAAGCACTTCGACCGAGATCTCGGCTGTCCGCACCTCATCAAACAGAAATCGGGGACGAAGCCGATCGGATGCCAGCAACGACTCAACGACGGCAAGTACGTTTGGACGATAGACTGCTGCCAAGGGATGATGATATTTTCCGTCATACGGGACGGCGATATCACACTCACCCAGACTTGAGAACATCCATTCCACGAATTCCGGAATCATACGAGGGACATCACAGCTCGTCGCATAGACTGCATCCACACACGTCGGCATCGAACGAAGTCCAGCTGCGAGGCCTTCCAAAGGTCCACGCTCCGGGCGCTCATCCCTGGTCACGATAATGGTGGCTGGCAGCTCCGGCAGAATCTGTTCTGGAGCTGCCACAACGACAATGGAGGTAAGTTCGACGACTTGGCTGACAATCCGCACAACGCGTTGCAGCATTAATTCAGGACCGAATGGCAACGTCGCTTTGTCGCGTCCCATGCGACTTGACTTGCCGCCGCAGAGTATAATTGCTCCCTTGTTCATAACGATTCGATGATCCCTGTAACTGTTTCTAGCGTGGCAATCGTGCTATGCGAATGGGGTTGTCGTATTGCCGCACACCACACGACAGGTAATTTTAACGTATGGCGATCACGCTGTCCTACCATGCACAAACGTCCGTCCCTGTTGAAATCGAAGGGTTTACTACCGATTGGGTGTGCGACAAGTCGATTGGGGAGATCGAACAATTCGAAATCTTTCATGGCAATCGCAAAATCCCGATCGCCGAGATGTTCAACGTCTCGGGCGATCCAAGCGATAAACGAATGGAATTCGAAGGAAATCTTTCGGGTGTCCACTGGATCGGTGCGCACATGACGAGCGGCTCAGTACGCATCCATGGGCCAGCCGGTCGCCATGTCGGAAGCCAAATGCGGGGAGGCGAAATTGTTGTGGAGGGCAATGCCGGTGGTTGGGTGGGTGCTGAGATGCACAAGGGTCTGATCCACATCAAGGGAAATGCCGGACACTTGACAGGTGCTGCCTATCGTGGTTCCTCCAAGGGGATGACGGGAGGCACGATCCTTGTCGATGGAAACGCTGGCAATGAAATCGGATTGACCATGCGTCGCGGTTTGATCGCGATTGGGGGTGCGGCGGGTGATATGATTGGATTCAACATGATCGCGGGTACGGTCGTGGTTTTTGGTGAATGCGGAATCCGACCTGGAGCAGGAATGCGTCGCGGAACGCTGGCCCTGTTTGGACCAAACCCACCCCAGTTGCTCCCTAGTTTTCGCTACGCCACCACCTACCAGCCTCAAACCGTAAAGTTGATGCTGCAAGAACTCAAGGGCAAAGGTTTTGTAATGGACGAAGCCTTAATGCAATCGGATTTTGACCTTTATCACGGCGATTTTGTATCGCTCGGAAAGGGCGAAATATTGTTTCGCCACGAAGCGGTCGCATAGGAAAAGCTTCGGCCATTGGGAGGTGCTCGAATGTTGCCTCGAATATGTTCCCTTTCAGTTGAGCGAGCCAATCTCTCAGATTGCATACGCGGTGCGTATACAGTTGCAAAGCCGCAAATTGTGTACGCACTGTGTACGAAATTGAGCTGGTCGGTCAAGGAGGTACAAAAAGTAATGAACATGGCTGCATCGGCTTGAGACCAATGACGAAGGTTTCGTTCCGAGAATTCGATTTCCGCGTCGCGATCAAATGCATTGAACGTTACTTTCTTGGTCTCGTCCATTCAAATGGCTCCAAACAGAGTAGAGCGATTGTCCTCAATCGCTTCGGCCTGGCATTGATTGGTAGAACCGCCCCAGATCGTTCGGACGCTGACTACGTTAGGCGGACTCGCAGTACCAAACGATTGAGGACAATCGTTTTACTCTGGGCAGCCTCTCTTTTCTGGAAAGCAAAAAGGGGACGCAGCGACCTGAACCCTTTAAAATGGCAAGGTGCGTGAGGGTGCTCGTTCGAATTCAGTCGGTTTCCGTTTTGCCGCATTCGCATCTCACCCAAGCGTTCCATCGGAAGGCGATTTCGAAATTGCAAGTTGAGCATAAAGCAATTCCCACGCATCCAGTTCGTTGGGACCAGCCGTTTTTTCGATGATGACCTTGTGCCTGGCAAGCTCGTCGTCAAGAACACTTCTCTCGAGCAAGTGAACTCGACTCGCAAGGATCGAAAGTTCCAAGATGCTGTGGGACGCGCGGTTCCAGCCCCAACAAGGACGCCTATCGCATTGCCTCGTCAACGTACAGATTGCGTTCGCTCGCGGTTGAGACACATCCCAGTTTTGAATGCTCAAGGCAAAGACGCGACAACTGGATTCCAGCACCCAACCGATCGACGAGTCGAACTCCGCCCGAATCAAATCGCGGATCTGACTTCGCAATTTCATGGTCATTCCGGGTGTCTTTTGCGTTGGACTTGGATCATTGCACAGTCCGAGAACCGCCGCAGCCATGAGCAACGAATGATCGATGACGTGAAAGACACATCGATTCGAATTTCTAAGATTGGAAAACGAAACCGATGTTTGGAATGGTTTCAGCGTCCAATCGGTTAAATCCAAGTTGACGTGCGGACCGATAGGGGCAATATGCATTGAACCATCGCTGTTTTCGGTCGTGATGATGCCTTCGATCACCATGACTAACGACCTTCGCGAAGCCGTTCGCCCAAGAAGTTATCGAGCTCTTCGATCGCAAAGATCTTGTTGACGGTCGTATCGATATCGTATTCGACCCGGCGAAATTCGATTTGTGGAAAATCGAGAACGAGATAGCAGCTTCTCCAATCGCCGTCGCGCGGTTGGCCTACGCTGCCAACGTTGACCATTGCTTTATCATCCGGCAATGCCGTCTTGTAGCCGATTTCGTCGGGGCGTGCGAATTGCATGTTGGTTGAAAAAACCCCCGGTGCATGCGTGTGACCCTGGAATGTGTAACCTTGAATCATGGAAAAGAGTTTTTCCATTTTGCGACGGTTAAAAACATCTTCTGGGAATACGTATTCGTTCAAAGGGTTTCGTACCGACCCATGAACGAACATGATATTGCCTTCCGAGATAGTCCTTGGCAATCGTGCAAGATATTCGAGCCTGCGTTGGGCATCTGCGGGGTGGGTGTTGCACTCGAGTTGTTTTCGGGTCCAAAAGATCGCTTGTTCGGCAGCGGAACTGAATCCTTCCGGATCGATGAGAGCTCCATAGTCATGGTTTCCAAGAACACATGCATCGAGCGTCGAGACGATATCCAAGCACTCACAGGGATTGGGGCCATAACCAACAACGTCACCGAGGCAAACGACTCGCTCGCACCGCTGAGACTCGATGTCTCTCAGAACTGCTTGCAGTGCTTCTAGGTTGCCATGAATATCGCTGACGATTGCCGTACGCACAGTTAGCTGTTTCTGAAATTCGGGTCAAATAAAAAATGGAGTAATCGGTCAAGCGGACGATTGAACAAGCGGACGATCGAAAACGATGCCATAGCCAAGCCTTCCAATGCCAGACTCACATTAGCGACCGGTCCGCAATCGATCTCCTAGCATGTTGTCGAGTTCGTTGATTCCGTAAATTTTCTTGCAAGTCGCTTCAAAATCGTACTCGACCCGCCGAAAGAATAATTTGCGGGCTTCATGGTCGATGATGACGTAGCAGGCTCGGTTGTTTTCATCGCGGGGTTGACCAACGCTGCCCACGTTGACCATCAGTTTTTCCTTGCCCAGCGGAAATACGCTATCGCATTGGGACGGCTTGATGAACTCTAGATCAGGCGTAAATACACCGGGCATGTGAGTATGGCCTTGAAAGCAATACTGCGTCACACGCGTGAAGATGCTCTCCATTTTATTTTTGTCGTAGATCGTTTCAGGAAAGACATACTCGTTCGTAGGGTCCCGCGGAGAGCCATGGACGAACATGAATTTGTCTTGATGATGCAGTTTTGGCAGTTCGCTAAGGTAATCCCAGCGCTTGTTCACCGTTGACAACTGCCCGGCGTCCAGGCGATCACGGGTCCAATAGATGGCTCTCAAAGCAACGGGGTTAAAGCCTTCGGGGTCGAAAAGTGCCGCTTGATCGTGGTTGCCCATGATGGTAAGGGCCGTTTTCTTCATGACCAAATCTAGACATTCGCAAGGGTTTGGCCCGTAGCCGACGATATCGCCCAAGCACAAGATTTCATCGACGTTTTGGCTAGCAATATCCGACAAGACAGCTTGGAGCGCTTCCAAATTGCCGTGAATATCGCTTATCAGTGCTTGCCTCACAACGGGCTCCTCAACGGGACAGCTTGCAACCCCGCCCCCCGAAGAGGCGGATTTTGGTAGAATTCGGGAAAGGTCACGAATTCAGGGAACATAGACAACTCTAATTCTAGCTTGCACTTGCAAGCCTGGGCAGTCCAGTTGGAAGCCCATTCGAAACGAAACTTTTTTGCCCATTGCTGAACCTCTTTCCGAGTATGCCGAACAAAAACCCACCGTTCGCCCCAAAACCTGTGGCCTGGATCACCGGTAGCGGTCCAATTCGAGTTGGCCGCTCGATCGCCCAACACTTCGCAGAGAGGGGTTACCGAATTGTTCTTCACGCCTACAAATCACTGAGTCAGGCAGAGCAATTCGCGGCGGAACTCAATGCCATGGGGACCGAAACGATGATCGTTCAAGGTGCGGTCGAGGCTCCAGAATTTGCTGAAACTTCAGTGCAACGCATTGTTCGGGAATTCGGCAGGCTGGATGTTTTGGTCAATTCCGCCGCGATTTGGGATTGGAAGAGCCTCGAAGAAACCACCGCTCGAGAGGTTCAATACCAATTCGAAGTCAACACGCTAGGGACATTTCTCTGCAGTCGAGCGGCTGGTTTGCAGATGGTCAAGCAGGAATCGGGTGGCGCAATCATTTTGATTGGCGATTGGGCCGTTCATCGACCTTACGTCGATTTCGCAGCTTACTTTGCAGGCAAAGGAAGCATCGAAACGATAACTCGATCGCTCGCGGTTGAATTGGCGACTCGAAATCCAGCTATTCGAGTCAATGCAATTCTACCGGGCCCAGTCATGCTTGACCCATCCATCCCAGAAGAAAAAGCAAACATGATTCTGCAGCAGTGCTTGCTCAAGCGGCACGGCAAACCTGAGCACGTGGCCCAAGCAGCCTACTTCTTGGCATCGCACGAGTTCATTACGGGTGTTTGCCTCAACGTCGATGGCGGTAGAAGTATTTACTCGGGCAATTCCGTCGATGCGATCGCCCACCCGACTTTCATTCAACGCGATTTGTAAGCAAATCCGCATATGTTTTTCATACTAATTAGCCGTTGGGCGATAGCCCCGGTTTTCCAACTGCTCGACATTTGTCGAGAACCGGGGCTATCGCCCGTCGGCTATCAGTTTGTTTCACGCGAAGACTCATACCGATATGCTTAGTAGGCAAATTCCATGTGCCGTCTTTGAAAAGGTTTGGGATTACCGAAAAGCCAAGGAACTCTCACGGATTTCGAATGAAGGGTACAATGATGGTTCGTGTTTGAGCCAAAGTGAACTAGTTTGGCCCGAGTTGTCCAAACCCAATCAGAAAGTTTTTCATGAGCAGTTCCAACCCTCCAACATCGGATTCGTTATCGCGGCCATCCAATAGCGAAACCAAAACACGCGGGCCAGCCAAAATGCGAATCTATAGCCATTCGGCACTGCTTTATTGGTGGCCTGTTTGGGTGGTCGGATACATCATGGCGATCTTGAGTCGATTCCAAGGAAAAGAAATCGAAATCGGAGCAAACAAGGTGTTCATCCATGACAGCAGCAACTTAGGACTGATCTTTTTTGGCGTGATTTTCATTGTGATCCTCGTCACCAACTACTCAGTACGAGGTTTGTCGTCAGGAATCGTGATCATGGCGTTTGTACTTAGTTTTGTACTGCTGCTCTATTTCAATCTATGGGAAAAATTCTCAGGTTGGTTCATGAGTCACAAGATCTATCTCGATGAAGGAGCCTACTTGTGGTTCTCCATCCTGTTGTCGGTCATGTGGGCAATCGTGGTTTTTGGGTTCGATCGAATAAGCTACTGGCAAGTCGAACCTGGGCAGCTTACCCGCGAATCGCTGTTCGGCTCTGGGTCGAAGAGCTACAACACGCAAGGCATGATGCTTGAAAAACACCAGGATGATGTGTTTCGCCATTGGCTACTTGGGATTGGATCAGGTGATATGCAAATCCGAACCTCGGGGGCGACCCGTGAACAAATCGACATCCCCAATGTACTTTTCGTCGGCAGCAAAGTGGCTGCGATACAGCGATTGATTGCCGAAGTCCCTGAAGAATAAGTGATTTTGCCCAGGTAAAGTTTGCCCGGGTAAAGTTTGCCCGGGTGAAGTTTGCCTGGGTGAAGTTTGCCTGGGTGAAGTTTGCTCGGGTCAACGCCATAACCTTTTGATATTGCCAAATGGAAAACACGTTCATGAGCAAGATTATCAGCTTGATCGGCGCTCCGACCGACATCGGTGCTGGCGCGCGCGGCGCTTGCATGGGGCCCGAAGCGCTGCGGGTGGCGGGAATCCAGAAGACGCTCGAAGGCCACGGCCTCATGGTGGTCGACCGTGGCAATCTGAACGGCCCCAGCAATCCGTGGCTGCCTCCATTCGACGGCTACCGTCATCTACCCGAGGTCGTGGCGTGGAACGAGTCCGTACACGCGGCTGTGCACACCGAGTTACAACAAGGTCACCTGCCGATCCTGCTGGGTGGCGACCATTGCCTCGCCATCGGCTCGATCAGCGCAGTCGCGCGACATTGCCGCGAGATCGGCAAGCCCCTGCGCATTCTGTGGCTCGATGCGCATGCCGATTTTAACACCAACTTCCTGACGCCAAGCGGCAACATCCATGGCATGTCGGTGGCCTGCCTGTGCGGTATCGGGCCGCGCGCGCTGATCGAAATCGGTGGCACCGTTCCCGCGATCAATCCGAAATGGGTGCGCCAGGTCGGCATCCGCTGCGTGGACGAAGGGGAGAAGAAGCTGGTGCACGATGTCGACCTCGACGTCTTCGACATGCGCTACATCGACGAGATGGGCATG
>JAIPFP010000274.1 GCA_021736575.1 Pirellula sp. | reverse complement strand
GATTTCTCACGAAGAGCTGATGCGACGTGTGGAGAGTCGTCGGTAATGTGGAGACTTGTTGTAAGCTCCCAGGTCGAAGACGATCTCGTGGACGCGGCTCTTTGGTACGATAAAAAGCAAATCGGCTTGGGAGATCAATTCCTGGCAGAATATGTCGCGGCAATTTATCGCATGTCGGAAAACCCATTACTGTTCTCGATAGCTGCCAATGGTCTTCGCCCCTGCTTGATCAAACGGTTCTCTTACCTCATTCATTTTACAGTCGAAGAAAATCAGATCATCGTGATAGCCGTGATGAGTGCCTCGAGAGACGATTCAAGTTTTATGGACAGACTTCCTTAACACTTTGAACGAAACGGAGCACCATCAAAGTCAACGAGTTTGTGCCGCGCGAGGTTGTCGACAAGCTGATGAGGAAGGCCAATCCAGTTTGGCAAGTGATCAATGCAACGCCATAAAATCAAGCTAGAACTTTAACAAAAACAAAATCGGTCGACAAACATAGATGGATGGCCCTAGAAGCTTGATGCCCGATTGGCCCCAAAAGCCCCAGAAGCTTGCCATGGATGGATGGCCCCAGAAGCTTTCAAGCTTACCCGAGCTTCCACATGGCCCCACTAGCTTCCCACCATCGAATTAAACTCTGTAGAATCTGGGAATGTTGTTGCTTCTCCACGCAACTCGCGCGTCGCACTTTGGTACACGATAACAGGCCGCGAGGAAAGCAACAACCAAGTGTGAATCGATCCCGCGACTTACAAAACTATTCGAGCTGATGGACGGATATGGACTTTTCCTTTGACGACGCAATGAGAGTTGCAATTCAGGCTGCGGAGTCGGCTGGACACATTCTCCGCAACATGCTTGAAACAGCCGAAGTCCGAGAGAAGGCACCCAAAGATTTAGTAACGGATGCAGACTTGGCCGCGCAGAATGCAATCCAAGGCCTGATCCAACGGGCCTTTCCAACGCATCGCTTTCTAGGAGAAGAAACCGCATCCGAATTGAACGAAAAGGACTTATTGCGACCAGACGAATGGCGTTGGGTGGTTGATCCATTGGACGGCACGGTCAACTACGTTCATCAGATGCCCAACTTCGCGGTTTCGATTGCACTGATGCGAGGCGATGCAACGATTCTCGGAGTTGTGTTTGATCCGATGGCATGTGAGATGTATGCAGCGGTCCATGGAAAGGGAGCGACCGTCAACGGAAAGCCGATGCATGTTAGCTCGTGCACGCGTCTCGACCAGGCATTGGTGGCGGCCAGCTTCCCACCGCAAGTGCAGCGAGATTGGGTAGAAGTCGATCAGTTTATCGAGATACTGGTTCGAAGTCAGAGCGTTCGCCGCCTTGGTTCGGCAGCGTTGAATCTATGTTACGTCGGTCGCGGGCGGCTCGATGCCTATTGGGCGAACTATCTAAAACCATGGGACATCGCTGCTGGTGCACTCATTGCCGTGGAGTCTGGTGCGGAAATTTGCAGACAAAACGGTCAAGCTTTTGATCCGTGGCTCGGTGAATTGCTCGTTTGTTCGTCGGTGCCACTTCGAAAGGAGATTCAAGATTGCTTTCTCGACGTGGAAAAGAGAAGAAAATGATCATCACGGCTCAACAGCCTTGTCGTCCGGCAACAGTTTCTCAAGTGCCTTTCCGAGCAACAGCCCGCGGGCTTCGATCGTGATCACTTTTCCGTCCTTGTCGAGCAAAAAGGAAGTAGGGATTGCACTGACTCCGAAGTTCTCCATGACTTTCGAAACTCCGTTTTTCCTGGAATCCCAAAGGTTGATCCAAGGCGTTTCCAGTTTTTTGAGAAACGACTGGGCCGAATCTTTTTTCTCATCGAGTCCGATGCCAACGATCTCAAAACCTCTATCTTTGTACTTGGTGTATACCGAAAGCATATAGGGGTGTTCTTGCTCGCAAGCTTTGGTGATAGACGACCAGAAATAGATCAAAACATATTTGCCTCGCAACGACTCGATGTTAAAGTCTTCACCCGACATCGTTGATCCCGCGAGCGGGAATGGATTGCCAGGCAGATCGAGGCGTCGAGCGTTCGATTCAAGCAACGCAATGACATCCACCAAACTCTCGTCCTTTTTGTTTCGGAAGACATCTGCGAAAGTCTTGTAAGCTTCCTTGGCTAAGCTGTAGTCGGACAATTGTTCTAAGTTTTGTCCAGCCAATACGGCCATTTGTATGTCCGTAAACTCGATCTTGGAACGCGACTTTAGATAGTCTCGAAATCGCTCAAACGTCTTTCGCTGCGCGTCAGGTCCTTCATTCCCCAGCAACATGACTGAGGCACTTATAAATTCAGCTTCGGCCTTTTGGAATTCGGGCGATTTGCGATCACCAATGGTTTCAATCAACTTTTTGGCGGTCGCTCGCAAGGCCCGCTGCATCTCGACATACTGTTCCGAAGTGATCGGTTGACGTTTCTTGGTCAGATCCAAGAACGCCACAAGCTGTGGCACGTCGTTGGTATCCGGCACTACCAGAGTTTGCCATTGGCTATTTGATTGCACCGATGGCGTTTTCTGGTCCTGAGCAATGGCAACGTTGGAACCTCCAAATGGGGCAATCAGGAAAACGATAATGGGCCATCGAAACGTGGCGAGTCGTCGAAAATATCCAGGCATGAGAATTTCGCATTCAAGGCGGAGTAAAAGGACAATCTCGCCTAATTGTAGCGAAACTCGCCAACGCGTGATTCTTGCGAAAATTCATTACCTGACTAGCGGCGACTACTTAATCCGAGTCCGAAGCAGTTCAAAATGCATTTTTTGCCGGTTAGGGAGCCTACAACATCGTTCGCTTGCGATTAGCATAAAAATTCGCCCCTGAATTTTTCTATTTTCGCTTTTAAAAATGACGTTCATGGGTTAAATTTCGGGAGAGGATGCGTCAAGATTCTCTTTGACGACGACAAATCGAGTGACAACGAAGCTTGCCTCACTCAACCCAAGATTGGATATCGGGCGTGACCAATCTAAGTTGAGTGGGGCTTTTCTATTCTCCCTGACCGCTTACCCATCACCTTTTGTCCCTCTGCTCAGGGCATTGGAAGCGGCCTACTTTACAGCTGGGCTTCGCGGTAACTTTGCGGCCAATTCATAGACAATCGTTGCGCAGGCAAGCACTAGCAGTAATGCGGAGACGAGCAGAAGAACGCCGCCGACAAAGCCTACATCGAATCGCGATCGGCCAACAACGGTTTGCCAAATCGCATATCCAAGAAAGAAAACATGCGAAAACGCCACGTGGCGAACAATCCTTTCCGCATGCGATACTTGCAACCATTGAAGAAGTGCTGCAACAATCGGCAGAGTTTGAATGGCGTGCAGTGCTGCACCATGCGGATACTTCAAAACTCCGGCGCGGCCCCAGATTTCGGGCGATCGCCCGTTCGCAATACTCACTTCGCCCAGAATAGTCGTCATGAAACCGAGCCCACACGAGACGAGAAGCAACCAAAGACCTGCACGGATTGCGATCGAACGTGCCTGCGGCATCGGGACCAGCCAAAAGGAACGCCAGCACAGCCAAGCCAGACCTAATGTGACTAAGAGGATGAGCAAGAACATTGTCGACTCGAACCAAATGTCGAGTGTCGTGGTTCGATTGAAGTGTGACGGAACGCCTCGCCAATATTGAACAGTGATGAGACCAACTTCAGCGAGCAGGCCACCTGCCATCAGTCGAGCAAAGATCCTGTCATAGCGAAACGGTGTGCATTGTTTGATCGACCATGCGATCGACCAAATCGTGAGTCCACCAGAAACGCCGAATAGGGCTGGTTTGCGTGGCGACAATGGACCGGACCATTCGGCGTTGGTTCCCCACATCCAAAGAAGATGAAACAATCCGCTCGCGACGAGCAGTGCACCTGCGAGAACGACAGGCTCCAAAACGGAAAAAGCATTGCGCCGCATCGCCACTAAACTCCGTGCAGGCGTTTCAAGAACTCGTTTGCAACTCGTTGATGTTCAGATACCTTGCTGCCCATTTTATCGAGTTGGCTAACCATAACACTCATTCGCGGATTCGACTTAAAAAAATCCCGATGCATCTCTATAAAACGCCAATAAAGGGCATCCCAAATCGGACACCACGGCCCCTTCTCGAAGTTGCTCATTTTCAAGATGTAACTCGAACCGCTGATATAAGGTTTGGTTGTCATCAGGCCACCGTCTGCATACTGACTCATTCCATACACGTTGGGAACCATAACCCAATCGTAGGCGTCGATGAATAACTCCATAAACCAACGATAGACTTCGTCCGGATCAATCTCGCAAAGTACGAAAAAATTCCCTAAGACCATCAGCCTTTCGATATGATGGCAATACGCATGCTTGATAACACGGTCGATAACCCGATCGACGGGAACTATTCCAGTTGTTCCTGTGTACAAAGCCGCCGGCATGGGCTTGTCATAGTTCCAGTAGTTGCGAGTTCGTTGCGATCTGCCGACATGCAAGTACATCATTCTAATAAACTCGCGCCAACCGATAACTTGTCGAATGAAGCCTTCGACGGAATTGAGCGGGTAGGTATCGACGAAAGCGAGCGCTCCATCGACTACTTGTTTTGGCGTCAGGAGTCCGATATTCAACATTGGCGTCAAAACACCGTGAAAAAGAAAAGTTTGCTCGCGATCGATCGCATCTTCATAGTCTCCAAACGACGCAAATCGATCCTCGAGGAAATGTTCAAGCCAGGACTCTGCATCGGCGTGAGAAATAGGATATGCAAAACCGTCTGCGTCTCCTAAGGCATTCGGAAATGCGCGTCGAACGTATTTTTTCGCTTCGTCGACGGATGAATGCTCAACAGGCTTCCAGGGTTCTGGAATCTTAATACCTTTGGGCAATTTTTTTCGATTCTCGGTATCAAACGTCCATTTTCCACCACTCGGCTTCTTTCCCTCCATCAGATAGCCAAGCCTTGTTCGCTGCTGTCGATAAAAATCGGTGAAGGGAAACCTTTGACGATCTCCCAGCCAGTCCTCTTGAACTTCATGCGAAGTCAAAAAGGCCGGATCTGCCACCCAGTTCAGCCGAATTCCATGTTCGTCGCAGCCCTGCTGAACGCGACTTTTCAGCCATGCGTCGTTTGGTTCGATCGCCTGTGCGGCATCGACTCCCTCGGAAGAAAGAATTTCAGCAATTTGTTGACTGTTGGTCAGTTCCAAAGCGTCAACGTAGCGAACGAACTTACCCTTTTTGACAAGGTCGTGTGCAAAATTCTTCATCGACGCACGATGCAGAATCAACTTTTTGCTATGAAACGCGTATTGCGAAAAAAACAGAGGATCTTCGATCAACCAGACGATGCTGGCGGACTGGAGCGTGACATGATCACGATAAAGCTGGTGAGGATAAAGAAGTAAAACGGAGTGGCTCATTCGTTGATCTGCGTTTTGAGACAAGAGAAATCCTAGCCGAAAAGGGCGAAAACCAAGAGGGAACGAAAAGAAATTCCCCGCTGAAAAACGCGAAATGGTTATCTTTACCGTTCACTTCTCGGTAGACCGATCACGTTCGACACAACAAAGGGTAACGAGTGTATGCTGTGGTCAAGTTCAAGGAGTTGAAATCTTGAATCGAAAACCATCTCGATTCCCTGACGAAGGTCTTGTAGGACTTGTGATACTGTTTAACCAAGTCAAAACGTTCAGACTGGATTTCGACGGCGAGAATAAAAACAGTCGAAACCAAGCGAGTTCACCGGTGATGTCGGTCTTCTCGGAACGAACGCATCACGAAAGGGAATAATTCATGACAGGGAAAAATGTAGTTGTCGTCGGTGGAAGCCACGGAATTGGATTCGAGATTGTTCGTCGAGAATTGAACCAAGGGGCGAGCGTGACAGTCGTTTCGCGTACCGTAGGAAGGCTTTTAGAGCTCGCCGCTGCCGAATCTGGCTCGCTCGCACACATTGTAGCAGACGTTTGTTCCGATCGTCTTTCCGAAGAACAACTGCCAGAACGTATTGATGCTTTCGTTTACTGTCCCGGATCGATCAGCCTTGGTTCACTCCGGGCATGCAATCCTGAGACAATGCGACGCGACTTTGAGTTGAACGTCGTGTCCGCGACAACTTGCTTTCAAGTTGCGTTGAAGTCGATGAGCCGCTCGGAAAAAGCCAGCGCTGTATTTTTTAGTTCCGTCGCAGCCCAGTTGGGAATGTCGATGCACACGTCGGTTGCGGCTTCGAAAGGGGCTATCGAAGCGTTAGTGCGAACATGGGCATCGGAGCTCGCTCCCAAGATTCGCGTCAACGGCATTGCTCCGGCTCTCGTCGACACGCCCCTTGCCCAGCGTCTACTCTCATCCGAATCCAAACGAGCAGTCATGGCTACCATATATCCGCTTGCTCGCATTGGATTACCCGATGACTGCGCCGCCTTAGCTGAATTTTTGCTTTCGGATAAGAGCGGTTGGATCACAGGGCAAATCTATGGTGTCGATGGAGGTCTTTCCTCGATCTTTAAAGCTCCTTGATATTACCGTCCACTTGGAGCCGACGTCGAGGAAACAGATCTAACTATGCAATCAAATTTTGAGTTCTTACCCGAGTTTTTGAAAGAGCGAATTCGTTTCGTCAAAATGGACGCCCCACGGGCAAATGGGCAGTTCGTACTATACTGGATGCGGACGGCGATTCGAGTTGACGAAAATCCCGCTCTCGATGTGTCCATTCGTATCGCCAACGCATTGGAATTGCCGGTCCTCGTCTATCACGGTCTTTCAGAACGCTATCCGTATGCTTCGGATCGTCATCATACATTCATCCTACAAGGTGCTCGCGATGTCCAGGCGGAGATCGGCAAACTTAATGTCGAGTATGGTTTTCATTTGGAGCGATCGGGGCAACGCGAGCCCCATCTCAAGACTTTGGCCAGCTTGGCGAGTGTCGTTGTCACGGAAGAGATGCCTGTATCTCCTCTGCGCAATTGGACGACAGCGTTTAGCAAAGGTGTGACAACCCCAATCCTCTGCGTTGACACCGCTTGCGTCGTCCCAATGCAGTTGGTTGGACGAGCCTATGATCGGGCTTTCGAGTTTCGCGATGCGACTAGCAAGCTTTACGCGGAGCGATTGAAACGTCAATCCGAGTCCATTCCAGCGAATTCCTCCGTCAAAGTTGCTGACATCATTCCATTTGAGACCCTCGATCTTCAACATGCGGACATTGCAGAACTGATTTCAACCTGCGAAATCGATCATGCGATAGGTCCAGTACCGCAAACAGTCGGCGGGTCCGTTGCGGGCTACCAACGTTGGCAGGCATTTCAATGCAATGGGCTTGGTAAATACGCTCGGTTGCGAAACGATGCATTGCTGGATGGCGTTAGTCGCATGTCGCCATATCTTCACTACGGGATGGTATCGCCGATGCGAATCGCTCGCGAAGCCGCCAGCGTCCAGAACCCAGGCGCCCAGAAGTTTCTAGACGAACTTCTCATTTGGCGGGAGCTGTCTTATGCATTCTGCTTTTACCGTCCCGACCATGAACGGCTTTCGGCGTTGCCTGACTGGGCTGTTGCAACCCTAGCAGAACACGAGAGGGATCCGCGACCAGCATTGTTCTCAATGGAAACGCTGGCTCGTGGGCGAACGGGTGACATGTTATGGGATGCTGGCCAACGCTCGCTGCTGATTCATGGTGAACTTCATAACAACGTCCGAATGACATGGGGCAAATCGCTCTTGAATTGGACTCCGAACGCCAAGTTAGCTTTGGAAACGATGATCGATCTCAATCATCGCTACGCACTTGATGGACGAGACCCAGCGTCGTATGGCGGAATACTTTGGTGCCTTGGGCAATTCGATCGGCCGTTTCCGCCGAAACGTCCTATTTTTGGGACAGTACGCGATCGCTCGACACAAGAGCACTCAAGGCGACTTGATCCCCAAGCTTACATGGAGCGGGCGGCAAGACCGATGTGTTGTCCGACGCCTACGGTTGCGGTGATCGGTGCCGGTATTTCGGGACTTATCTGTGCCCGTACGCTTGGCGATCACGGCTTAAATGTAAAGCTCTTTGAAAAGAGCAACGGATTAGGCGGTCGTATGGCGACACGCAGAACAGATCATGGTATCTCTTTTGATCACGGCGCTCAGTACTTCACCGTTCGGGATTCACGATTTCAGCACAGTGTAGATTCGTGGGTTCATGACGGTATTGTCAAGTCATGGAATGGTCGCATCGTTACATTGGTCGAAGGTTCGATATGCGAGGACAAGAGTAATACGCAAAGGTACGTGGCCTCGCCTGGAATGAATGGTATCGGCAAACA
>JAIPFP010000028.1 GCA_021736575.1 Pirellula sp. | reverse complement strand
GAACATTGCCAAAGCTTCTGTGTTTCTTAATGGAGTCATTCTTAGCTCGTGCAATTTCGCGACTAAGCCGCTCCTTCCATCGCTTGTCTTCCATCTATCGGATGCCGAAAAGACCCAAGTTATGTTCGGAACCTCTTCCGCAACGACTTGCCATATCTCAAGCGCGACTTTTGAAGTGTCGTCAACTGGGTTGAGAAGTTTTTGTCCCTCATCGATTAAAAAAAGTAACCTCTCTTTTCCAAGCTTCCGGGCTTCGATACACAAGCGTTGCAATTCTCCCGCAACTTCCCTAGCAAACGTGTAAACCTGATCTGGCTGATTGAATTTTAATTCGATCCCAAATCGAACACTCTGAATACTTTTTGTCGTATCTATCGCCGCTCTCGAAAGCCTCTTCCCTGTATTTGCAATCAGACTACTATTTGCATCCACTACTTTCCCAAGGGAATCAATGACATTCTGCCAGAAATGGGTTACGGGTTGGCCTTTCAATGACCAACCGACAACCGCCATATTTTTGTTTGTTTCTGCCATTCTTCGAACTAGTTCCAAAACGGTAGATTTTCCAGTTTTGTAATAGCCGCTTAGGACGAAGTTTTCCACAACAGGATTGTTCGACGGTATTATTGAGCTTGCAATCGGACTAATTATTTCTTCACGAGGTACTAGAGTCTCCTTTGCAAAATGCTCGTCAATGAAATGAAATGGGTTTTGCGTCTGCGGTTTACGCTTAAGTCGTTCCGTATATGAGATGGAAAGCTCTGAGAATTTTTTAAATGAATTCGTTTTTCCCGCGATTGCAGTTAGGACTTCTCGAATGCTATTGACACTTGACATGTCCACAATGATGCACCATTGCGCCAATTGTCCTGTTCTTCTCAATCTGGAATAGGAATTCAGGATGTTCGCCCCAAAAAACTTGAAGACCTCAGCAAATTGGCTGATCACACCTGGCTGCTCTTCGTGATCGATTGCGATGGCCGTTAGCAGCGAATCCTCGGGCGGAAAGTACATGCATACATACTTTTCTTCCGTGTCGGAATAGCATAGAACCCTCGTTGGAATCTCTGGCTTGCCGTCCGCGTCGAGAGGAAACAACTTCGTCAGTTCTGTTGGGTTAACGTCAATACCTACATCATCGATGTTGCAGGATGTTGTCTTTTCTTGAAGGTTACTTTGTAATCGCAACTGTGCAGATCTTTTCAAGGCCGACAGTTCATCGACCAGTGGTGACTCAACAACGAGCCGATCTGCCGCATTTAGATTTGCATATAGTTGCCTATGAAGCGAGTTCCTAAGATCGCTCAAAAAGCCGTCCGCATCGCGATTCTTTGCTGGTTCCACAAATGCGAGAAGTTCATGCTCGGCCTGCCCCGCAGTTGTAAGGGTTTCGATAATCAGAATATTGCAACCAGAATCAACCAGCGCGCTTACAGCAGAGGCGACCGCCCCCGGTTTGTCGTGCATTCTAGCTGTGATGCGGCACAAAGAATGCCATTTTGAAGGGGGAATGGTTGTAAGCAACAATTCCACATGGTTCATTCGATTATCCACATTTGGCAAAAGCGTCAAATGAACTTCGGTCCCAGACAGTAACCCCAGTGCCGTTCGGTGCATTCGCTCAAGCTTGAACTTGCGGAAGTTCGTTTTCTGAATTCTGCCGATCAGCTTCACCTGCTATTTCCTATTCAATCGGTGCACGTTTTTTGTGATTACTCTGCAAGAAAGCCTCGCGAGAAAGCTAGCGTTGCAGGGAAATACAATAGTAGTTAAAAGCCAGACCGATTACCAGTTCGAACAACGAACTCCGATTGGCACTTTTGAGCGGACAAAACGCGTTGATCTTCTTCGCTTGCATTGCAAAGATACGAGGTCCGAACCAACTACGAATTATCGCATTTCCAACGCGGATTCCGAGGGAGGATTCCAAGGGACACCGATTGTTGTAGCGGGGCAAGTTGTCGCTGCGTTGATTTCGTCCTCGAATGCGATCGTTTTTCTGAGAATTGGGAGATTAGCTTGAACGCCCAAAAGCTTTTTCCTTCAAAGAATCATCCCATTTGTTTGGTGCGAGCAGCACCAACTACGCTTGCCATCGAGCGATCTGCAGCAATTTTTGCTTGCGCAGCTTTTGTTCCAAAATACGGTAGCCGTAAAGCATAACAATCCACAGGACAACCCTGTGGTATTGCCTGAGTCCCGCAGCCTTGTGCTGCGGTTCGTTCAGGTTTTCTGGCTAAATACCGCAGGAGAGGAGTCGGGTTGATGCACCCAATGATTGCATTGCGAACGTATTGCTATTGCATTCAAGAACCAACATCTCTTAAGTTCGAACTTGATGTGCGTTGCCCAACCGCACTTAAACTGAACTCAATTTTTTGCAAGACGCGTCAACGCGTCAATGCGCAATTGCGACGATTGCTCATTTTCCAAGGATGGAAAACGGCCATGAAACTATGCCCAAGACAGTCCGATCCCTTTTCGAAAAGCCAACTTGTCCATGGGTTTGCCTATCGAAATAGACTTGCTCACGTCTTGAGTACGTTGCTAGTATTGCTATCTGCCGCAATGACCGATTCGACCACGATCGCGCAGGAACGTTCCGGAAAGGTCAGCGTTCCACCGTCTCCGACCGCAAAAACCGAGCGTGAATGGATATGGCATTCGGATTCGGAGACACAGCAACGGACTGGTGATGCTTACTTCCGACGCGTGATGGACTTGCCCGATACCGAGAAAGCGACCATTGAATTCGAAGCCAACGAGCTTTGCGAAGTTTTTGTAAACGGACGCAAAGTCGGCGCATCCAAAGCAGCGAGAACGATGGAACGGGTCGATGTTTCAACTGCGATTCGCCCTGGAAAGAACCTTATTGCCATTCGCGTCAGCAACCGGATAGGAAAGGATGCCGGACTCAAGGTTGGCTTCATGTTCAAGCCAACGAGTGCCAAGTGGAGAATTGTCGTGAGTGACGACGAATGGAAGGCGACCAAGAGTGCCTCCCAAAATTGGCAAATGCTGCGGTTCGATGATAGCAAGTGGAGTAATGCACTATCGCTTGATTCGAACATGCGTCCTATCTCGGTACCTAATCAACGCGACGCCCAAACCGCCGACAATCAAACCGCCGACAATCAAACAGCCGACGCCCAATCCGCAGACGGTAGCAAAACCAAATCAACTCCAGTCGTCGTCTCGCTGGGTGACTACGATTCCAGCAAAGGCCCACCCCCTATGGACCGATTCACGACGAAACCTGGTTTCGTCGTAGATGAAGTGATTGGGCATGCATCCATCGGTTCCGTTTTGGCAATGGCCTTCAATGAGTTTGGACACATCATCGCGTCACAAGAAGGTGGTCCGTTGGTGTTGATTTATGACGCGGATAAAGATGGCACTCCCGAAAAGTCTCGTACTTACTGCGAATTAATCGAGAACATACAAGGTATTCTGCCGCTGAATGGGGATGTCTATGTGACAGGTGATGGACCGGACGGTTCTGGAGTGTATCGTTTGATTGACGAAGATCGCAACGGCACGCTTGAAAGGTCGGAAGTTCTTTTAAAGTTTAAAGGGACACCGGGGGAACATGGTCCGCACCAACTAGCCTTTGGTCCAGATGGTTGCATCTATGTTGTAGTGGGTAATCAAGCACAATTGGAAACCCCAGTCGACGAACGTAGCCCGTATCGGCTGGTTTACGAGGGGGATCTAGTTCAGCCTCGTTTCCAAGATCCAGGGGGGCATGCTGACGGGGTCAAGGCTCCAGGTGGCACGGTGGTACGACTCGAACTTGCCACAAAAAACGCACAAATCGTCGCAGGCGGATTGCGCAATGCCTATGACTTAGCTTTCCATCCTTCCGGAGCGTTATACGTTCATGACAGCGACATGGAAGCGGACATCGGCGCGGTGTGGCATCGAGCCACGAGCGTGTTTCGCGTCGGCGAAGGTGGCGAATTTGGATGGCGAAGCGGTTGGGCCAATTGGCCTGAGTACTACTTGGATCGCCTGCCGTCCATTGCCACCACCGGGCGAGGCTCGCCAACCGGGATAACCACCTACACACATTTTAAGTACCCGGCAAGATATCACCGGACCGTATTCACGGCAGATTGGTCTGAGGGAAGAATACTCTCGCTCAATGTTGAGAGCGCTGACAAATCGAAGGTCAATGCCGAAGAATTCGTCGTTGGGTCGCCCATGAACGTGACCGATTTAGAAGTGGGTCCGGATGGTTGGCTATACTTCTCAACCGGTGGACGCGGTACGGATGGCGGCATCTATCGAGTTCGCTGGGTGGGCGATATTCCAGCCCAAGTTTCGGACCTGGGAACCGGTATCACTCGAGCCATTCGGCAACCACAAATCTATTCGGCATACGGACGGCAAGCGGCTGCGATCATCAAAAAAGAGCTTGGCTCCGAGTGGACCGAACAGATTGCAGGGGTCGCGTATAGCGGCGAAAATCCCGCACGCTATCGTATGCAGGCACTCGATCTGATGCAATTGCTCGGCCCTATACCATCGACGGACATGTTGATCGAATTGAGCAACAGCTCAAGCGAAATGGTGCAAGTGAAATGCGCTCGATTGCTGGGACTTCATGCAAACGATGACGACGCGGCAGCGCAATTGCGCAAATTGCTTCGCGACGACAATCCCAACGTTCGCATCGCTGCAAGCGAGTCGATCGTGAGACTGGGCGTTGCATGTTTGCCTGCCGAGTTAAAGCCATTGCTAACGAGCAGTCTTCGTGAGGAGCGATTTGCAGGTAGACTCGCGCTGACGCTCATTCCGAATGACTCTTGGAAAGATGATTTTCTCGGCGACAATTCGACTCGCTTAGCTGTGAACTCGGGTTTAGCGTTGATGGCATCACAACCCACCAATCAAAACGCGATTCTCGTGGCAGATACTCTTACGCGACTCTCCAAAGGGTTCGTAAGCGACGCCGACTTTGTCGATTTGTTGCGAGTTCTGCAAGTTGCGTTGCATCTCAGTTCCATCGACCCAAACAGCCTTGGCAGCATCCAAGAGCTTGTGCAAAAAGAATTCCCTGCAGGCAATTCGGCAATCAATTGCGAATTGATCCGACTCGCAACGCACGTGCAATGCGATATCGTTCCCCAAGCGATTGTGTATTTGCAGTCCGATGTTCCTATGCCTGAACGCATGTTGATTTCGATGCACTTACCCATGATTCCGCATGATTGGACATCGGTCGAGCGAATGTCAGTCTTGCAGTTTTTGGAAACAGCCCAGCAGGCCAAGGGGGGTAGCTCCTACCAACTTTATGTAATGAAGACGTCGCAACTCTTGGCCGATCACCTGACGGAAGACGAAGCCATTCGAATTCTCGATTTGGGTGAAAAGTATCCCAATGCAGCGTTGACTGCGCTGTTCAAAGCGCCCGAACAAATGTCGTCCAAACAAATCGCAACGCTGATTGCACTCGATACCTCGATCGACAAAGGCGGATTGGAAGAGGACGTCTTCAAGCGACTCAAAACCGGGATAACTGCAGTGTTATCGCGTCAGTCAGACGAAGCGGCGATTGAGCACTTAAGACAGAGATGGCGAAAGAGCCCGGACCGTCGAGCTAGCATCGCGTTGGCTCTAGCGCAATCGCCGGATGAACGCAATTGGGACTATCTGGTCCGATCGATTGGTTTGTTGGATTCATTCGCGGTTGCCGACGTTTGTGATGCTCTGCGGAAAATTGACGTTGCAACCGAGGATCCTGAGGCTCTGCGGCAAACGATCTTGCAAGGTTGCAAACTGTTCGAAGCGGGGGTCGACCCAACACCGACCGTCCAATTGATGGAGTTCTGGACCGGTGAAAAGTTAGAGGTCCCTTCGAACAAAAAGCTTTCACCCATGCCTGTTTGGCAAAAGTGGTATGAAATGCGATTTCCGGATTTACCCGCAGCCGTCCTGCCAACGGCGACGGAGCAACCTCGCTGGTCGCTTGGTTTTCTGGAACAATTTTTGGCAGGCGAACAAGGGCGATTCGGAGCCCGAGAAAATGGTGCAAAAATTTTCGCCAAAGCTCGGTGCTCTTCGTGCCATAAAATGAACGCGATCGGCAGCGGTTTCGGTCCCGATCTTTCAAGCCTTACGAGGCGGTTCACGCGGACCGAATTCCTGGAGTCAACACTTTTTCCGTCTCACGTCATCAGCGATCAGTATGCCTCCAAGAAGATCCTGACAATCAATGGACAAGTTCACACAGGAATCGTTGTTCGGACGGCCAAGGGCCTTACGGTTCGAACGAACGAGAACAAGGAGATAACCCTACAGGAAAGCGAAATCGACGAAGTGCTTCCGAGCAAGGTCTCGGCAATGCCAGCAGGCCTGTTGGACACACTGACACCAACCGAGATCCGCGATCTGTTGTGTTTTGTCGGTTATCTACCTCAAGAGCAATTGGCAGAAGAAAAACCTGCAACCATTCGCCGCTAACCAATTCGATGCAGTTAGCACGCCTCGAGGCACAAGCGAGCGTGTTGCGGCGATACGGGGTCTTCGCAAGTGGCATGGCGTCTCGCGGGATAAACCCAGGGGCATTCGATGCATGCCATCTGGCTTTATGCCAGTGGTATTTGACCTTCAACCTAGCATAGAGCGCGAGCTCGTGCCACGCGAGGATCGGCTACGTTGCTACCCGGATTGCCGATGATTGGGACAGTCCAAGAAGGGTTGCTGTCCGCTCGTCGCTTACGCGTCGGGTTACCAAGCTGACCGTGGACTTTACTGAGGTTCTTCGTGCAAGTTGATCTGTTGTTGCGCATGATTTAGCCGAGCGTATGTTCCGCCAAGATTGAGAAGCTCTTCGTGATTTCCAACCTCCGTAATTCGGCCTTTTTCAAGGACGATGATGCGGTTGGCTTTCCGCAACGTGCTGATTCGGTGTGCGATGGCGATCGTCGTTCGCCCCTGAACGAGCACATCCAACGCTTCTTGAATCTCGCGTTCTGTTTCGGTGTCGACGGCCGACGTGGCTTCATCCAGGATCAAGATTCGCGGATCGGTTAGCAGAGCTCTTGCAATCGAGATGCGTTGGCGTTCTCCCCCTGAGAGCGATTGACCTCGCTCGCCGACTAGCGAATCATAACCGTCTGTCAAACGCAGGATGAAGTCATGCGATTTTGCGGCCCTGGCAGCCGCGACAATCTGCTCGCGAGTTGCATCGGGGCGACCATAGGCGATGTTCTCTGCGATTGAGCCAAAGAATAAAAAAGGTTCTTGAAGGACAATCCCAATGTTGCTTCGATACTCGGTAATCGGGAAGGATCGAATATCGTTTCCGTCGACTTTGATGGCCCCTCCCGTTACGTCGTAAAAACGACAAACAAGATTCACGAGCGTACTCTTGCCAGCTCCGCTTGGGCCTACCAAGCCAATCATCTCACCTGGCTGGATATCCAGATTGACGTTGTGAATGACTTGGCGAGATCCGTATCGAAACGTGATATCGTTCAGCGAAATACGACCTTGGACACGGCCTGGTCGAACTGGCTTTTGCGGTTCGGATACGCTCGGGACTCGATCCAAGATTTCAAAGATCCGGTAGGATGCAGCCGCAGTTCGCTGCGCGTTTGCAATCAAACGACTCATGTCATCCAAGCGCATGTAAAGTCGGCCGATGGAGATGATAAACAGTTGTAGCGTCCCGACGGTTACTCCGCCTTGATAGACCTGGTAGATTCCAAAGCACCAGACGACAAGCAAACCTAGTTCCGTAAGCAGTGTGATGACGGGCGAAAAAGCCGCCCACAGACGGTTGACTCGGTTGTTCGCTTCGAGAACATGCTCATTGCTTTGGCGAAACCGATCGACTTCGCGGTTTTCCTGTGCGAACGCTTTGACCACACGTATGCCGGGAATCGTATCCGCCAGAACATTGACCATTTCCGACCAAGCAGCGCTCCCACGTGCAAAGCCTATTCGGATCTTGTTTTGCACTCTCGATACCAGCCATCCAATGAACGGGAACGGCACAAGCCCAACGAGTGCAAGCTTTGGATCGAGTAGGAATAGCATGATGGTTGTCATGACGATCATCAGTAGATCGGTGACGAAATCCAATAAATGAATCGATAGAAAATCGCATATGCGCTGCGCGTCGTTGCTGATGCGAGAGATCAAATCACCCGTACGCTTACCTCCAAAGAACTCGAGCGATAACTTCTGAAGGTGCGCATAGGTGGCGTTCCTCAAGTCTGCGCTCACTTGTTCGCTGACGGATGCAAGCACATAGGTTTTGATCCAGCTCAGCAGCCAACTCAAAACGGCAGACAAGAGCATGCCGCCAAGCAACCATGGAACGAGTGCAAAGTTTCCCGTCTTTCCTGCTTGGTGGGGGATCAACACATCGTCCACCAACGGCTTGGTTAACCAGGGTGGAATCAGGCTGGCGGTCGTACTTAATAAGGTGAGTAAAAAACCAAGGAGGATCATGTTCATCCGCGGCTTGGCGAATCGAGTGAGTCTCCAGAGGGAGCGACTGGTTTCAGGTGCCGCAGTCGGCGCGCAGTTGACGCAAGTTGATTCCCCAGCGGCCATGGTGCCGCCACAGGACGGGCAGATGGACGGCGCAGTTTCTCGGCTGTCACCTTTCCCGGCTTGGTGTTGTTTGTATTGCGTGACGAGCAACCCGGCAGCATTGCCTCCACCCGCAGTATACCGCCATGATTGCAAAAGGCTGCGAGACCCTAGCAGTTCAAGAATCCCAAGCCCGGCGCGATCAAGTTTCTTTACCTCGTGAACGTCAGACAGTGGCCACCGAAGCAAAGGTGCGAAAGGTTGGTTCGGAGGAGTAGGTTGGCGGGCGAGGAAAGCTTGGTTTGTAAGAACAACGAAACCGCTACCAAACCTAAGGTTCGTATCCAGGTTTGGTTCAAACCAACCAAGAAACTGTTCCCCAGGTTGCAAATGCGTTAGACATTCTTGCCGAATGGTTGCCGGGATATTAACGTGTGTGGCTTCGGGCGGTGAGATTGCGTGGTTCACAGACAGTCCGTAAATAAGTTACCGTTTTAGCGGAATAGCGCAAGCCGTCCGGTGCCGAGAAACCGGAGCGCTCGCACCCTGCCGCTAACTTTGAATTGCGAAGTTTTGTTTGCGAATAATCCTTAGCCGTGGACGAAAGGCTTGCTTTGCGAAAAGAACTGCTTGGGGTTCTCGAAGACAATCTTTCGAATGAGTTCCTTGGAGTGCCCGCGTTTCTTAAGTTCCATAATCAAATCTGGAATCGCGGTCGGTTTGCTCGGTCCCCAGTCCCCTGCCGAGTTTGCCATTAGCCGTTCGGGCCCAAAGCGTTCGATCATGTCGGCTGCCCGCTGTGGCGTGCATTTGCTGACGGGATAAAGCGTCATGCCAGCCCAGAATCCGTTTTCTAGAACATGTTCAATGGTGTGCTCCTCCACATGGTCCACTAAAACCCGCGACCTATCGAGTCGAGAATCCCCGATAAGCATGTCGAGAATCATTCGAGTTCCTTGGTATTTGTCTTCAAGGTGGGGCGTGTGGATCAAAATTTGCTGGTTGTATTGGACTGCCAAATCGAGATGCTCAAGAAAAATGGTGGCTTCGTTTCGAGTGTTCTTGTTGAGTCCAATTTCGCCGATCCCCAGCACGTTTTTGGCGCCGAGAAACTCAGGGATCATCGCAATGACTTCGCGAGAGAGCGTAATGTTTTCCGCTTCCTTTGCGTTGATACACAGCCAAGTGTAGTGCGTAATGCCATATTGAGCGGCCCGTTTTGGTTCGAATTCCGTTAGCTGTCGAAAGTAGTCGCGAAAGCTCTCCACGCTGCCGCGATCAAAGCCAGCCCAAAAGGCCGGTTCGCTAATGGCAACACAGCCCATGCGGGCCAGCGTTTCGTAGTCATCGGTCGTGCGCGAGACCATATGCAAATGCGGATCAATGTAGTCCACGTTTCTAGACACCTTTCCGTGTGATAGACATAGTGTGCTGCCATTGAGGGTCGTATTGACGGCTCATGAGCAATTGAACTCGTTTCGCTTTGTCGACTTCCTCATCGCACAAAATGTGCATCCCCTGTGCGAGAAGGTTCATTGGTATCGAATCCTCAACATCGCCGCTTGAGCGTTCGATACGGTCAAGTGTTGCAGCCAATTCCAAAATTTTGGCTCGCGCAATCAAGAACTCGTCGGCAATAACCTGATGTGCTGTACGTTCGACGATTGGATCAAGGATGTCTTGTTTGGTATTCATGGCTCGATGACTGACTTGCGAATTGCTTTGCTTTGCCGGATTACTAGGCGATAGGCAGACGCGAGTGAGGGAAGGAAACCCAATATATTCACTCGTTTGATCGTCTTGTTATTGTAGACCATCACTCTGGATACAGCCATATCACGATTCGATAGGGCCATGGATGCGTCCACGGGTTGGGCCAAGGAATCGTTGCGGAGAAAATGCTCAGCAGCAATAAAATGCTCACCAAGATTCTCAGCGCTTTCGAGCGTGAGGCGGATTCAACCGCAGGCACGCAAAGCCATAGCCAACCCGGAATCAACCAAAATACCCAACGAAAACCGCTCGATACCCCACCGTAATTCCGATCCTCGACGACACGCATCGCATAGAAGACAAAACAGGTAATTGAGACCGCAACCAATGCCAATGCGATACCAGTATCCGAAATCGCGACCCTGCGAATGCCAGCCAAATGGACGCTGGCCGTCTCGCGCTTGGTAGCCCAAAGCCAAGCCCCAACAATGCTTAACAACCAAAATGGAGTCACGGAGTAAATGCCATGATGCCCCACAAGGAAGTGAACAAGATACATCCATGGATTCTTTTCGCCTAAGTCGACCCCCTTTTTGTTGCCCGGTAACCAGTACGACTTTGGAAAGTCATACCAATCGTCCCATTCGTGAATGAACCATGTATTGTCGGTTGAGTTCACCGCAACGCGTTGACCAACACTATCGTCAATTACTTGCAAGACCCCAGTTAGTCTTGCAGGGATCACCTTGGATTGATCCGAAAGGTTGTAGCCACTCTTGTTTGCTTGTTCAATGACGTCTTCGATGGCGGGCGCAGTCGAATCAGGCTCCTTCGGGATTTCTGCGATCTTGGCTCCAAGTCCACGATGCGAGTACGGCGGACGCCAGTCATTGTGCGCCGAAATCGTCGTTGCTAGAAATGCCACCGCCACGACCGCTCCTCCAAGCCCGTAACCGAACAGCAACTTCTTCCAATCGACAAACAGGAGAATCACACCCGCCGCCGCCGCCCATGCCAGTGCCGGCAACTCACACGCGACGGTTAGGCCTGAACAAACTCCACACGCAATCCAAAGCAACCAGGACTGGCTGCGATCTTGCTGAGCATTACGCTTGATCTGCCACAACATTGCCAAACTCATCGTGAAGAACAGGGCAGCGTGCAAGTGGTTGCTGAGCGTGACCGCGAATGTCGTTAAAAACGTCCCCCACAATGCCGCGTTTAACAAGACAAATCGAGTCCAGGTGTCCGAGACATTGCTCTCAAGCCACCGGTAGAACCAAATCCACCAAAACACCAAAGGAATAATATTGACGAGCAGAATCACAATGCGACCGATCAAGAACGGCTCGTCCGTAAGCTTCTTGCGAGTGAGCATTGTTACAGGCTTGCAGACTGCGGCATATATGGCGGTTAGCAAAGGTGGCTTGCTCGAATAAAAATGCTCGCGACCGTCCGCGCCGCGGTGCCTTACGATATCGATGGAGGACCAGTTCTTCGATTTTCCGTTGCTACTCGGAATATCAATCACCCGATCGATTTCCCATTTGCCATCCTCGATGAGGGCGGCGATCGCCGCCCATCGAGACCTGTCATTCGCACTTAAAAAAGGATGCTCGCCGTGCACAGCAGTAACACCCAGCACGCGTGCCACTTGCATCACTGCCGCAACAGCGATCAACAGCCATGCGACATCTCGATATCGCCAAGAGCTTGAAACGTCTTCCACTTGGCTCATGACGAAGCTCCTGTTTGTTCGATGCGATCTGATGGCAAAACATGGTCGGCGGCATCTTTGTTTGCATGTTCAGCAATGGAGTACGGAACGTCGCGACTGCCCGAGTTCGCAACGACAAGTTCGGCCAGTAGACCGACACCAATCATTTGCAAGCCGACCAAGAATAGGACCATCGCTAGATAGAAAATGGCCCGTTCGTGCAAATGAATTGGTTCCATTCCGGCGAAAAGTCTCGTAATGACCCAAGCGGCAATTAAGCCCATAATGATCAGGCCTCCTGCTAAGCATGCGGCGGCCCCAATTCCTCCGAGAAGATGTTGCGGACGATATCGAAAGCGAGTCAAAAACACGACGGTAAACAGATCGAGAAAACCCTTTAAGATCCGAGACACGCCGTACTTTGAGACACCATGAATGCGAGGATGATGCTGGACAGCAATTTCGGTAACACGGAATCCACGAGCAGCGGCCAGGACCGGGATGAATCGGTGCATTTCACCATAGAGATTGATTTCGGCCAGCACTTCGCTCCGGTAGGCTTTGAGTCCGCAATTGAAATCATGCAGATTCAAGTGAGTAAAACGACGTAGGATTCCGTTGAAAACGAGCGATGGCCAACGTTTATGCCAAGGGTCGTATCGAGTTTGTTTCCAGCCGCTAACGACATCGAATCCCGAACGAAGTTTGTCTATCAGTGCCTTGAGTTCATTCGGATCATCTTGAAGATCTGCGTCCATGGTGACAACATATTCTCCTTGTGTCGCGGAAAAACCGGCCACCAACGCCGCCGCTTTGCCAAAGTTGCGACGAAATCGGATCCCTTGAACAAATGGCTTTTCTCGGCAAAGTCTTTCGATAACGCTCCATGAACTGTCTCGCGAACCGTCGTCTACGAAAATCACTTCGAAGTCACCCAACTGATCGCTTGCAACAGCACTCTCAATTCTTTGAACAAGTTCCAATAGTGAGTCTTGTTCGTTCAATAACGGGACGACGATAGAAATCATGGAGAAAGCAGGGACCAATGCGGGGAAATTGCGGGCGCGACATCTGACAGACAACGCCACTATCGTACTTGGTTGCTGCGCTAAAATCGAGTATAGGCAGGTTCGAGACAAAAACAACGCAAAGCTAAACACCCGTCGATTGGATCAAAACCGAACATCCTGTTTTTCCCCTTCAACATGAAACACAGCACGCGTCCAATCAACAGTCAGTTTGCTTTCCAAATCCGAGAACTCCCGAATGAGATAGCCTCGTCGCGTCGCTGGGGAATTTTGTGGAGGTGATCGCTTGGCTCGAACGATCTCTTTTGCATCGATTACGGGAGGGATTTCAAGCATTTCAATCAACCGCCGATAGTAGCCGTCTTTGGATAATTCGTGATAACGCAAATCAATTTTTTTGCGGACCTGCCAATTGACTTCGGTTTTCATTTGGTGCATCAACCAAAGCTTGCTCAACCAATCGATACGACCGAGCATGTTCTTTTGCAAATGGGATTCATCATCAATCGTGTGAAGTTGATTGAGAGTGGTTTGCCAAACGTCCAAGATCTTCCATGCTTCGATGGGGATATTAGATCTGGATTGTAAGAAATGTCGCACCGAAGCCGCATAGGAATGTTGAATATCTAGTGCAGAATACTTAAGTACTGGCTTGATTTGGAGTCCTGGCTTGATTTGGGAGGTGAATTCGAGGCTGGGTGCACCTACCTCTGGTGATTTTGTGTCGCTGACGGAGTTGCGGCGGTGAGCGTGGCGCAATTTGGAAACGGTTGCCACAAGCATCCAGTCCTTGGAAAACACCCCAATTGCTTCGATCACACGTTTAAGTCGCGGAACTTCTGGAGAAGATTTCTCAACCAAATCCAGAACCAACGCGGTAGCCCCGATTCGAACGTATTGCGATTGTTGGCAAAGTCCCGAATCCCCTGTCGCGATCTCGACGCGTTGCCGGGCTCGAAACAACGTGCAATAACTGCCAATCGACCAAAAAGAGCCAACACAGAGAGCCCGCAACCATGAGTCGCATCGAAAAATTGGCCGTTGGTTTCCATAGCTTCCATAGCCAATCACAGAATTGACCATGGCTGCCCGGACACTTACCCAATACCGGTTTTCGTGATCCAGGTATCCTGCTCCATCGATAATGCAGCGCGATGCAAAAAACGCAGTCAAATGACGGCGGTGTGGGACAAGAGCAAAGCAATAAATGTTGATCCAGAGAAACCAAGCCATGGGAATGTGCAAGACGCGAAGACCTGCAGCGCATAATCCTATCCAGCGGGGTTGCAAGCTCCAAAGCGGCTTGTTGGGTGATGGGTTCGGCAAACTCGCTTTCGAAGCATTGCTACTTAGCATGGAAATTCGTTGCAGAACCTCTGTCGCTTGTTTTGACGCTTGTCCGATAAGCCAAATGAAAGCGATCCAAATTGCGGCTGCGAAGCGATACGCAATCACCATCGGGAACATCAACAACAGTCCTAAACGCCAACCTACTAGCCACCATCCCTTTGCAATTCGCATCTCGTATGACTCATGTTGACCATACGTATGGCCATGTGCGTCCGCACTTCCCTTGAGCAAGTGTGCATGGTGTTCTCGAAATGTTTCCCGAACCGTACATTCGAGCAGTTCTTCCATCGCGATTTGATATGTCAATAATTCGCAAGGACTCCTACATTCAGGAGTTGCCGATTCCAGAAGAACGTTGGTTAGATCGGTTGAAAAACCGTGTTCGAGGGAGATACATCCTCCATTGGCAAGGAATACTCGATACGGATTTCGGAAGCTGTTCGCTATGGGGAGCTTTTGTTCGAGCTGAAAGGCGAATGTCCGGAAATCGAAAGTGGCTCTGTTGGCGGATGGCGAGTTTTGGATTCCGCGAATCGCGTATTCCGTTTCAAGCCCCATCAATCGAGATAGGATGGGACGATCATTCTCCGTAGATCCTCGTGTTGCATTCTTCCAAATACTCGTCCGGTTTCTCTGTGCTATCTTGCTCAATCCAACTCACCGTACCTTCGAGGAACCGAACTCTCGGAACAACTTGAACATCGAGAAATTTTTTTTCTGCGGGGGCGGACTTTCCACAAACTTGCTCAACTTGATGCGCCGTGTGATTGAGCGAATTCGTCATTTGAGGACTCTCTTTATTCGACGATCCAAAACCTTCCGGGGGCTCAAAGGGAGTTCTGCACCCATTGACTCCATTCACACCTTGAAACCGACATGTCATTATGGCGGCAAATTGGGGGATAAATCAAGTCTTTTCGGCAATCGAAACAGCCTTTTCGAAGGATCGCTTCTTCTGTTTTTTTCATTTTCACCCTTCTGAATTCGTCGCAGCTCGCTATTATCTCTGAAGATAAACAGCTTGGAAAGCGGGTTTCATTATTTCAGCAGCGTCCGCGAATCGTATTGGGTTTCCCGACGAGGGTCGAATCGAACCAGTCTTTCCTTTGTTTCTGCATCGGCTCAGTGCTGTGCAGTGGCTGGAATTTTGGATTTGATCCCTTTGTCATTTTGAGGAACCTATGAGCTCACATGAGCCGAAGATCGCTATTTCTACGCACTTAAACCACTCTGGCGTCCCCGACCACGACGAATTAAAACGCCTTGCCAGTGAACTGCTGGAGAGTGAATTGATTGTCGATGACGATCAGGCACCTGTCGTTCATGCACCTGTCGTTCATGCACCTGTCGTTCATGCACCTGTCGTTTCGACTGTTCCATCGGCCAAGATCCGTGCACCCAAGAACGTTTCGGACGATGCTGAATCAGACCTTGGCTTGGATAGTGAATCCAACACCAGCGAGAATGTTGAGCCAATCGAAGATGGACGGATTCGGTTTTCCGATCTGAAATTGCCCGAAGAAATCTGCCGCGCACTGCTGTCGTCGGGTTACGAATTCCCGACTGCAATCCAAGCGGCGACGATCCCCGCAATGCTGGACGGCCGAGATGTTTTGGGCCAAGCGCAGACCGGCACGGGTAAAACAGCCGCATTTGCGTTGCCACTGTTAAGCCGTATCGATGTCAACAATCCCGCTACCCAAGTTCTCGTTCTGACGCCAACGCGTGAGCTTGCTATTCAAGTATCCGAATCGTTTCAGCGGTACGCTCAACATATGCGCGGTTTGCGGGTCGCCCCAATTTACGGCGGACAAGCGTATGCGACCCAGATTCATGCGTTGCAACGTGGCATTCATGTCGTCGTCGGAACACCGGGACGTGTTATGGATCACATGCGAGAAAATCGATTGCGAGTCGACACCTTGCAATGCTTGGTGTTAGACGAAGCGGACGAAATGTTGCGCATGGGATTTGTGGACGATGTCCAATGGGTACTGGAGCAAACGCCATCCAATCGCCAGGTTGCACTGTTCTCCGCCACCATGCCACAAGCGATTCGTGAAATCGCCGATAAACACCTAAAGAACCCGCATGTCATTGCTATCGACTCCCAATTGAGATCCGCCGAAACCATTCGGCAACGCTTCGTATTGGTCGAGCATCGCAGCAAATTCGAAGCCCTGCTCCGAATCCTTGAAGCAGAAGATCACGAAGGCATGATCATCTTCGTAAAGACCCGATTGGCAACCGTGGAACTCGCAGATAACTTGACCAAGATGGGGCACACATCCGTTGCGCTAAATGGAGACATCGCCCAAGCTCAACGCGAACGAACCGTCGAACAACTTAAGCAGGGCGTCTTCAATATTCTGGTGGCAACCGACGTCGCAGCACGCGGACTGGACGTCCAACGCATCACGCACGTGATCAACTATGACTTGCCCATCGACTCCGAAGCGTACGTTCACCGCATTGGCCGTACTGGACGTGCTGGGCGAAGTGGTGAAGCGATCGTGTTTATAGCTCCACGTCAACGCGGTTTTCTGCGAGAGATCGATCGGGCTGCTGGCGAAATGATCCAGCCGATGGCAATTCCGACCGCCAAAGAAATCAATGAGATGCGGATTAGCCGATTCAAGAGCCGCATGGTCAGCATGTGTTCCGAAAACGAAAAGCCAAGTTCGCAGTTCGGCATGTTTGAAAAGCTGATCGAGCAATGCATGGCGGAAACGGAATTGCCTGCAACTAAGCTTGCATCCGCTCTGGCGATGATCATTCAAGGTGGTAAGCCATTCTTGGTCGATGAACCCGACAAGCGTGGTCGTCGTCGCGATGTTTTTACGGACGAACCGCCCCGAGGCGAAGCCGCAGGTAGACGCGATAGCCGTGATTCGCGAGGATCACGCGATGACCGTCCGCAACGCGATGACCGACCGCAACGCGATGACAGGCCTCAGAGAGAGGATCGTGGTCAACGCGAGGATCGACCGCAACGCGAGGATCGGGGTGCTCGCCAACCTGCCAGCGGTTCCTACAGCCAAGACAGAGGCGTCGCTCCCCATTCCAACGGTGGTAATGAACCAGGCACCGAAATGGAACGATTTCGAGTGGAAGTCGGCCGAGCACATGGAGTGCGTCCAGGTAATCTTGTTGGTGCCATTGCCAACGAAGCAGGCTTGGAAGCCTCGCATATTGGTCAAATCGCCATTTTCGACGAGTTCAGTACCGTGGATCTGCCATCTGGCATGCCCCGCGAAGTCTTCAAGGTCTTGGGCCGTGCTTGGGTGGTAGGAAGACAGCTTCGTATTTCCAAGCTAAGCGATCACCCGAGTGCAAGAGGCGGCGATCGAAAACGACGTTCAAAACAATTGAACTAAATAGCAATCGACGTCCAACACCCCGAATGGGGCATCAACATTACAGCCCAGGGCAAGATCCTCGTCTTTACCCACATCTTTTGATCTTGCTCCCCTCGCCCTGTACTCGGGGAGAGGGGGAGAAAAAGCGCTGGGATCACGCAAATTCATCGGGATTTCGAGTCTGGCGTGCTGCGAATTGTGGGTAAAGATGAGGGCTAGATCTCAAGCTTGAATCAATCTCGCTTTGCCCGGACGGGGTACTTGTCACCACTGCCACCGCTCTTCATCTTCGGTTTCGTCATTAACAGTTTATGACTGTCTTCGCCCAGCAAATCGTCCAGACGCGCTCTCAGTTCTGGACTGATTACGACACGCTGCTTGGACGACTTGACGTGCACGGTCTCACCTGTTTCTAGTCGGATGGCAAACAATACATCGCGAGGACCTGGATATCCACGCAACACTTCGCGAATCTTGTTGATGAGCTCCGGTTTGTGTTTCTCCTGGTCATACATGATATGGATACCGGTCGTAAATTTGGTGTCCGCCTCCGCGATCGGTATCATTTCGTCCACGATGAAGTTGACTTCGTCTTCTCCGCGTTTGTCGACTTTGCCTCGAACCAACACCACGGCATCTGGCTGGATCATATCGCCAAATTTCTCCATCCCGTCAGGCCAACATATACTTCGAACAAAGCCGTCCATATCCTCCAAATCGAAATTCGCGTACTTCGAGGATTGCCCAGGCTTTGGGTTTTTGGTGTGTGCTATCTTGATCGAGGAGATCATTCCGCCCATCAGCACTTCGTCGCGGTTCTTGCATAGTTTGATGGTCGAAGAAGTATGGGAACAGAACGCCTTGAGCGACTTCTCGTACGCGGACAAAGGGTGGGCTGTCAGGTAGTAGCCCAATACCTCTTTTTCCATGCTCAGGAGTTCCTTTTCTGGAAGTTCTGGAATATCTGGCAGGACGATTTTGGTGTCCTCAATGACTTCCTCAAAGTCGTCGAATAGGCTCATTTGACCACTTTTGCGATCTTTGAGTTTTGAAGCGCCGCCTTGGAGTGCTTTCTCCACGACCGCCAGCAATTGCGATCGACGAGCCCCAAAACAATCCATTCCCCCACCGCGAATCAATGCCTCGATCGTGGCTCGACCGCATTGACTGACATCCACTCGTTCGCAAAAATCAAAGATGTCTCTGAAGGGCCCGTTTTTCATCCGTTGGGCCGCAATCGCCTCCGCTGCTGAACCGCCACACCCCTTGATGGCGGAGAGCCCGAAAAAGATCTTGCCATCGGCGACACTAAAATCAGATCGGCAAGTATTCACGTTGGGTGATTCGACCGGGATGTTCATCCGTTGACAATCCTCTAAGTGCTCGACCAATCCATCTTTGCGCTTAAAGTTGCGATTTGGAATATCGCCGGTCAGCAGCGCCGCCATGAACTCGACTTTGTAGTGCGCTTTGAGGTACGCAGTCTGATATGCAAGCAGCGCGTAGGCGGTCGAGTGGCTCTTGTTGAATCCATATCCTGCGAACTTAAGAATCATATTCCAAAAGTCTTCGGCTTCTTTCTTGCTAAGCCCCTTCTCTTGACAGCCTCCCAAGAACTTTTCGGCGTTGGCCGCGATCAAGGACTCTTTCTTTTTACTGATCGCCTTAATGCATGTATACGCTTTGGCAAGCTCGATGCCCCCTAGTCGGTTCAGGATCCGCATCACCTGCTCTTGGTAAACCATCACTCCGTTGGTCTCTTCAAGAATCTCTTCAATGACAGGATGCAGGTAGACGGCGACCTTCTTCTTGTGCTTGATGGCCACGTAGTCGTCTACCATCCCACCCTCGAGTGGACCAGGTCGATAGAGTGCGTTCGTCGCGATGATGTCGTGAAAATGGTCCGGCTTCATGCGTTGAAGCAAATCGCGAATACCGCCACTCTCGAGTTGGAACACCCCCTTGGTTTCACCCCGTTTTAGCAAATCAAATGTGGCAACATCGTCGAGCGGGAAATCGAGCGGGTCGATACGCTCGCCGGTCGTCTGCTCGATGATATCCACCGATTTCGACAGAATGGTCAAGTTGCGAAGCCCCAAGAAGTCCATCTTGAGAAGACCTGCCGCTTCGACGTCACCCATCGACCATTGTGTGATGATGTCCTCTTTGCCAGAGACACGCATGAGAGGTACGTACTCGGTCAGCGGTTTGTCCGCGATGACCACGGCGGCAGCGTGTGTTCCGATGTTGCGAGCCATCCCTTCCAATTTGCTCGCGAAGTCAATCAACTCGTGAATGTCCGGATCGTTTTCGTAAAGTTTTCTAAGATCCTCGCTTTGCTCAAGCGCGTCCTTGATGGTGATCTTCGGATCGTCTGGCACCATTTCGCTCACTTCGGCGACACGGTTTAATGGCAAGCCGAGAGTACGGCCAACGTCCTTGATGGCGCCGCGGGCTTTGAGCGTTCCAAACGTTCCAATTTGGGCGACGTTCGCTTCTCCATATTTTTCTTTGACGTATCGAATGATTTCGCCCCGTCGCTCTTGGCAAAAATCAATATCGATATCAGGCGCTTCCAAACGGCTTTCGTCGAGAAATCGTTCGAACAGCAAATCGTATTTCATCGGACAAACGTGGGACAAGTAAAGCGCATAACAAACAAGTGCACCTACCCCGCTCCCCCGAGCTGTAGCGGGAACATTGATCTCGCGAGCGTAGCGGACGAAGTCCCAAACGATGAGAAAATAGTTAGAAAAACCTAGCTTTTGAATAACACCAAGCTCACGATCCAATCGATCCAGAACCACCTGAACCAATTTTCCGTCAACAAGCATATCCGGATTTTTAGCGTATCGAGCGAGTAGCCCTTCCATGCAAAGTTTCCGCAGGTATTCGTCTGCGGTCAGTTTCTCTGGGATCGTGTAGGATGGGAAATTGCGGGATCCAAGATCCAGATCGATATCAACCGAGTTTGCAATCTCCTGCGATCGGGCGACGGCATCGGCGTGGCCAGGAAAATGCGAATACATTTCTTCCTGCGAACGGAGGTAGAATTCGGTCCCTTCCATTTGCATGCGGTTTCGGTCCGTTCGAAACTTGCCGGTGCTGATGCAAAGCAAAACATCTTGAACGTCCGCATCTTCGCGATCGACGTAATGAGCGTCACTGGTTGCAACCAATGGGATGCCAACTCGATTTGCAACTTCGATTGCCCCTGCCATCTGTTGGCGTTGAATTTCGAGTTTGTTGTTCATGATCTCGATGAAAAATCGATCTCCGAACGTTTTCTCAAACCACTGTGTGACTTCCATCGCTTCCTGGATGGCGGAGTCGGTGTCGTAGCCCTTGAGAATAGCTCGCGAGAATTCGCTCGAGACACATCCACTGAGACAGATGATTCCTTCGCTGTGAGCCTCCAGAACTTGTTTGTCGATACGCGGCTTAAAGTAGAAGCCTTCCAGGCTGGCGATCGAAGCAAGACGAATCAGATTCTTGAATCCCGTTCTGTTTTTTGCAAGCAGTGTCAAATGGTATGCAGCTTCCTTGGAGGAGGCAGCATCTCGTTCGAATCGACTGCCAGGCGCAACATAGGCCTCATAGCCCAGAATGGGATTGATACCCAGTTCTTTGGCCTTGCGATAGAACTCGAGTGAACCGTGCAAATTGCCGTGATCGGTAATCGCAAGTGCGGACATCCCATGCGACTTAGCCCGCTGAAGGAGCTTGCCAATCGGGCTTGCACCATCCAGCAAGCTGTAGTGACTATGGCAATGCAAATGGGTAAAAGGACGAGGCGTAGAATTATTCATTGGGAGTTAAACACATTTCCGATCATGGCTCTCCTCGCCCTCTTGGGATGTCTTGGTTCACGACTTTGGGCACCACGACGCACGGGTTGCACCTCAGCAGAGCCCTATTCTTCGAGACGCTTTCTTCGTTGTAGCTGCTTCGCTCAAAGTACGCAACTTGTATTGCAGCAGCTGGCTTTTCTTGACGTTGTTGGATAGCGGCTTCTAAGCGAATCCGCAACTGTTTTTCAACCCAATTAGCCGTTGGGCGCTAGCCCCGGTTTTCCAATTACTCGACATTCGTCGAGAACCGGCGCTATCGCCGCTCCAACGCCTCTGGTACGCGGCCAAAACGCTCGGTAGTGGAGTGGCCCTCTATGGGTCCTACGCGAGCGAGCTTCCAATTCAAAAACCCGTGTTCGGATCCCTCATCTTTACCCCACATCTTTTTATCTTGCTCCCCTCGCCCTGGTCTCGCAATACTGTCCTGCGACACGATGTGTTCAGTGTAGAACAGTTGTCCTCACCTGTTTCTGAAGCAGGCACAAACTTCATTTCAGATAAACGATTGGGCTCCCCTCGCCCCGTACTCCCCTGTACTCGGGGAGAGCTGGTATCGGGGAGAGCTGGTATCGGGGAGAGGGGTTGGGGTGACGGGTTTTGCACCGTGTTTTGATTGGGTTTTTAATCGTGAATTCAATGCGTTTCAGAAGAGTTAACAAATATCTGAACCGGAGGCTACCACGGTCGGATCCTCGGGGTCAGCGCTTCGTTCGCCCTTGATCGCCACACGAGAATTCGAAGTCATCGAGAGGGCTTGCCAAGAAAAGTACACACCAATGGCCACGAATGACAACAACTTCAACACGTACAAGTAATAGAACGTTGATGAATGTGAAACATTTGCGGGGTATGAGATTGAAAGGTTGATTTCGCCAATGAGTCCCGCCGCGTAGCCCGCTCCGCTTGCAAAGGCCGCCATTGCCGCCCCACCAATTTGCCAGATTTCCGGACCCATCCAAGCTGCTCGCCGAAAAAAAAACCACAACAGTAGAAAAAGCAATGGATGGAGGCACATTAGGGAGTCGACGAAGCCAAATCCTGACCCCATAACAGCCCCGACGGAGGGGCTGAGCGCTGAGACAAGACCCACGATCACTCCTACCGCGAGGAGAATAGCAATGAATGCATTACAAACCGTTTGCCAAGGAAAAGTTTTCCTTCCGTCCAAAAGGGGCGTTGAGGGAGTTTCGTACGGATTCATGATGTCTTGGTTTACCGGTCAATGGAATCTTCGTCGCTTGACTAACGCAATCTAACCGCATCCTGACTAGGGATTTCACCGCGTCACGCGGCAACGGTTGATCGCATAAGTCAAAATCGAAATGGAATGGGAGCTGTCCTTCGAAAAAGGCAGCTTCTCATTCCGACTTTGGGCACCACGACGTTCGGGTTGCACCTTCTCGAAACGCTTTTCATCAGCAACCGCGTCAGGAAAAGCATCGTATAGCTTTTGCCGCAACCGGTGGCACCAAAGTACGTTCCGCCTTTGCCGTCGCCCGTCGATTCACTCCGTCGCCGTTCGCTTCGATCCGCATGTGCTGCAGGATGTTCTGAACCAGCTTGGTAGCGGCATAGTATTGTGGATACCGGCAGAGGACTTTTTCTTCGTGGCGCGACGTGTCGGGAAAGAAGATAAAGTTGCGAATCACGTCCAGCAAGCGAGTCGTCTGAAACATGCCTTGAATCAGGCTGTGCAGCGAGTTGATACCGTCGACTTCGACCAAGTCCCCACCGTCGGTCTTCCGCCACGAGTAGAAAAACTCGTACGGTGCAAAAAGGGATCCGGCTTTGTTGTTGACACCATCGCTGATCACGCAAAACGCGTTGTACTTGAACAGTTCCGGAATGTCTCGCCGGTAACGGACGGTGAGTTGCTTGAAGGCGTTACAAATCGTCGCTTCTTCCTTGATCGCACTTTTGAATTCAAACACGACCAGCGGCAGACCGTTGATGGTCAGAATGCCGTCGGGGATGCGTTTTTCGCTGCCAACAATTTCTAGTTGATTGACCAGCTTGAATCGATTCTGATTGGTTCGGTAATTACCCAATTTTTCAGCCACAACTGTGGAATAGGCTTCCAGCCTGTTGTGAACTTGACTGACGCTACTCGGATGACAGGCTGGAAGCCTATCCCAACGTTAGCGCCGAATAGTCGATCAACTGCACATACAAGTCTTTTTGGTTGCGATCTTCGCGTTTGAGCAGGAAGCCATCGGCGACCAGTTTCATAATCGCTTTGTTGCTCTCGTATAGATCGGCGGATGAGTACGCGGTCAGTTTCCGAATCACCGATTCGATTTCACCCGGTGTGATATTGTCTGCTGCATACCGGGCCGACAAATCGCAGGTCCTCCTTGATCAGGACTTCGCCTGGCTGACGGTTGATCGCTGCACCGATCACATGCGGATAGCCAACTTTGCCCATTAGCTGGATGCGAGGGGATCAGATACTATTCCAAATATTTTGGATCATATTCGATTCCTGCTTTCGCCAGCAATTGTTTCAATTCTTCGATTGATGACTTCTTTCGGTGATGTTCGGCTTGGTTCCCAATATAGTTCGAGACTCTTGGACAAGCATCTGGGCCTAGCGAAAAAATTGCATAGCCGTCTTGCCAACCAAACGAAGTCAGCCCAATCGCATCGTGAACCCAAGCGGTAGCTGATTTCTTTATCTCTCGCACCAACTCGGCTGGACGATGCGTGGTTTTGCAGCCGACCAGCATGTGTACATGATCGGCCACGCCGCCGATTTTTAAAGGGGCGGCGCCCAGACCATTGACGGTACCACCAAGGTATCCGTGCAGGTCGCCAATCCATTTGTCGTCGATCCAAGGCTTTCGATGTTTAGTGGAAAAAACAATATGGAAATGAATAGAATGAAAAGTCGACATGGCAGTTTCCAAGTAGACAAGGAGAGAAAAGGAAAAGTGTCAATCGATCAAAACACCGTTGATTGTAACGGACATGCGACCACGTTGGGGTCGGTGCGTTGATGATCCCGTTGGGAGCGAGGCACGAGGATCCCGTTGGGATCGTTGCACGAGGATCCCGTTGGGAGCGTTGCAGATTGATCCCGGAGGGATCGAATAGGGTAGCCGGGGGTCGTCGCGCAGCGGCGCACCCCCGGAATTTGTGATCAAACACGGTTTGATCCCCGAGGGATCGCAGACATCTATGCGACCGCGTTGCGGTCGGAGGTTAGCGCACGTTCGATGTCCGGGGGTAGTCGCTACGCTCGACCCCCGGCTACCATATATGATCCCGTTGGGATCGTGGCACGCAATCACGCATCGTTTCCGGGGGTAGTCGCTACGCTCGACCCCCGGCTACCGTATGCGATCCCGTTGGGATCAGGCCAAGGCGGCTTCAGCGAGTTTCTCGGCGTCCGGGATTCGCAGTTCGCCTGAGATGAGTTTGGGAAGGAGAGTGTCGCGGATGTGGGTGAGTGAAATGTTTGTTTGCTTTTTCAGTTTTAAGGCGAGGTGCTGAATTGAAATCAATTTTACCACCGATATCGTCGAGTGCTTTAGCTGTCACAAACTTCAGCGACTGCACAAACATCCCGCCCGAACCGCAGCATGGATCGTAGATCTTGCCTTTGTATGGCTCGATCATTTCCACGATCAGATTCACCATTTTGCATCGTGTAGAACTCCACAATGTCGGTGTAGGCCTGCTTGCCTTCGGCGATCAACGTGGCTTTGCGCTCTTCGAATTTGTCCGAAACGAATTTGAGGAAGATCAGGCTGAGGACAACGTGTTTGTATTCAGACGATTCGACGCTACCACGCAGTCGGTTGGCGGAATCCCAGAGTGATTCTTCGAAGCCTTTCTCGTCTTTAGCAGGAGTTTTCTTGGTTGCTGCCTTCGTCGCTGAGGGATTCTCGGAAACAGTCTTCTTTTTGGCCATGAATCGAATGCTAACTTGCGGGAAGTCGTTGCGGGCGTTGATACTAATTGCCGGGAGTCTACCTGCGCTAAATGTAGAAAACCAGTGGATACGAATCCACATCTCCCGCTGGATTGTGCATGCCGTTATGAACAACTCTTTGCAGTGGCCGTAGTACTTTCCCAAAAGCTATTCTGTGTATTCGACGTTGTCAAAACCCGCTGCCAAGATGGCTTTGGTTGTCGCTTCTTTGTGCAACTCGCCTCGGTATCGGACGAGCACAACCGGATTGTCGATCACGTCCGCCGCTTTTTGAGGCGTCAACTCAATCGATTCCACGTCGTTCGTCTTCGAGATCAAGGACTTGATGTCTTTGAAACAACTATGGGGGCACATCATCCCCGTGACTTTGACCGAAATCAATTTCGTTTCCGCAACTTCCGATGCATTCGAAGTCTCAGGAGTTGATTCCGATTGGACGACTGCATTTGGGCCTTGAACGTTGCATGCCTGCTGATCGCAGCCGACAAACATTACGGACAGAGCAATGGACGAAAGCAAGATTGTGTGACGCATGATTTTTTCTATTTCGAGGATCAGAGAAAAACGTTTAGGAAATTACGGACAGGATTCTAGGTGGACGGCACATGGAATGTGCCTACTACTTTGACTTTGGTCGGCTGTGTCGAGTCGCTATTTGCTTGACATGGGTCCAAAGCCATTTTAAGGCTATGGATATCTTAGCGGAATCGCAAACAAAGGTTAGGCGAATTGCCCATTTCCTCTCGACACAAGCCACATCCCTGACTTGGCACTATGGAATCCATGGGTAGAAACCGTTACGATAACTTAAAGACGGAAACGCAATCCGGGCCTAGCGGAGTAACTATTGGTTTGCAGACCAATGTGATGGATTTCCATTTTTTCGAACGAAGGTGACGAATATGCAAAGTTCAGCCCCGGGTTTTCCCGCCTCATCCAGAGGTTTCCTTGTTGCAATGACTCTGTTCGGATCCATTGGGGCCCCCGCTCTGTTGTCCGCAGATCTCAAGCTGTCCGCAGATCACAACGAAACCATCCAGGAGGGTCCGGAGTCTCAGGAAAATCTGGCGACTCAGGAAAAAGCGACGAACAGCCCCAGCGCGAATCCCACCGCGACTCCCTCGAACGACGCCAAAACCGCTTCGGAACCTGAGAATACTAAGCCGAAAACCGCTCAAAGCAGCCGCGGGCTTCCGCCTCAAGATATCCCCGGCCCGCCGAAAACAGAGCGTCAACTTGCCGAAGAACGCAAAGCACGGGATGCCGCTAAGAAGCGAGGCGAAATCACGTTCGATGATCTGAAATTCGACATTGAGAAGGGTGGCGAGTACAAACCCGAAATGATTACTCCCGCAATCAAAGATCTGGAAAAGAAAACCCTCAAAATACGCGGCTTTATCTTGCCGAACTCAGTCTTTCAGACCAACGGAATCAAGCAATTTGTTCTGGTTCGCGACAACCGCGAATGCTGTTTTGGTCCAGGTGCCGCGATTTATGATTGCGTTTGGGTGGAGATGGCAGCTGGCAAAACCGCCGCGTTTTCCACGCAAGTCGTAACGGTCAAAGGCAAGTTCGCGATCGATGAGGAAACGTTCAAGAACACAGATGGATATGCCATTTTCAAAATGACTGCCGACGAGGTTAAATGACTAGTTCGCCCTTGCTAGAGTCCAATCTGCCTTTTCCCCGACGCCAGGGCAAAGTTCGAGATGTATACGATCTTGGGGATCGTCTCTTCATTGTTAGCACAGACCGCATCAGCGCCTTTGACTGGGTTATGCCGAATGGGATTCCGGACAAGGGGCGGGTGTTGACTCGTCTAAGCCTATTTTGGTTTGACGTGCTTGGCATTGAAAATCACCTTTTGAGCGATGCGGTTCCGAATGAAGTTCGCCCTCACGACCCAAACGGACTTCTTGAAGGTCGATGCATGGTCGTTCGAAAGGCGACCGTGATCCCGTTTGAATGCGTGGTTCGAGGATATTTGGAGGGTAGTGGCTGGAAAGACTACCAAAGCACTGGGAAAGTTTGCGGCATCGATTTGCCCAAGAACCTAAGGCAGTGTGATCAGTTGCCAAGCCCGATTTTTACTCCGGCGACCAAGGCGGAATCGGGACACGATGAAAATGTCTCCTTTGAAACGATGAGTCAATCGATCGGCGATCCCCTTGCACGTGAGCTTCGACAAAAGACGCTCGATGTTTATCAGCGAGGAGTCGATTTGGCCAGAAAACAAGGTGTCATCATCGCAGACACCAAGCTCGAATGGGGTTGGTGGAATGATCGCGTTATTTTGATCGACGAAGTATTAACGCCCGACAGTTCGCGATTCTGGCCAGCCGATCAGTGGCAACCTGGCCGTGCTCAGTCTTCTTTCGACAAGCAATTTGTTCGAGAATATCTCTCGACCACGACCTGGGACAAGAATAGCCCGCCCCCGAACTTGCCCGAATCCATCGTTGAAAAAACGAGAGAACGTTACATCAATGCGTTCGAAAGGATAACCGGACAGAAGTGGTGATAAAGAAGTAGGCACATTCCATGTGCCGTCCACCTAGAATCTTGGCAAAAGCTTGACGGCGAACGGCACGGCGGAGCGTGCCTGCTACCTTTGTCTGCTATGTCCCTCAGCGATGGATCGTACGTCCCAAGCACTCAAGCAAGAATTCGATTACCTCGATATGACGGGTTGCCTCGGCCAGATCTTTTCCCCAGGTATACAATCCGTGGCGGCGGATCAAATACCCCCAACACTTTTCATCCGGGTGTTCTTTTAAGTACTCGACGACTTGCTTTTGCAGAGCGGGAATATCCTGAGTGTTGTCGAAAATCGGCAACCAACAGGATGATTCATGCGTTGTGATTCCCTCTAAGCCCTTGAGCATTTCGAATCCTTCAATCCGGATTCCCCCCAGCGCAAAAAAGTGCTGCGACAAGAGTGTGCTCCAGATGCTGTGAGTATGGAGTACAGCACCCGCTCCACAGTGAGCTGCTGCGGTGCAGTGCAACAAAGTCTCGGCACTGCTCTTGGGTTGGTCAGACGACGTTGCCCGGCCATTCGCGTCCACGATCACGAAGTCGTTCGGACCGAGATGGCCTTTGTCTTTGCCGCTTGCCGTAATCAAGATTCGCATTGGATCTCGATCCAGCACAACACTGTAATTGCTGGAGGTACCAAGCGACCAACCGCGATTCCAAAGTTGGTAGCCAACGCTCCTCAATCCTTGGATTTGAATCGAATAAGGCTCTAGATACGACGCGAGATTTTCAGCGGAGTGGGACACGAAGTGGGTCTACCGGAGTGGCAAGGTGGGTCTATCGGAGTGGCAAAAAAGGTTTCATTATCCGAGAACTTTTCGAAGGAAAAAATAGGACCGGCAGGATTCGAACCTGCAACCAAGGGATTATGCTTACCAACCACGGCTTTCGCCGCCTCTTTCGAGTTTGGGGTCTGGACCATACCTTCACTTTACGTGTCTGCCGTCTGGTCTCTACACCTTCTGCAATCGACGACAATGAAGTCGACCGACTGAGCTTGGCTCGGGATTAGCATCCCAATCGCACGCGAATGCAATCGGATTAGCCTTCCCCGAATTTGACAGATTCTACAAGTGCCCTCAAGGCCGAATAATCAGCCCAGCAAGACTCATGCAACCCAATCGAATTGGCCATAGAACAGCGAGACCCTTTGTCCCGTTGCACCTTAGGCTTTTCCGTTTAAGTCCCCTGCTCTAACCGTTGAGCTACGGTCCCATTATGCGGGCGGCAGATTGCAATAACCCAACCCGAAGCGTAAGCGAGGGACAATTTCGCAGGTCCCTCACTTACGTATCGGGTCATGATTGGAGTTTTCAGTCTGCCGAACGCCTTAATTCAAGTTTAATCGATTTTGAACCGGTCGACAAACCGTAGTTGAGAAGTTGGCGATGGAACGCAATGGCATTCATCGAAGCCCAATTTCGCAAGCAGGGTGTCTACCCGCGAGCCGCTTCTCGAAACGAAATGAAATGACCGCGATCTACATCCCAAACCTTAAGCCGAAAACAAGCAAACACGTCGCGCGGATGCAACGACGTCGTTCCCGGCGATTGAAGTTCTTCCAAGGCGTTCATCGCTTCGGGCAAACGGTAGAAGGGGATTTTCGCATTCAAGTGATGCACATGATGGTATCCCACGTTCCCGGTGAACCAATGCATCAGTTTGCTCATTCGGATGTAACTCGACGACTTTAAGGCCGCCAAGACATAGTGCCAGTCTTCTCGTTTGTGCAACTGGCATGATGGGAAATTATGTTGAGCGTAGAATAGGTAAGCTCCCAATCCGCACGCGATCACCAAAGGTAGAATCATTGCGAGAATCAAGACGTCCCATCCTTGAAACCAGCAAATCGTCAAAAGGGACACATGCAGAACGACTGCCAAACCTGAATCCAAGTGCCTCAATGGGTGCAAGAAAAAGGAGCGGATGCTCATTCCGTACAGGAACACAGTCAAGTATCCAGAGAAAACCGTGATCGGGTGTCGGGACAGGGCGTAGGCAAAGCGTGTCCAGGATCCTGCTTTCACATACTCGTCGCGAGTCATCAAGGGGTAAGAACCGGAGTTACTGCCAGAGGATCTCGAATTGTGTTTGTGGTGATGGTCGTGCGTATGGGACCAAACACTTGGCGGGCTCAAAACTAACAAGCCATAGAACTTCAGGATCGCGGCAGCCAACCACGACTTTCTTAGAATCGTGCCATGGCAGTAGTCGTGGTAGATAATGAAAAGCCGAACCACAATCAATCCGCTGATGCAACTACTGGCGATTCGAATCACCAGAGGCAAGCTGGAGCATGCAATGAGCAAGGAAATCAAGTACAAGCCAATTGCGAACAACAAATGCCACCAACTGAGCCATTTCGTCTCGGACGTAAAGGCTTTTGAAGCGACCAATAGCTCTTTTTGATTTCGCATGTATTGCTCAAGGGGTGACGGGTACGATTGCAGGCCGATAGAATAGTGGATGAATTCCAAAACCTCCAATCCCAACTTCCTTCATTTGAGGGGAATCTGGCGAATTAGGTCGTTTAATGTCGCTGAAAAGGACGTTTTTCGATCCCTTAACGAAAAGTTCAACCATTAATGCAATCTTGATTGTCTCGTTGGCCATGAAATCGATAGCCAAAACAATCGCTGCCACCAAAACCGACCATACAACGTGAAGAAACGAATCGTCAAAACCCAATCTTGAATGTATCCGTTCGAATTTGATCGATCTGGCTGCCGATATCTAAGACATTATGTTTTCGAATAAAAAACGTTATGTCGTGATCGCCGGAATCCTGGTAGGGTTCGCGATCGCCTATCGCGAACAACTGAGCTCTGGTTGGCAGAAATTGCAGCGCATTTCGTATTTGAATGTTGACGCAAATCCGCAAGAGACGTCTCTCCAGCCGAATGATCGGTGGCAGACAAACTCATCCTTGGGAGAGCATTTTCACACCCACAATGCCAACTTCGATGCGATTCGCGAAGGAAAACCGAGCGCAATGGTTTCGACCAACAAAAATGTTTCTCAATCGCGAAATGCGAATACGAATCCAACGGTACGAATCGCTTCTTTCGACATGCACGCATTCGGTGAGTCCAAGCTCAAGAAGTCGATCGTACTGGAAACGGTGGCGAAGATGATTCGCCAGTTTGATGTGATCGCTTTGCAACATATCCAATCGCGGCAACAAAACATCTTGCCGGAATTGATTGACAAAGTGAATCAAGGCGATCGACGGTTTGACTACTGCATCGGGCCTCGTGTCGGTCCCGAAGCAAGCCAACAGCAGTTCGCGTTCGTATTCGACACCGACCGAATTGAAACCGATCGCCAAATGCTCTATACCGTCGATGATCCACAACAATTGATGGCATATGAACCGCTAGTAGGTTGGTTTCGCTCGCGGTTAGTCCCTGCCGAGCATGCATTTACCTTTTCTCTGGTGAACCTTCTGGTTGACCCTCTCAACAGCGAGCGAGAGTGGAAGCTGCTGCCAGACCTGATTCGCAGCGTCCGCCAGGATGGCCGATCGGAAGACGACATCCTATTGCTTGGAGATTTTGGCTGTTCAGATCGCGAACTCGTGTCACTAAAGAACATCGGAATGGTATTCGCCCTTGAAGGAACACCGACAACCGTGACGGGAGAAGCCATGCTCGACAACATTGTCTTTCCTACCAGAGCAACCGATGAGTTCACCGGCAAATCGGGCGTTATTGACTTTCTTCGACATGGCAATCTGTCCATTGATCAGGCTTTTCAAATCAGCACTCATATGCCGGTCTGGGGCGAGTTTTTTGCCAGCGAGGGTGGCAGTCCAGGATACATTGGAACCAATCAAGGTCACGTCAGTCACTAACAGCGACATACCGATGCGTGATCGCGAGTCCCAATAGAGCTAGGATTGCAAAGCCTGCGCCAATCATCAACGCAGCGGTCGAGCCATAGTAATCCCATACGACGCCGACCAAAAGACTGGCGATGAACGTGGTCAATCCCGTCAATGCGTAGAAAAGCCCCATCGCCCTCCCGCGTAATTCACGAGGTGCATGGTCAGCAATCAAGGCTTTGCCGACTCCATCCGTTAACGCCATGTAGACGCCATAGATCGCCATGAGTGGCCACATTCCCCAAGCATACGAGATGGGTAGCCAAGCAATGCCAGCGTAGACCATCGCATAGATTAGCCAACCGATTGCAATGATTCGCCATCGACCTATCCTGTCGCTTAAGACGCCGATTGGGTACGAGATCGCGGAGTAAGTCACATTGTATAGTGCATACACCAAGACGATCGCCCAGGGCGAGTACCCCAAATCACGAGCTCTGAGTAGAAGAAAAGTATCACTGCTGTTGGCGAGCGAGAACAAAACCAACGATGCAAGAACAACCCAATACGAATAGGGCAGATTGAACCAAGTTTGTCCCTTCTTTGCTAACGTCGCGTCCGGCTTGCTGCCCGTTTGGTCCGTTGTACCGCCTTGTGACCCCTCCGCCGGTATTGGAGGCGACTCTTGCACGACAAAAGTCAACAACCAGGATGCAAGCCCCAGTATCGCAGCTACGCCAAATATGGCGCGATAAACCCAGACTGGCGTCTCGGCCGCTCGGCTCAACGCATCGCTGGCATTGGTTGTTTGCGGTGAGCCGGTAAGCCACCATAAAAGGAAGGCAGAAAGCAACACACCCAAGAGTGCTCCTCCCGTGTCAAAAGCTCGGTGCAACCCAAATGCCCGCCCCCGCTGATCCTCACTAACCGCATCTGCGATCAAAGCATCGCGAGGCGCTCCGCGAAGGCCTTTGCCAAATCGGTCGAGCAATCTTCCGCAGAGCACCAGCGGCCACGCAGAGGCTAGGGCAATCAGGGTTTTGCCAGCAACCGGCAGTCCATATCCCCAACGAATCCAAGGTACTCGCCCTCCGCGTTTCCCCTTGCGGTCGCTGCGAAATCCCGCAACTGCCGACATGAGTGCCACAATTAGCACCGCCCCACCCTCCATCGCACCTAATTGCGTCTTAGAGGAATTGAGGACGGACATAAGGAAGAGCGGTAGCAATGGATACATCATCTCGCTTGATACGTCAGCAAAGAATGATACGAGACTCAATATCCAAACGGAGCGAGGGAGCGGCTTCCGTGGTGATCGCTTGTCCGACGGATCGTGTGATCGCATTGCAATATCTTCCGCGTACGTGAATCTAGCTTCACGTCTTAGTGGGGGGGCTACCAGAGAATGGACGTAATCCCATTCCAATGCAATGGACTGTAACACACTTCGATCAATTAAAGTGTTGGACTCGGTTGAGGGCGTCCGGCTTTGGTTGTCCCCAGTGTTCAACCATCAAGCAGTGTTCAACCATCAAGCAAGGTTGAAGGTATTCGTTCCGTGTTCCTTGCCTTGGGCTTTAGTCGCTCACGTCTTTCCGATTCACGCGTGCGAAGTTGTTCATCCAGTATTGCTTGTCGTTCGTCGAGCGCGGCATTCGATTCTATTTCTACGGGGATTGGCAATGCGGAAAATGATTGATCGACGGGAGCTTCCGACGGCCGAGGCGGTCTTCTAACCGTTCGTCTTTCTGGCAATGCTATCGATTCCGCTTGCCCTGCCCCAAGCATAACATCGTCTTGCGTATTTGGCGAACTCGATGGTGATGACATTCGCAAATTGCTGGCAATTGCCACACCAACGAGAAGTCCAGACAACAGTACCGTTGGTAACCACTTTCGCAGATTTCTTTTCATCGTTTGTCACTTGCCTTTTGAAGCATAAAAATGTCGAGTCGAACAAGCGACTCACACTATCTGTAGCCGAAGTCGTGCGACTTCGGAGGACACGGTGGAATATCTCCAAACTCGAACGAGTTCGGTTAACATTCCATCGAGACCGCGTGAACAGGTACGCGGGCACCGTTTCATTCGTTCAAAAGGATCTTTGCTTGGAAACAATTGCTGGAGCCTTGGCAAAATCAGTCGTAGCAATACTCTCGCTCGCAGGGGACTATTTGACCCTGTAGCCCATTTGGGTGAGCTGGTCGCGAATTCTCCTAAGGTGATCCCCTTGGATTTCTAGCAAATCCCCTTCGATCGTTCCACCAGCACCGCATGCGTTTTTCAACTTGGTCAGCACATCGGGTAAGTCGTTTGCCACTTCGGTCAACCCGCAAATGACTGTTACGATTTTACCTTTTTTGCGTTTTTCGAGTCGCAATGTAGCAATCTGCTTTTCGGGAGCAACTCTTGCTTTCATCTCGGCCGAACAAGTGCATTCGCTATCAAGTCGGCCGCAAAGATGGCACTTGGGTGGAATGTCAAACGGAGTACCTTCAAACAATCGCATGGTCTACCTATGGCTTTATGGCAACATTCTTACGTGACCCAAACCGTGACACCTGGTTTGCATCCAAGGGCCTCGACGCATATCGGATCGATCATCACGCAATCGTTTGCGATTTGTAGGTCGCATTGAATCGAAACGAAGGGCGATTTTGAAGTCGAAACGATGCAACGCTCCATTCTCCGATTCTCAATCGAATTCGTGAATTCGTTCCCATGCGCCAGCCTGTACGGTCGCGATCGCCGAATCGCCGCGATGTCCTCCGTTTTGCACTCAACAACGGGCCCCCCATCGAAAATATCGATCAGACCGTTTCTTGCAAACCCTTGAGCTTCAAGCATAGCAAGCGCTGGCTTTGTCTGATCGTGAACCAGGCCAATGCTATCGACCGCATCCTTGGGGAGCAATTCCAAGTAAATAGGATACCGGGGCATCAGATCCTCGATGAATTGCTTATCAATCATCGACAAAGAATCCGCACTCGGGAAATCGATTTTAAAGAAATGTGCTCCTATCGCTTCCCAAAAGGGGCACGAATCGTCGTTCCCAATATTTCCGCGCATCTCTGCAATGGTGTGCGATGCGAAACGTTTCGGGTGGGCAGCCATGTATGCGAACCGCGACATACTAAGCAGTTTGCCGCATCCTCGACCTCGATACTCTGGAAGCAAAAAAAGGCTTCCGATCTCGGTCGGGCCGTTGTGGATTTTGACTAGGTGTAGTGAATGCGTTTCATTCGTTAGCTTAAGTCGTTCACAATAAATAACTTCAGAAACGATACGGTAAGCATAAAACGGCTCAAATCCCCCCGTTTTCGAAAAAATGCATGAGGTTCCCACTAGAGCCCCCGTCTCTGTATCTTGCATCACAAGAACATACGGGGCCCCTTCGGCCCGCTCGTTTGTGCGTCGGAATGCGAAATGCGAACGCTCGATCCGGTCAGCCAACTGCTCCTTATCGATTTTGAGGGAGGTCATCCCCAAATTGGCTTGGCCAATCAAATCCCACAACGCATCGAGGTCTTCGGTCCCCACTTCTCGAACGATCATCATGATACGCGTTGACTCCACAACGAAAAAAACCGTCAAAACGCCATAGTGGAACCCATTGTACTGACTGGTTTGGACTTAAGTTCTTTACCTAGACACTCATTCGCTCGGATTCCCCATTTTGCTTTCTGACAGTTTCCGGTTACTCTAAATGGCCTTGAATTGGTTCCTCTTACTCTCAACGATTAAAGTATGAAATCCCGCATATCTTCGCTGTATTGTCTATGCTGCAGCTTGCTTTGGGTCTCGACGCTCACTGCACCAACCGAGGCGCAAGAGGCGACAGCTAAGGAGTTGCCTGGAATAAGCCGAACCAAGCCGGAGAGCGGCCCCTTCGTCCCTCTCCTCGATGGCAAAGGGGGATACATGGTTCCCTACACAGAATCATTAGAACGTACCAACATTAAATTCGAAATGATTCCTGTTCCTGGCGGGAGTGTCGAGATAGGTTCACCAGCAAGCGAGGCGGGGCACAGCGAAGACGAGGGCCCCCAATTCAAAGTCCAACTCGAACCATTTTGGATGGCCAAAACCGAGTTGACCTGGGCCGAGTACCAAACGTTCATGCGTTGCTATCGAGTGTTTAAAGACCTCTCTTCTTCCGGCATTCGACAAGTAACGGAATCGAATGGAGTCGATGCGGTGACCGTACCAACACCGCTTTACGATCCTAGTCATACCTATGAGCATGGTGACGACCCGCAACAGCCCGCCGTGACAATGACTCAATACGCGGCCAAACAATACACAAAATGGTTGAGCGGCCTGACAGGGGTTCAGTATCGACTCCCAACCGAAGCGGAATGGGAGTACGCTGCTCGCGGCGGTTCCAAGTCCGCCTACTGCTTCGGAGATAAAGTAGAAGAATTGGATAAGTATGCGGTCTACTCGGAAAACGCTGGAATGGGTTCCGCCAAAGTTGGTAGCAAAGCCCCCAACGCATTTGGCTTGCACGACATGCACGGTAATGTTTGGGAATGGACCATAGACCAGTTCTCCTCAAAGGGCTTTGGGGATCTAGGGGGCAAATCCTTTGCTGGTCTTGCTGGCACACACTGGCCCACCGAAGCGGACTCGCGCTGCGTGCGGGGCGGGGGCTGGCAAGACTCGGCAGAACGGGTTCGATCCGCTGTTCGAATGGGTTCCGTTGATGTCGAATGGAAGATCGAAGATCCAAACGTTCCATTGAGTCCATGGTGGTACACTTCTGATCCCGCTCGCATGGTTGGAATGAGACTTGTTCGGTCTGCCACGCCTCTCTCGAAAGAAATGCTAACCAAATTCTGGGAAATCGATGTGGAAACGATTCGCGAAGACGTCAATGCTCGGTTGAACGAGGGGCGCGGAGCACAAGGAATTTCGGTTCCAGAGTTGGTCAAGGAATTCCAACGCAAGAAATAAGCTGAATATCATGCACACTCGCATTCGCGCGTGGGCTCAACTGGTTCGTGTTCCAAATACACTAACCGCTTGTGCCGATGTGCTCGCAGGCTTTTCGATTGCCGTAGGCCCTTGGTTTGCAAGCGATGGAATCGCGGTATCGCTTCTGTTGATGTGCTCGGCGTCGGTTTGCTTCTACTGGGCCGGAATGGTGCTAAACGATGTCCACGATATCGAAGCAGACCGAATTCAGCGTCGCAAGGGACCCCTCGTAGATGGTCGCATCGACATTCAAACTGCGGCGATCGCAGGATGGATGCTCTTGTTCACGGGAATACTCCTCGCTGGTGTCTCCTCGTATTTGTTACCTGACCCGAGCAATGCGTCCACTCGCAACCCAAGCAAATGGTTGGTGGTTGGAATCGGTTCGCTATTGGCGATGGTGATTGCCGCCTACGACAGCAGATTAAAGGCAACCATTTTTGGACCGCTGCTGATGGGGATGTGTCGAGGACTCAATTTGCTTCTTGGAATTTCACTCGGCTGGTGCCTTTTTTGGCCGAGTGACTCGGATTGGATCGTCATCGCCGTTGCGGTATTTGGGCACGTCGGATTCGTGATGGGAATTACGCTTGCCGCCCGTAGAGAATCGCTAGTAGACCAGTCGTCAACGCGATTGGCCATCGCATGGATGATCAGCGTTCTAGGAATTGTGGCTATTTCTGTCTGTCCGTTGTGGGCTAGGGGTCCGTTGTGGGCTAGGGACCGAGCGCTGCGACTTGATCCGAGGAGCCTCTACCCGATCTTGATTGGCTTGCTCATGGTTCCGTGGCTTCGACGTGCCGTCCTTTCGGTTCGAGATCCTGGAGTCAGGACCTTGATTCCGGCGATAAAACAAGCGATTTTGAGTATCATCTTTTTGGATGCTGCGATTGCGTTGCAGTTTGCGGGTAGCACACCGGGAATGATCGTGTGTGGCCTAGCGATTCCAACCTTGACGCTGGCCAGGGTCTTTCGCATGACTTAGATTCGTCGTCTTTCGCTCCTAGGCTGTGATTCATAACTCGACGCGTAAGCTAGGGACAATTTCGCAGGTTCCTCACTTACGGGCACGGGTTACTATCGCGTGGCACGAGCTCGCTCGTGAATCCATGGGCGATCGCGCCTCATGTTTACCCACATCTTTTGATCTTGCTCCCCTCGCCCTGGTCTCGGGGAGAGCCTCTCCCCGAAGCGGGGCGAGGGGGAGAAAACGCGTTGGGGGTCACGCAAATTCGTTGGGATTTCGAGTCTTGCGTGCTGCGAAATGTGGGTAAAGATGAGGGCAACGCCCTGGGATCGCGTCGTCATCTCATCAAGCCCTGAAGGGGCGGCACAAACATGGTCCCGCCCTTTCAGAGCTTGGGAGGATCTTGGACATCGAACCCAGGGCGTTGCCCTGGGCTATCCCAGTTCGCCCCCTTGGGGCTGCGGATGAGCTTCCCATTAGTTCGTCATTCCCGCGCAGGCGGGAACCCAGTCATCACTCGCACTCCACTGGATTCCCGCCTGCGCGGGAACGACTTATGCACTGGATTCCCGCCTGCGCGGGAACGACTTGTGGGGGGGCTCCGTGGCGCCACCCATCAATGCTTGTCGACCAATTTGAGGGATGGCCCCGTTATGTGCTTGGTAGCATGGGCCTCTGAGCCCGTGCGAGGCTCACTTAGCAAATAACGCACGGGCTCGGAGGCCCATGCTACGGTGATTGGAATAGTAGGTGGGTGGCCTCGTTAGGTGCCGTTAGGTGTTAGGTTCCCGCGTTAGGTGCACGCTAGGTGCAATAACAGTCGCATTCACCGCCGTGACAGCGTTTTTGGATCTGCGCATCCAGGAAAATATAGATTCCCTTTTGTGACGGATTTCCCGCTTTGCAGGCCATTTTCGCTTGCGTAAGGGGGGGGGCGGCAATTAGAAACGCAGCCCATCAAGGAACCGGAGGGTCGGGGTGTCCGTTTTTTCAGGCATGGGCAAGGATGCAAAGAGCAATAAATCCAGATTAAAGGATGAGGTACTTATGTGTCGCAGCGTAGGCGTTGGTCGGTGGATCGCGATCTTGGCTTTTTTGGTGATGGGTGCCGGCTGGCCATTAGTCGCTTCGGCGGGCTTTCTCACGACGGCCAACAATGTGACGATCCAAGCCGGTGGGAGTGGTCAAGTA
>JAIPFP010000027.1 GCA_021736575.1 Pirellula sp. | reverse complement strand
GGCAGGATGAGATACACCCGTAGGACAGGCTGCTAGCCTGTGTTTTGAATGCCGAACCAGGCTGGCAGCCTGTACTGCGTGGTAGTTTTTGCGCTGCCGATCGCCCAATAGAAATCGAAACGCGATTTTTCTTTAGAATTTCTTGTAATGATTGCACTTTTTTTTTAACAATATTCTCCGCCTTTTGGTTATAAAAGATTGGGTTTTTCAATACATCCCACACCAAACTACCACGCTGTCCACAAAATTGCAGGCCTGCCATCATGAGCTTTCGACGATCTCGGAAAAGAAACCAACTTCGACCTCGTTTCGAACGGCTCGAGCTCAGGCAGATGCTTGCGGCTGACCTCTTGCCGAACGAAAGCAAACCTTCCCTCCCTAGCTTTGAATCCGATGTTCATTTCTATGCAGGACAAGATCTTGTTGAGCTTCACACGCATCCGACAAGAATTGCGATCGGCTCGAAAACGGGAACATCGCCGGCTCTTCCAAGCGAACTCACCTTCGTAAGAGATGTCTCGGCTGGGGTACGCGTTTATGAATCAAGCGTTCCGTTATCGAGCGAGTCGATTGCCTCCATCCAATCGATTGAGAACGTCGCATTCGCAACCTCCGTTTTTGTGAATGCGAAATCGTCCAGCGAGGCCGTCTTGCTCAACGAGATCATTGTCGCTCTGGAACCCGGCGTTTCAGCGGTCGAATTTTTTGGCCAGCATGATGAGTTTTCAACTTATCGACCGCTCGACGGCACGCCGGACCAGTTCATCGCAACGGTGACGTCAGGTTATGGCGCATCTGCACTGGATGTGGGCAACGAGATCGCAAAGGCTCCTGGTGTCGCATGGATGTCACCCAACTTTTATCAATCCTGGGAGAAGTTCTATTTACCCAACGATCCGCTCTTTGGAAACCAATGGCACTTGCACAACACCGGTCAGAGTGCCGGAACGGTTGATGCAGACTCGGATCTTCCCGAGGCATGGGACGTTGTGCCAGGTGGTTCATCCAACCTCGTAGTTGGTGTAATCGATGATGGTGTGGAGTCAACTCATCCCGACTTAAACATTTGGACCAATTCTGGAGAGATTGCCGGTGACGGAATCGACAATGACGGTAATGGCTGGGTCGACGACATCCGAGGATGGAATTTCGTACTCAATACGAACAACTCAGAACCTTTGGGAACGGATAGGCATGGAACATCGGTAGCGGGTGTTTCGAATGCTCGAGGCGACAACGGAATTGGCGTCGCAGGTGCAGCCTATCGGGCCAAAGTTATGGCCATCAAAATGTTCGACGGCAGTTTGGTTGCCAGCGATGCGAATATTGCCGCAGCCCTGTACTATGCTGGCGGGAGAACACGCAGTGGCACAGGCACATGGCGAGCTGCAGACTTGGTCAATAACTCGTGGGGAGGAGGCGGGACCAGCGCCGCGATCAATGCGGCATTGACATGGGGGACAACACTTGGGCGTGAAGGACAAGGGGCAACCTATTTCTTTGCATCCGGTAACGGTTTTGCGTCTAGCATCAGCGAACCCGCCGTACAAGCGGGATCGATTCCGGGTGTGATTGCCGTGGGAGCAACCAACAATAGAGCTGAACGATCCGACTATAGCAACTACGGTCCTCAGTTGGACGTCGTTGCACCGAGCAGCGACTTGCGCGCTGGCTATTTAGCCATCGAAACAACCGACCGTGTCGGCGCGAGCGGTTACGCAGCGGGAGACTACACGGGTACGGGGGCAACTGGATTTGGCGGCACGTCCTCCGCCGCCCCGCTGGCCTCGGGAATCGGTGCTTTGGTATTGTCACAAGCCCAGTCCTTGGCTGTACCTCTGAGCCCGACTCAATTGCGAGGGTTTTTGAGAAACGCGACCGACTTATTCGGCGGTTATTCATTCGACATCAATACAGGCAAAAACATCCAAGTCGGTTATGGTCGGCTAAACGCGTCGACCGCCGTGCGTGGCGTAGGAATTCCGGAAATCTCCGTGGTCTCAACGTTGAGCGAGATTGTGTCCGGCAGCACGGTCAATATGGGATCGGTCAATCTCGGAAAGTCGGCTGCCGTGTCGCTGCGAATACGCAATCAAGGGACTCAACCGCTGACGATTTCTGCGGCTAGCGTGGCGGCACCGTTCTCGATTGATCCTGGTCTTGTCGGGACCAGTATTGGCATTGGAGAATCCAGATTGTTAACGCTTCGTTTTTCTCCGACGAGCCCTGGAACTCAAAACGCCACTGCTACGATTGCGTCCAACGACACGGATGAATCCTCCTTTGTTCTGAATTTGACAGGCTTTGCGATCAACACTGCGGTTTCAGGCAATGTCTATGAGGACTTTGCAGGCGATGGAGTTCGGGCCCCCTCGGATACGAACATCTTGAGCTCAGGTGCAATCGTTTATATCGACGCCAACAGCAATGGCAATTTTGACACGGGTGAAACCAATACACCCGTCGATGCAACGGGTTACTATGCCTTTCTGACCTTGCCTAATGGAACGCATCGGGTAAGGCCCTCCTTGCCTGGCTGGTTCCAAAATGGACCGGCCGGTGGTTTTTATTCGATCACGATAACGAGCCCATTGGATTTCAATCTCAATCAAGATTTTGGATTTAGCCGGAACGGCAGGATGTACGCAAGGGGGTTCAACGACCTCAACTTCGATGGTACTGTCGATACGGGAGAGGCGGGCGTCCCGGGACAACTCATTTACATCGATGCAAATCGCAATGCGGTTTATGAACCAACGATCTTCGCCACGAGCGTCACACCTGTAACAGTCCCCGATCTTGCAACGTCCATCGCCACGCTCTCGGTTCCCGACTCGCGAATCATCACGGATATCAATGTCACGGTCAACATCGTACACACTTGGATGAGCGATATGGTCCTAACACTCATCGGTCCGCTCGGTCAACGCGTTCTGTTGGCGAGCGCCGTGGGGGGCAGTGCGGCTGGTTACATCGATACGATATTTGACGACCAAGCGGCAACCGCGATCACTGCCGGTGCATTCCCGTTCACCGGGTCATTCCGGCCTTCGGGGCTACTGTCCACGTTTAATGGAACGCAAGCCATGGGCGTTTGGAGGCTGGAAGTAGTCGACAACGTGGGGGGCGATTCGGGAACAATTAACTCGTGGTCTATTTCCCTTTTTGGTCCGGATACAGGCCGCTTCACGAATGAAGAAGGTTTCGTCGCCATCGATCTTCCGAACGGAAGCTCACAGGTCCCATTGCAACCCGTTGGATCTTGGGACTACACGCTCCCATCCGACGGAATCCGACAAGTCACACGGACAACTGGCCCTGTGCGGGGTATTGATTATGGTTTGATATTCGGGAACTTTGCGCCTACCGCTTTGGCATTAGCACCTGCGGCAGTCGATGAAAATATGCCAGCGGGAACGCTGGTCGGAGCTTTTTCGACAACCGATCCAAACCGCACAGACACCTTCAGCTACGCATTCGCCAGCGGCACGGGCAGCGACGACAATGCGAGTTTCCAAGTGGTTGGAAATCAGCTCGTCACGGCGGTCCCCTTTGACTTCGAAGCGCAGAGTACGCGCAGTGTTCGTGTCAGAACAACAGACTCAGGAGGACTCACCTTCGAAAGAGCCTTTGTCATTTCGATCAACAATGTCAATGAAGCCGGAAGTGGGATCACATTGACTAGCAACACGCTCCCCGAAAACGAGCTGCCTGGCTACCTTGTCGGATTGCTTGTTTCCAACGATCCAGACACCAGCGATACCATTCTTTTTCAATTCTCCAATGCCGCTGGGGCCAACGATAACGGTTTGTTCAAGATCCAAGGTAACCGGTTGGAGTCCGCCGTTACCTTGGATTACGAAGCACGAAGCAGCTACGCGATTCGAGTCCGGGCCACCGACCGCGCCGGTTTAACCATCGAACAAAACTTGTTGGTCAGCGTAACCAACGTAAATGAAAAGCCTTTCGACATCCTCTTGTCCAATAGTTCCATTCTTGAAAACTCTGCGATCGGCACAGCGATCGGCACCTTCCGTACATTAGATGTCGACCAAGGAGACACTCACACAGTCAGCATGTCCGCGGGAGTCGGCGGCGACGACAATGCGAAATTCGAATTGGTCGGGACTGAGTTGCGAGTCAAAACGTTGCTCGATTTTGAGACGCAACGCCTTCATTCCATTCGAGTTCGTTCAACGGATCTCAACGGACTGTGGTTGGAAAAGGTCTTCGCAATCACCATCATCAATGCTAACGAAAGCCCAACCAATGTGACGCTGTCTCCTTCCTCGGTCAACGAGGGACTTGCGATAGGCACTACCGTCGGCGTTCTTGTGGCCATCGATCCGGACATCCCGGACAATCATAAATTCGAGTTGTTCGCCACTGCGACGTACCCGGACAACGATAAGTTCCGCATTGTCGGCAACCAACTGCGAACATCCGCAATTTTCAATTTCAATGTCAAGAACCTATACTCGATTGGGGTACAAGCGATTGATCAAGGGGGACTAACGTTTGTTAAAAATCTAGTCGTCACCATCAACGATGTGAACGATCCCCCAACGGATATCGGTTTGGACAATCGATCCATCCTAGAAAATCGACCCGCTGCGAGCCCGATTGGCAATTTCTCCACATTCGATCCGGACGGTGGTGATACCTTTACCTATTCGCTTGTTTCCGGATCTGGGGCAACGGATAACGCAAACTTTGTCATTGTTGGTAGTCAATTGCGATCCGCCGCCAGTTTCGATTTCGAAGCCAAGGCAAGTTACTCGATTCGAGTTGAGAGCAAAGATTCCTCAGGCATCAGTGTTCAGAAATCGTTCCTGATCGACGTCACCAACGTAAACGAATCGCCAACCTCAATCGCGTTGAACAACAATGCGTTCGACGAAAATAGTCCGGTCGGCACCGCTATCGGACTCATGTCGACCCAGGACCCTGACGTTGCTGACACATTTGTTTACAGCTTTGGGACAGGCGCTGGCGATCAGGACAACAGCAAGTTTACAATTGTCGGCAACGCCCTTCAATCGAATGTCGTTGTGGACTACGAACTAACTCCGAGCTTTTCAATATTGGTCAAGAGTACCGATGCAGGCGGACTGAGCACTCAAAAGCAGTTTACCATTGCGATTCGCGATTTGAACGAAGCACCTTTCAACCTTACTATCAGTTCAAATCTAGTTGAAAACACACCGGTCGGAGTTCCTGTCGGAACCGCCGCTGCCACCGACGTCGATCTTAACGATGTGCTTACGTATAGTCTTGTGACCGGAACGGGTTCGACGGACAACTCGCTTTTTTCGATAACTCCTCAAGGTGTCATTAGGCATTTGCAACCTCTCGATTTCGAATCCAAATCAAGTTATTCGATTCGGGTACGCGCAACGGACAAGGGTGGACTTTTTGTCGAGAACTCGGCAGCTTTATCCGTTATCGACCAGAACGAAGCGCCGACGCAAGTCGCGTTGAGTGCATCCAGTCTGGCTGAAAACCTAGGCGCAGGTGCGACAGTCGGATTGCTCAGCACAGTCGATCAAGATGCTTTTGATACATTTACCTACAGCATTGTGGCTGGAGAAGGTTCAACGGATAACGCCGCGTTTTCCATTGTTGGGAATGCATTACAAGCGGTAGCTAATTTTGACTTTGAGACCAAGAGTGCCTACTCGGTTCGAATTCGATCGACGGATGCAGGTGGACTATTCAACGAGCAGGTCTTTGCTATCTCCGTCAAGGATGCAAACGAGGCACCTACGCTCGTGTCCTTGTCCAATAGCTCGGTGCTCGAAAATGCTCCGGCCGGTACGTTCGTGGGGATCGCGACAACTTCGGACGTGGATGCTGGTGATGCCTTCACCTATTCCTTGGTTGCCGGTGTCGGTTCGGAAGACAACAGTGCATTTGCAATGGTAAACAATCGACTCGAAACGACGTCGGCGTTTGACTTTGAAATCAAGAGCAGCTACGCGGTCCGTTTGCGAAGCACCGACCGCGGCGGATTGAGTACGGAAGCTCCCTTTGTCATCCAAGTCCTGGATGCAAACGACTTGCCAACCAATCTGAGCTTGTCATCTACTCAAGTCAACGAAAACGTCGCAGTAGGATTCTTGATAGGCCTGCTCAATTCCACCGATCAAGACGCGTCGGACACAGTCGCATACCGATTTGTGTCTGGAAACAATGACAACGCGTCCTTCCTGCTTAGTGGAACCAATGGACAAGAACTGAGGATCCTAGCGTCACCGAACTTCGAGTTGAAGTCCAGTTATCGAATCGATATTCAAGCGATCGACAAATCCGGATCGGGCCCAATCCAATCTTTCGTTATCGCAGTTAACGATCTAAACGAAGCGCCGACGCAAATCGCATTGAGTGCATCGAGCCTGGCTGAAAACCTAGGTCCAAATGCGGCCGTTGGTTTGTTGAGTACGGTCGATCAAGACGCTTTGGATACCTTTACCTACAGCCTTGTGACTGGAGTCGGAGCAACGGATAACGCCGCGTTTGCGATCGTTGCGAATAGCTTGCGAACGACAGCTAATTTTGACTTTGAGACCAAGAATGTGTACTCGGTTCGAATTCGATCGACGGATGCTGGTGGACTATTCAACGAGCAGTTTTTCGATATTTCGGTCACGGATGTTAACGAGGCACCTACGCTTGTGTCCCTGATCAACAACTCGGTGCTCGAAAACGCACCGGCCGGAACGTTAGTGGGGATCGCGACCACCTCGGACGTGGATGCCGGTGATTCCTTCAGCTATTCCTTGGTTGACGGTGTTGGTTCGGAAGACAACAGTGCGTTTGCAATGGTTAACAATCGACTCGAAACGACGTCGTCGTTTGACTTTGAGACCCGGAGTAGCTACTCAATCCGAATGCGAACCACCGACCGCGGCGGATTGAGCACGGAATCTCCCATAGTCATTCAAGTCCTTGATGCCAATGACTTGCCAACCAATCTGAGCCTATCGTCCACACAAGTGAACGAAAACGTCGCTATCGGAGCTTTGATAGGTCTACTGAATTCCACCGATCAAGACGCCTCGGACACAGTCACATACCGATTTGTGTCTGGAAACAATGACAACGCTTCGTTCCTGCTTGGTGGGACCAATGGACAAGAACTGAGGATCCTAGCGTCACCGAACTTCGAGTTGAAATCCAGTTATCAAATCGATATTCAAGCTATCGATAAATCCGCATCGGGTCCAATCAAATCCTTTATCATCGCAGTCAATGACCTAAACGAAGCGCCGACGCGTTTGCTGCTTTCGAATTCGACCATTCAAGAGAACAACCCCTTGGGAACACGGATCGGTCTTTTATCTGCGGAAGATCAAGACATTGGAGACACGCATGAGTTTATGTTAGTAGCTGGTGCGGGCATCGCGGACAACGATCGATTTACAATCGTTGGCAACGAATTACGATTGGCAGAATCCGCAGATTTCGAACGGCAACCCAGTTATTCCGTTCGCATCCTTGGGATCGATGCGGGTGGCCTATCGTTGGAAAGAAGTTTCGTTATCTCCGTTGGTGATCAGCCCGAATCGCCAACGAATCTGAAATTGAGCAACAGTCGAATCGCCGAGAATCGCGGCCCACTTGCCTTGGTGGGAACCATGGATGCCTTCGATCCGGACGCTGGCGACCTGTTGTCCTATTCGCTGGTTTCGGGGCTGGGAAGTACCGACAATGCCATATTCGAACTGGACAAAGCTAGCTTGCTTGCCAAGAGTTCCTTGGATTTCGAAGTCAAGAACAGCTATTCCGTTCGAGTGAGGGTGACGGACCGAACTGGCCTATTCGTAGAGGAACCATTTACGATTGCAGTGGATAACGTGCCCGAAGCTCCGACAGCGATCGCAGCATCCAACACCTCGATACCAGAAAACCGTCCGGCCGGGACCGCGATTGGAACGCTCACAACGACGGACCCGGACATTGGCGAAACCTTTAGTTACAGTTTGGTACCAAGCTCAACTTCAGGAGACAACGCGAAATTTGAGCTCGTTGGAAACGAGATACGCTCGAATGCAAAATATAATTTTGAGGCCAAGTCGTCTTATCAATTGCTAGTTCGCAGCACCGATTCGGCTGGCTTGTTTGTGGAGGTTCCGTTCGTCATCCAAGTGACCGACGTCGTGGAACTGCCGATCAATGCCCAGCCCGACAATGCGACAACAACAACGAATCGCGTCGTCATCATCAATGTCCTTGGAAACGATAGCGATCCCGATGGATTTATCGATGTGTCGACCGTAACGATCGTCTCGCCGCCCAGTCAAGGAAGCGTGCGAGTACTGGCGGATGGACGTATCGAGTTCACGCCTCCCCAAGACCAACGTTCCACCTATTCGTTCTCCTATACGGTTCGCGACAACGACGATGTCGTGAGCAACGCTTCGTCGGTAGTTGTCAAAGTCTATTCCGCATTCCAAAACCAACGATTGACGTTGGATGTTGATGACGACGGTTCGATTACCCCACTCGATGTTTTGACGGTGATCAACGACATCAATGTCAATGGAATACGCACGCTGCCGACAAACGTACCCGATACGGCCCCCTACATTGATACGAACGGGAACGGCCAATCGGATCCTCTCGACGTGTTGGAAGTCGTCAATTATTTGAATTCGCAAGGTGGCGGCGAGGGTGAGAGTCGCAGAACCGATAGGGACGCGAATTGGGCTGACGTCGCATTTGCGAATACGGATTTCGCATCACCTGTCGATCATCGATCTGAGAAATCTGAAAGCGGAATGCCATCCGCATTTATGGTTGCTATCGATGAATACCACCGAGACCTAGCGATCGGAAAAAACCGACGACGCTAAATACTAAGGAACGACGGAAATGTTGAACCGCATGTTTGCTGGCAAAGCATCTTGGATCGTGTCTGGCCAAATTTGCCGTCTGTAACGAGAAAAAGCCCTCTTTGAGCGAATTTTTGGGCCGCCTGTGCCGATAAACCCGGTGGTACTGGGTATTCCGCTGGTTCTCATCGTAGCGAACAAGCGTGTCAAGCCGGTTATTCGATGGTTTCAAGGCATAACAGTGCCAACCAGCAGGTGTCCAAAGCATCTGTTCCAATGGGGGGAATTGCAGGCTCTGGAATACAACAGGGTTTGCAATCGCATATTTGCGTTGGAGAGATTTCAATGAAGTTGCTCAAGGGCTGGAAATTAAGAATACTGACCGGACTAGCACTCGCCTCTGTTGGCGGGCAATTGCAAGCCCAGATGATGCCTGGGAGCATGGACCCAAGCATGCTCGGTGCGGGAGGGGGACCGATGGGGCCTGCCTCGTATCGAATACCTGGTCCGCCTCCAGGAATGGCGCCTCCAGGAATGGCGCCTCCAGGAATGGCGCCTCCAGGAATGGCGCCTCCAGGAATGGCGCCTCCAGGAATGGGTGGTGGTCCTCAAATGGATCCTTCGATGGGCATGCCCGCGAACCCAAATATGAGTATGGACCCCAACTTGCCTAGCGCAGGTTACGGACCTGAGTGTTATGGTCCGGATGGAGGCCAAGTCTGCCCGAATTGCGGTAGCGGATGTGGAGGTGGATGCGGTAATGCATGCACGGACATTTTCGGCAGAGACCGGTGTGGGTTGCTGGGTGCAATAGGTGCAAAGCTCGGCCAATGCCGCGGCAAATTGCGTCCATACGGCGAAGGCGGAATTGCGACTCAACGCTGGTTTGACGTTTATGCAGAAGCTATGTTCTTGTCACGAACCAAGGGCGCTGCGAACTTCAACACTTCCTCGCTCGGTGCCGGCTCCGGCAACTTTGTCCTCGGCACCGATCAAGTTAATTTGAACCAAGTCCAAGGGGGGCTGAGCCTCCAAGCCAACGTGCAAACCGGTCCTGGTTCGAATTTCGAATTCGTCTACTTCGGCTTGAACAAATGGAATTCGTCCGCTCAAGTCACGAGTCCCCCGCCAGGGAGTCTGTTTTCATTCATCAGCAATTTCGGAGTCACACCTAGTGGCGGATTCGACGACACGGACCGATCGCTTCTTCACTCGCTGAGCTATACGTCGCAACTCAATAACGGTGAAATCAATTTCCGTCGTCGTTGGGCCGAGCCGTACGGGTTCTATCAAGGAAGTTTCCTGATGGGTGTTCGTTACCTCGATCTGGATGAGCAAATCATTTTCTCCGCTCGCGGTGCAAACAATAACACGGCTGCAAACAATGGATTGAGGTTCTGTGATTACACGACAGATACTCAGAACGCGTTAGTCGGATTCCAAGTGGGTGCAGACCTTTGGTACAACCTGTTTCCAGGTGTCAAACTCGGTGTCGAGGGCAAGACAGGCATATACAACAATCGAGCCCATCAAATCACAAGTATTGTGGCGAACTCGATCTCGTCGTTGAACGAAGAGGTGTTGTCGAACCAAGTGGCCTACGTCACACAGCTGTCGAACCAACTCTACTATCGACTCAACTACAAATGGGCGGTCCGCTCGTCGTATCAAGTGATTTGGGTCGATGGAGTCGCGTTGGCCGCCGAGAACTTGAATTCGACGCCACCATCCACGTTTCTACCTGGTTCGGCCCGAACTGCGACAATCAACAGCGATGCTGACATTGTTTTGCAAGGTTTCACCATCGGTGCAGAATACACTTGGTAATCTGCTGATCTGAAACTTCGAAACAAGAATAATGAAAAAACCAGGAGTGAGCGCTCCTGGTTTTTTGTTTTCGTTCGTTCGATCTGGCTCCCCTCGCCCCCTAGCGTCAGCCGGTTAGCCCACCCCCTGCGTATTGTCTCCTCCTCGCCCCCGCGAAAGCACGCTAAGGCGTGGGGCTCGCCGCCCGTCGTTCCGCATTTGCGGCGGTTTCGTAGAACTTGAGCAAATCCTCGCGAAGCTTAACCATCGCGGGCTGATAGATGTACATCATGTGTCCACCTTCGTAGAAGCCATACTGAAGGTTTGCTTTGAGAGTAGGTTCTAGCATCAAGTGGTTGGTCGTATTCATCATCGCAAAGTGTGGTGTTGCCAAATCATAATAGCCGCACGCCAAGAAAACCTTCAAGTAAGGGTTCGCAGTCATAGCCTTGCGAAGTGTGTCCGTCGCATCCACATAGCGGCCCTCAAAACGGCGATAACTCCAGGGTTGGACGTTTCCGGTAAGGATTTCGTACACGCGGTCCTCTTTGTATTCTAGGTCGCGACGCACGTAATCGTTCAAGGTTGCGGCGAAAGGGCCGAAAATGGCAGCCCCACTCGCGTCGTACTCGTATCCATCGCCTGCATCGTCTCGATCTATTCCAACGTAGCGACTATCAAATCGACCAATCGTTCTGCTTTTGGATCGCAACAGTTCCTTGCCAAATCGATCCATGTCCACCCGCAGCTTGGCCTTGATCACGAACTCGCGTGATAATCCCGTCAACTTCGACAATTGGTCCGCAGTGATACTAAACTCCTCTGGAGATAATGAAGTTCCCTTTAGCAACGAAGCGGCGTAGCGACCGTTGGCAAATTCCTCGGCCTGCTTGACAACGGCTTCGACCGTTTGGCCTTGCAGTTCAGGGGATAGTGCTTTGTGATACCAAGCGGTCGCGGCGTACGTTGGCAAAAAAGTGATGTAGGGCAAATCGTTGCTGCCGCCAAATCGTAACGTTTGAAAATTGATGACACCGGAAACAATGACCGCGCCGTTGAGTTCCATGTAGTAGCGATCTTGCAAGTATCCGGCCAGACCAGCCGCGCGGACGCCACCGTAACTCTCACCCAACACAAATTTCGGACTCAGCCAGCGTTGATACTTGGTTGTCCAATCATGGATGAATTGCCCGACGCTTCGAAGGTCCTCTTCGTAGCCATGGAATTGCTCTTTGCCTTCGCCCTCCGTTGGACGTGAATAACCGGTGCTGACCGGATCGATGAAAACCAAATCCGTGACGTCGAGCAAGCTCATGTTATTGTCGCTTAACTTGTAGGGCGGACGCAGCGGTGTCGCATCGTCTGGGAATTGAATGCGTTTGGGGCCAAGCATTCCAAGATGGAGCCAAACGCTGCTGCTGCCTGGTCCTCCGTTGAAACAAAACGTGACAGGTCTCGCTCCTAGGTTCGCAACATCGGTTCGGGTGTAAGCGATAAAGAACATCTCGGCCTTGGACTTTAAAGCATCATCCTTCAGTTGCAGTTTGCCGGCGACGGCTTCATACGAAATGTCGATGCCGTTGATAGCGAGTGAATGCTTGGTTGTGACGATTGTTTCTTTTTTCTCTTCGGTTTTCGATTTTTCCTCTTTGGCGGTATCCACTTTTGCGGTTTCGGACTTTTCTTGACCGACGAGAGGGCCGCTAAAGCCCAGGGCAAGCAAGAACAGGGGCAAGCAATTCCGCTTGAGAAAACGGATACGAAAGGAGGTGAATCGAGGGAGAAGCATCTTGCAGAGGACCTTGGTTGGTTACACTGAACGCGAGTATTTTAGGCGATCGGCAGACCAAAGACTACCGCGTAGCACAGGCTGCCAGCCTGTACTAGTGTAAAAAGCACAGGCTAGCAGCCTGTTCTACGGTATATCTCATGCTGCCGCTCGCCTTAGAGGAACAACCTATTTTGCTTTGCCTGCAAGTGAAAAACCAGAAGCAAAATCGGACAAGCGCCATCTGCCGCACCAAAAAGAGGACAGGATGAATTGGATTACAGGTTTTTTGTTGCAACCGCTCGTTTTGGTTGGCCTTGGCGGAGCGATCGGAAGCGTTGCTCGATACGGTATGGGCTTGCTGCTTTTGCAGGTTTCGCAGGCGATGCAGTTGCCGGTGGCTACCACCATCGTCAATATCTCCGGTTCGTTCGCGTTGGGGTGCATTGCTGGCAACGCAGGCGATCGGTCTCAACCGTTTTATTTATTCTTAGCGGTGGGATGCTGCGGAGGGTTCACGACATTCTCAACGTTCTCGCTGGAGATGGTAGAGCATCTACAACAAGGTAGGCTCGGCGTGGCATTACTGGAATGCATTGCGAATGTCGTGCTCGGTGCCGGCGCACTTTATGTTGGCCTTGCCCTGACAAAATGATCCATCCGAGTATTCTGTTCGTGTTAGTCGTGGACGGCAGGACCGGCAGTCGCATCCACCGCAACCACTTGACCGTTCTGCCACTGCAATTCGATGATCTTGTCCGCATATTGCTCGAATAGATGGCGGTCATGGTGGCTGATCATCAGCACTTGAAAACCCAAGGCACGACTCGCGTCATGAATGATCTTCACCAACTTCGGTACCAGATCCGCCCTGAGCCAACAGTCTTGTTCATCCAAAACCAGGAATCTTCGATGAGTCGCTTCGTCGAGGGTTGTTAGCGCGAAAATACGCAAGCAAACGCTGACGATGTTTGCCACCGAACCGCCCTGGCCATTCAGTAAATCCTCTTGCTTGCCGTTTCTTTCAATCCAAAACTCGACGCTGGCACTATTTCGCGAAAAGCCCGCTTCGGCGTGAAACGAAATAGGTTGCTCCAGTATCTCCTGAAGCGCGATCGTGATCTTTTCCTGAACGGTTCCCAACAGAGTGGAAAAAAGATCTTGGTTCAATTTCTCCAGAGCTGTCGAAACCCTGTCTGCAGTCCGAAGATAGCCTTTGAGCCGTTCCAGTTCGACCGTATTCGCAGCAACTTGGCGAATCGCTTCTTGACGAGCAAACGCCAATCGATCGAGTCGCCGTCGCAACGAAAGGGCTTCGTTGGTAATTGGGACAAGGTCGATCGACGTTTCGGTTAAAGGTTGCATTTGGAAGACGTTTGAGAAAGATCAACTCACACATACCGCCGCGCATTATACCGCTTGACGTCGCTGGCGTGGAATAGGCTGGCAGCGCTGGCAGCCTGTCCTCCCAACCTCAGAGCGTTGACGATCGCTTGGATAGGCTATACTCAAGGAAGTTTCAATGTTCGATGAACACGATTCAATAGTTTGATCGGTCTAATGGCAACCTTTTGGCCAGTCTGGCGAAGCAACGCCTCAGCAAATCAGGCAGAGTACGAAAAAGAGATCGAGCAACTGCGTCGAAAAGCTCCGATCCCATCGATATGGCTTTTCGGAAAGACGGGCAGCGGCAAGAGTTCTATTATTCGCTACTTAACTGGCGCTGAGTCCGCTACCATCGGTGAGGGCTATCGTCCCGAGACAAAGACCTCCAGACGATTCGACTTCCCTGACTCCGTGGAACCTTTGTTGTCCTTTATTGATACGCGTGGATTGGGCGAGGCAGCCTACGACCCACAAGTCGATATCGAACGCTTTGAGAGCTCTACGCAGCTCATGCTGGTTGCGGTACGAGTTACGGATCACTCGTTACACAGCGTCATCGAGCCGCTTCGGAGAATTCGCAAAGCGTCCCCACATCGCCCAGTCGTCCTGGTGCTGACGTGCTTGCACGAAGCGACTGGCTCCAGTGACCTGACACGTGGCCCGGATCCCTTTGCAACCCACCCAAAAAGCCACCCAAAAAGCCACTCGGAAAGTAAATCGGAAAGCCAATCATCAGAAATCCCCGAAGGTCTGCAGACTCTGATCGATGAAAAGACCAAGCAATTCAAGGGTTTGTACGATGTCGTTGTTCCCATCGACTTGACGCAAAAGGACGATGGATTTGCGGATTCCGATTTTGGTGGGCTCCGTCTCAAACAGTCCATTCTGGAATATCTTCCGCATGCCTACAGGCAGGCACTGCTAACGCTGAACCAAACAGATCGCAACGAATCCGATCGTCAGAAAAGAGCGCGATGGCAAGTGCTGGCATCCAGTGCGCTGGCCGCCACGGCGGGAGCTGTGCCCCTTCCTTGGGTGGATATTCCTATCGTCCTGGGACTTCAAACGCACCTCGCGTTGAGAATCGCCAAGATCTATGAACAAGATATTTCGCCAGCCGACTGGGCTGTACTAACGAGCGCCGCAGGGTCGCGGATTGCTCTGCGTTTAGTCGTGCTTGAGACGCTGAAATTCATTCCGTTTTTGGGAATGGCGGTCGGGGCTGCCGGTTCGTTTGCGTTCACCTACGCTCTTGGTATGTCATGGGATTGGTACTTCGCCAACATGCGTGGAGGTAAAGTGCTGAACATCGAAAAACTCAAGGATGTTTTTGCCGTGCAATTGAAACGAGGGCGCGAACTGTGGAAGGCCCCTTGAGCTTAATTCGTTTACTGTCTCTCCGGTTTGCCGTGCTATTCGTCCTTTGGGCAGTGCCGATTCTGCTCTATGTTGCGATCAGTTGTATCGCCATTTACCAGTCGGGTTGGTTATCGATTCTCGCATGGACGCTTCCCCCGATTTGGTTGACGGCTTGGCTGGTCTCGAAATTTTGGGTTGTCCCGAAGTCGCGAAAGCATGTGTCCAACGAGCCGATCAAGGTGCCCGCGTTCTGGACAGCTCAAGACGCTGCAGCAATGAAAGTGGTCGAGGAATTTCGAGATGGGGTCGTTGATTTGGATCGAATGTCGATCGCGGATCCAGATCGCTATTTTCGCGATGCGCAAGCGTTGAGTCAGTTATTGGCTGGTCACTACCACCAAGTGACGAGCCCAAATGCACTTAGCCCGCTAACGATAGTTGAGCTGATTTCCGTTGTTCATTTGTCCGTAGAAGACCTCGAGGCTTGGGTGTTGCAAAACGTGCCCGGCAGTGATTTGGTCACGGTGGGGCAACTTGAGCAGTTACCGGCGGCCTTCAAAGCTCTCGATATTGGGCAAACGATCCTGTTTTTGGTATCCACGATCGCCAACCCGAGCAAACTTTTTTCGTACCCGATATGGCGAAAGTCGGGAAACGTAACGGTTGCTTTGCAAGAAGGGCTGATCAACGCCTTTTACCAAGTCTATTTGCGGCAAGTCGGTTACTATCTGATCGAAATGTATAGCGGGCGATTGAAAGGGGGCTCACGTCGCTATCGTCAGCAGTTTGGTCAAATGGCTGCCGCGATGCACACATCCGGTGGTGATGCAAGTTTGTTCGCAGCCCTCGAAGATGTCAGCACGGCAGTTGTGGTCATGGGGCAAGTCAAGGCCGGGAAATCGAGTTTGATCAACGCGTTGATCATGGATAAAGTCGCAGCCATCAGCACATTGCCCGAGACTCGCGAAGTGAAACGGTATGACTACCGAATCGAACCATCGGACAACGTCCTCTCGTTGCTCGATACGCCTGGCTACGGGGAAGCAAACGTGACCGATCGCCAAATGTCGGAGATAAAGTCGGCGTCGCAAATTGCAGACATCATTCTACTTGTCATGGCAGCCAACTCGCCGGCGAGAGACGCGGACTTACAGATGGTTCGGGAGTTGACGGCTCATTATCGCCAACGCCCTCATCTTAGGCCGCCACCCATCATCGCAGTACTCACTCATATCGATTTGTTGCGACCTGTGCGCGAGTGGTCCCCGCCGTACAACTGGCGAAATCCGAAATCGGCGAAAGAGCAATCGATTGCCAACGCTGTGGCTTATACGAAAGAGCTCTTTGGCGAAGCGGTTGTTGGGTGCGCCTGTGTTTACACGGGCGAGACTCATTCGCCGGATTCAAGCGTCCTGGACGAGGTCGTTCCTCAATTGGTCGAACACATGAGTCATGGTCATTCTGCCGCGATCCTGAGGGCGTTCTACCAGCAACTCAGCCAACAACGCTTTCAGCAACTGGCGACGCAGGTTATCGGGTTGTTAAAGCACATCGGCCAAAGCCTCGTGAAATAAGAATGGCATGTTGACGTTAGTTACATCAACGCTGGTGGAATGTATGGCTGGCTTCGTCGTCGCCGTGAGTTGCTCGCTACTCTGGAAATGGGGGGAACGTAGGATGGGACCATTGTCCCGTCCGTGCATATTCATGTCTGGGAGTATCCTTTAGGTAAGTTGCTCGGGACAATGGTCCCAAGCTACTGAGTTGCCCGAAGCTGCTGATGCAATTCTATATCGTCAAATTTCCATCCCGCATTTTCCCATTTTGGATTGATCCATCGATGCCACTCCTTCGGCGGCAGTTGGGCTTTGATTGGATTGGCGCCAATGTACTGAACGACTCCATAGAGGTGCTCTTCGTCCCGAATGATCCGGTCATAGCTTTCTTGCGTCCATAAAGGGCCACTGGAACCTTCGCGTTGATTGATGAATCGAGTAGTCGTACGTTTGATCGCCCCAAGTTCATCTTCTATTTCAATTTCATCGAAAGGTCGCATCGATTTCTCGTTGCTTATTTGCTGGAATGGCATCTGCCAAATTAAAGGTGGCGAAGTAAGTTGCTCCATCTTGACGCCAATGCGGTAAGTGTCGCTCGTAACGTCTCACAGGTAAGTATTGGTTAAGGCCTTTGAAGTTTGGCGGGGCAGACAGGTTAAGAGTCATCAAAGGTTCTCCTTGCGTAGGATGGGACCATTGTCCCGTCCATTTGATCTATTCAGTGGTTTGATCTATTCAGTGGTTCGCTCGGGACAATGGTCCCAAGCTACTTATCTAGTTCAGCCCTTTATACCAACGCAACAGGTGCATGGCACCGTTAGGTGCCTTGTTCCATTCCGGTTTTGGCTTGTGCGATAAACCTCCACCGTCCTGGACGACACTACATTGAAAAAAAAGTTCTTGTTGTAAACTTCATCATTCATTCTGGAACAACGGCAAAACCAACTTCGCCCCCATAATTGTAGCTTTAATGACGCCTAAAACCCCGTTGAAAAATTATTGCAATTTTTCGCTGGAATATTTCCAATATTCCTCAAAGTCCAACCTTGTTTCTCTAAAAAGTGCGGATATGGTATGGTACGACTAGCCCGGATTTTCCATGTGGATGATCCCGCCAGGGGCTGTTTTACGTTTTCTGTGCATAGCGAATATGGGATAGGGGTTACAATGAGATTTGTGTTTTTGGGGTTGGCTTTAGTTGCTGCGATGATGCTTGGCGGAACGACCGCACAGGCAGGCTTTATTAACGGTGGAGGATCATTCTCCGGCACGGTGCAAAACCCATCGAGCGGAACTGTTTTGGACACTAGAAACATTACTGCTGTTACCAAGACAGCGGGCTCCGGGGATTTTATCCAGGCACCGAACTTCACAACCATTTGGCAAGATTTCGTGCTTACAAATCCAATGGTTGCGCCCTTTGTCTTGACCAATGGTACTTTCGGGACCTTCACGGGGTTAACACTTCTTTCGGACAACCTTGATAGTGGTATCACCGCAGGTAACGGCAACCGTACGATCGTTTATAAGGGATCTTTCACAGCGGGATCTCTGTTTGCTGCGGATATTCGAGATGCGACCGATGCAGATTTGACGATTACCCTCAATCAAAGCACAACCGGTCCTAACACGTTCTTCTCGAGTACTGTGACCTTGACCGCGTTCGGTACAACGTCGGTTCCAGAGCCTACCACGATTGCCCTGTTTGGTCTGGGCGCGTTGGGATTGGTTGCTCGACGATTCCGTCGCAAGTAGTCCTAGACTACCTCAAATTTGAATGATTTTGAAACGCACTCTCGTCTTGGGAGTGCGTTTTTCTTTTTCGTTGGGCTATCCAGTTCGCCCCCTTGGCTCCGGATGTATCCGAAAGGGTGGAATGGCCGTTAGGTGCCCCATGAGTGAGTTTCCCACTCGTCCGTCATTCCCGCGCAGGCGGGAATCCAGTCATCACTCGCACTCCACTGGATTCCCGCCTTCGCGGGAACGACTTATTGTGGATTCCCGCCTTTGCGGGAACGACTTATTGTGGATTCCCGCCTTCGCGGGAACGACTTATTGGCGTGGCTCGATAAAACATGTTAGCGTCGTCATGTTAGACGCGTAGAGCGAAACATAAAAATACCCCGGCCAGGTGCAATGAGGCGGACACTGCACACTGGCCGATGGGGTACTCTGCGGTCGGCGAACCGACGCAAATCCATTTGGACTCAAAAGTTCAGATCGAAAACATCGAGAGCGTGGAGCTGTGGGTTTAGTCCCACAAGCTCCGCCACTCAATCGACGTTGGGTAGAACAGGGACGTGCACAACATTCGAGCACATTCCCGCATTAACACTTCGGAAGCAATGTTTGTGCCAAAACCATGGATTGAGCCAGAAGTGATGCGATTCCGCCCATGACAACTTTTTCCATTACGCTAAGCTATGCAGAACTCGCTAGGATTTGCGGCGGAACTCGCTAAGTGATCTGCGGTGCCATTCCACGACGAATCGCCGCCTATGCTTAAAATAGGGGCAATAGCGAACCTCGCAGAGCGAGTGATTGTCGTAGGATCGTACTCGCAACAACCCGTCAAAAAAGTCGAACCATTATGACGAATCCCACCATCATCCCCGAAACTCAAACTGCTTCGAAAGCAAATTCGGCGCTCCGGACGATCAAAATTTTCGACACCACGCTGCGGGATGGCGAACAATCGCCCGGTGGAAGCATGAATTTGACCGAAAAACTGAAGGTCGCTCAGGCGCTTTCGGATTTGGGGGTCGATGTGATGGAGGCCGGTTTTCCGATCGCCTCACCAGGGGATTTCGAGGCCGTACGCGAGATTTCGGCAACCATTCGTGGCCCGATTATCTGCGGATTGGCTCGATGCAACGACGGAGATATCGACCGCGCTTGGGAGGCATTGCAAAAAGCGCATCAGGCTCGTATTCACGTCTTTCTTGCGACGAGCGCCATTCACCGTGAATTCAAGCTGCGAATGTCCCAAGAGGAGATCATTGATCGCGCCGTCAAGGGAGTGCAACGCGCGGTTTCGCATTGCGATGATGTCGAGTTCTCCGCAGAAGATGCAGCCAGAACCGAAATCGATTTCTTGTGCCGCGTTGTCGAAGCAGCCATCGATGCAGGTGCAACGACCATCAATGTTCCCGATACCGTGGGTTACACGACTCCCAATGAGATGTACGAACGCATTCAGTCCTTGCTCAATCGTGTCCCCAATATTGATAAAGCCGTCTTGAGTTGCCATTGCCACGATGATCTTGGATTAGCGGTTGCAAATTCTCTCGCCGCCGTTCAAGCCGGTGCAGGTCAAATCGAGTGCACCATCAATGGTATAGGGGAACGGGCTGGCAACTGCTCTCTCGAAGAGGTCGTTATGGCGATGCGAACTCGCCAAGAACTGTTTCACACTCAGACGCGTATCGTCACCGAACGTCTGGTGCCTGTCAGTCGTTTGCTTTGTAAGATCACGGGCCTGGACGTTCAACGCAACAAAGCGATCGTGGGTCGAAATGCGTTTGCGCATGAGTCAGGCATCCATCAAGACGGCATGCTCAAAGATCGTAGTACGTATGAAATCATGCGCCCCGAAGATGTTGGTTTTGCAAAGACGGATCTTGTGCTCGGCAAGCACAGCGGTCGCGCAGCATTGGCGGACCGAGCTCGTGAGTTAGGTTATCAGCTTACCGGCGAGCAATTACAAACGGTGTTCGAACAATTCAAGACGTTAGCCGACAAAAAGAAAGAGCTCTACGATGGCGATATCGTCGCCTTGATACAGCAACAGATTAGCGGACCGACACAACGCGTTTGGTCGCTGGTTTCGTTTTCCGTCTCGAGCGGCAGCGGCAAAACGCCAAACGTTGAATTAACGTTGCAACATGGGGACGAGCAGTTCACCGAGCGAGTGGAACAAGGGGACGGGCCGATCGATGCAGCCTTTTGGGCAGTCGAAAAAATCACTGGCATCAAGGTCGTGTGCAAGGACTTTCGAGTTCGAAGCGCCACCATCGGACGCGATGCGTTGGGGGAAGTTACCGTCGAAGTGGAACATGAAGGACAACTGTATCGCGGGATGGGTACCTCAACGGATACGGTAGAGTCGACCATCCAAGCGATGCTCAATGCGGTCAACCGAATTGTGACGGAAAAGACCGTTCGTTCTCAAGGTCGCGTAACGCCACAAGATGCATGAGACGGTTAAATTTCATAGTTCATAGTTCATAGTTCATAGGCTAAAGGCTAGGTTTTTGGGAAATCCTCGATCGTTAGCAATGTTGCGAGCGGAATCCCTTGCGCTTCGAAGGCAGCCCGTCCACCTTCGAGTCGATCGATGACGCCCAAGACCCCGATGACATCCAGCCCGAAATCTTTCGCGGCTTGAGCTGCTTTCAGAGCGCTCCCTCCGCTGGTAATGACATCTTCCACGATCACACATTTCATACCAGGTCGCACGGGCCCTTCGACCAACTTGCCGGTTCCGTGCTGCTTGGCTTCTTTACGGACCATGAATCCGAGCAGCCCTCGGTCCCTAAGTCCCGAATGTACCACGATCGAGGCGGTAATCGGATCCGCTCCGATCGCTAAACCGCCCACGGCATCGGGAATGGAACCGAAATGATTTCCCAAAATCAGATCCAGCATTCCCGCTGCAATTTGGTTCGCACCTTGAGGATGCAAGGTCACGGTCCGACAATCAAGGTAGTACGACGCTTGTTTTCCACTTGCCAACGTGAATTGCCCAAATTGAAGCGCATACTGGCGGACGATTGAAATCAATTGGTCGCGGTCGTAGTTTAAATTCATCAGTAATTCATTTTTGGAATGGCCTAGAAAAAACATCCGAGAGGCGATCTAGGAGTCGTGGAGGAAGAGTTTAACGAGTTCCTCTTTCGACGCACAGGTCCCAACGATTGCTAGCACATTGCGTCCCGCCTAGAGTGCGGCCGGTTGAAGAGCACTAGTCTACCAGTCTACCAATCTGCCTCGCGCAGTAAGTTGTCTTGCTTGAACCATCGCACATAAGCTAATCTCCGGTCGGAGGGTTTGTGAGCATGCATAGAAACAAAGCAAAAAACAGTTGTTTTCAGATGACGCCGGCGCTATGCGGGCTCGTGTGTTTATGGGTGGCCGGCTGTAAAATGTCAGCCCCGATGCACGTATGGAAAGCTTCGGAAGTCCCCAAGCGTGGCATTGTGCGGGTGGCAGTGGCTCCTATCGGAGGAAAAACCGATGCGACCGATCGGCTCCTGATCGCGATGCAGAGAGCTCAGCCGCAGCCCAATCCGATGTTGGCTGCCATGTATCCTCACGAGCTTTCACAGGTTGGTGGCATTCAACTGGTCTCGTACGACAACCAACCCAATGATATGGCCGCCCTGTCGTCGGCCAGACTCGCTGGAATGGACTACATCCTTCAGGGCAACATTATCGATGAAGCGTTGGATATTCCGCCTCCGAAACCAACTCCGAAACGCAGATTTCGTTTGTTCAAACCCAAGGAAAAACTGGAGTACTTGACCGTTCACTGGAGTATTGTGGATGTTTCCTCTGGGCAACGCATCAAAGAGGAGATCGTCTCGATCGATCGCAAACAAGCGGAGAAGAAATACCCAGAACTCATGATGTTTGCGCAAGGGAACGACAGTCGAGTGCTCTTGGCCTCTGCGAAGCAGTCATGGTCCATGGTGGCGCCGACTACGGAAACAAGGCAGGCAATACTGGACTTGCCTTGGTTCATGCCGGGCTCATCCCAGGTTCGAAAAGGAAATGGCTATGCGAGGCAAGGGAATTGGCAAGCGGCGGAACGGGTTTGGCAAGAGGCGGTCGATCAGCACTCTTGGAACACTGCCGCCTGGAAAAACTTAAGCTTGGCAGCCACGGCCAAAGAGGATTTCCAATTGGCTCGTGATCGACTTAAACATGCGGATACGATTCTTCCCGGAGATTCCACCTTTCCAACGTTGACCTGGATCGAACAAAGGCAGCGGGACTACCACAAATCGCTGGATCTAGCTCCTCCCGCAACGGGATGGACTCTACCTGATCCTCCTCAATCCGTCCGGCCCGACGAGGTTCCTTCGTCTCCGCCCCGCGAACTGAAAGACCTGCCTTGGTGGACGGCCATTCCCTTTGTTCCGCCCCCCGGTTGGACGTGGAAACAGTGGTGGACTCAGCCAATCGTACTCTAAACGAAAAGGCTGCTATAATGACCAGGCATGCGCCCGATCCCAACCCGAAGCGTAAGCGAGGAACCATTGCGCAAGTCCCAACCCGAAGCGTAAGCGAGGGACAATTTCGCAGGTCCCTCACTTACGTATCGGTTTATGATTGGTAGTTTTCAATCTACCGCTCGCCTAAGACCAAAGGTTCCATCCGAAGGTGAGTGCCAGACGCTTGCGCAACCGTCTTTACCCATTCCCTTCAAATCCAAGTATTATGCCTATTGCTCCTGGTTGGCAAACCGAGAATCGACCACCTCGTATTCTTATCGTGGACGATGATTTCGAAGTTGCCGAGCCCGTGAAATATGCATTGGAAGGTCTTGGTTACGCAGTCACGCACGTGCCCGACGGAAATCAAGGCGTGGATTCGATTGAAACGGTGAATCCCGACTTGATGGTGCTCGACATGATGATGCCAGGCCGAAGCGGATTCCTGGTCCTGGAGCACCTGCGTCGAATCAAGAAGTCGATGGTACGCGTCGTCATGGTGACTGGCAACGATGGCGAACGCCATCAGGCCTATGCAAGGATGTTGGGGGCAGATGATTACATTCACAAACCTTTTGCTATGGACAAACTAGTACAAACAATTCAAAGACTTCTTGATGAGCCTTTTCCAGACGGGAGCGTAGAATGAATGCAATCGAACCAACAACGCAACGGGTCTTCTCGGTGCAATGGTCCGGAGATGCTGATGGTTTTCTTGATTTGCTTGACCAAACGCTGTTGCCAATGGAACTCAAGGTGCTCGCGTTGCACACGATCGAAGAGGTGTTTGAAGCGATCGTCATGTTGCGAGTCCGTGGTGCCCCCGCGATCGGTATCGCCGCCGCCTACGGCGTTGTGCTTGGACTCCAAAAATGTTTGTCGAATGGAAACTCGGTACGGGAAGCCCGAGAGGTTTCCGTTAAGGCTTGCGAGTACTTAGCGACGAGTCGCCCGACCGCCGTCAATTTGTTTTGGGCGCTCGATCGGATGAAAGCGGTTGTCGCTCGCAGCACCAACATCGCATCGCCATTGGACCTAGCTCAAGCTTTGCTGAGAGAAGCGAGACTGATTCACGACGAGGATCGCAGAACTTGCCATGCGATCGGTGACCATGGTGCCGAGTTACTGGAGGACAATTCCGGGGTGCTTACGCATTGCAATGCAGGTGGCTTGGCAACTTCGGAATACGGGACAGCTTTGGCGGCTATCTTTACAGCCCAAGACCAAGGCAAGAACATTCATGTGTTTGCCGATGAGACTCGGCCATTGCTGCAGGGCTCAAGGTTGACCGCTTGGGAACTCCAGCAGCGGGGCGTTCGGTGTACCGTCATCTGCGACTCGATGGCAGCCCAAGTCATGCGTGAAGGCCGCATCCAGGCGGTCATCGTCGGTGCAGATCGAATCACAGCCCGCGGTGATACGGCTAACAAGATCGGTACGTATGGGGTTGCGGTCTTGGCCAAGCACCACAATATTCCGTTCTATGTCGCAGCACCCCGCAGCACGTTTGACTTGTCGATGACCAGTGGCGACGCTATTCAAATCGAACAACGCAAAGCAGACGAGATTATGCACGGTTTTGGCAGACAGACGGCACCAAGCGGTATCGACGTGTACAACCCCGCCTTCGATGTGACGCCGGCTGAATTGATCTCCGCTATCATAACCGAGCGCGGCATCATCTCCCCGGTTTGCGAAGAACGCGTGCGAGCGATGGTGGAGTAATCGGCAGTGGGGAGTTCGTTGTGCGACGCTCCGCGTCGCAGGAATCACGACGCGGAGCGTCGTGCAACTTAGAAAGGCGACAATAGGTGAATATTCCTTTGGAGCAAATCATGGCATATCAAGATCTTCGCAAATGCTCTCGCCAAAGCCAAAGGGGCTCGATGATTAGCAGGCTACTGCTGGTTGCGGCTTGGTTGCTACCATCGTTCCTCGGACCACGCGCGGTTGCCCAAAATAAAGACGTAACGCCTGCGGCCGTTTCCGCATCGATCGCGCAGTGTGTCTCGTTTCTGGAGAAAAGCCAAGAGACCGCTGGACGTCGCGGCTCTTGGCCTGGCCAACTCGAATACGGTACAGGACAAACGTGTTTGGTGACATTGGCCTTGCTGAGCGCTGGACAAAGCATCAAATCCCCCAAGATCGTTAAGGCATTGGATTACATTCGAAGCGTCAAGTCGGACCGAACCTATACGGCATCGTTAAGAATAATGGTACTTTGCTTGGCAGAACCGGCCAAAGACATGGCGAGAATCCAGGAAGAGGTTGACTGGCTTGTGAAAGCTCAGGCGAGAAACGGTGGCTGGGGTTACTATCAGGGTACCGGCGATTCGGATGAATCGAACAGCCAGTTTGCAGTTCTCGCGTTATGGGAAGCCAGCAAACTTGGAATTGTGATTCCCCAAAAGTGCTTTGATGAGAGCAGACAGTACTGGAACAGTCAAAGACGCGGCGAGGGTTGGGGCTATCGAAAAGAAAGCCCGATCGGCAGCATGACTTGCGCTGGGATCGCTTCCATGATCATCTTGCAAGACGCTTCGGAAGGAACCGATGCGCAAGTCGTTGGAAACAACATTAAGTGTTGCGGGACCGGCACAAACAGTGATACGAAAGCTGCTGATTTCGACCTCGCCAAACCGATACAATGGCTTGCTCGCAATTTTTCCGTCAACCGCAACCCGGAGAGTGGAAAGTACACCATGTACTACCTCTATGCACTGGAGAGGGTCGGGCGTCTGACCGGCCAACGTTTCATTGGCGATCACGATTGGTATCGCGAAGGTGCCGAGTATTTGCTCTCAAACCAGGGCCAAAGTATCGGTGGAAGTTTTCGAGGTGGTCCGATTGAGGCTGACGAAATCACTGCTTCTGCGATGGCTCTTTTGTTCTTGAGCAAAGGCAAACGACAAGTGGTCATCGGTCATTTGCAATTCGGGGATCCCAAGGATTCCGATTGGAATCACCATCGTCGCTCAATCCAAAACCTCACCGGGCAGATCGAGAAGGTCTGGAAGCGTGAACTGGCGTGGCAAACCATCCGTTTAGAAAAAGCAACGGTGGAAAACCTCCTCGAAACACCCGTTTTGTTCATCAGTGGCTCCAAGGAATTCAAGCTTACGGACCCGCAACGCAAACTGCTCAAAGACTATACCGAACAAGGCGGGTTTATTTTTGCAGAGGCTTGCAACGGGGATGGATGCAACGGGGAAGCGTTTGATAAATCGTTTCGACGCGAGATGGAGACCATTTTCGACAAGCAATTTCAAAAGCTGGCTCCGTCGCATCCGATCTGGTCAGCCGAAACCAAAGTCGATCCGAATGCCCTACCAAAAGATTTTTGGCTGTATGGCCTGGACACTTGTTGTCGCACCAGCGTTGTCTATTCGCCTATCAGTTTGTCATGTCGATGGGAACTGGGTCGGCCGTATGGGATCATCCCAAAGCGTGCCGCTTCGGTCGAGTCGGATATCATGAACGCAGTCAAACTGGGTGTCAACGCGGTGGCCTATGCAACCGGACGCGAGCTCAAAGACAAACTGGACGCAGCGACCATAATCATCCCACAAGGGGACCGTCAAGCGCTGGCTCGCGGGGCGCTGACCATACCCAAGATTCAGCACAGCGGTGGATCGGATGACACTCCGAAAGCGGTCTCCAACTTGATCGAAATGTTTCGGCGAGAATCGCAGTCCCTGGTCGACAGCAAGACTCCCATGGTCTCGCTCGTGAGCCCGGAAGTCGAGAAGTATCCGATCCTCTACATTCACGGGCGAAACCAATTTGCCTTATCGCAAGAAGAACGGCAAGGCTTAAAGAAGCACTTCGAAAACGGCGGCTTCGTAATGGGTGATGCGATCTGCGCTTCCAAAGAATTTTCCGAAGCGGTTCGAAAGGAATTCAGTCAGGTTCTACCCGATTCATTCTGGCGAAAAGTCGACCCAAAACATCCGCTCATGCAACGCAATGGGCCCGTTGGATACGATTTGGGAAACGTTGCATTGATCGATGCATCGGCTGCGGGCTCGGACCTTCGCCAATCCAAGCGCGAGGGGCCGGCAGATCTTGATGCGCTGGAGTGGAATGGCAGAATTGTGATGTTGTTCTCGCCCAATGATCTAAGCTGTGCAATGGAGAGCAAGCACTCGATGCAATGCCGAGGTTATGTTCGGGAGGATGCATTCCGAATCGGAATCAACATGCTACTGTATGCGCTCACGCAATAGATCAAACAAAGCTGGCCGATGGATGAACCACCGGCCAGCGCTTGTTTTTTCCTCCGACCGTCCATCGGCACGACATGGAGCCGCTGCGAGACTGGCGCAGATCAGGCGTGCTACTGCACTCGCCTTTTGACGATCTAAGCCAACGCAATATGATGGTCCCTCAGCCTGAAAAACGACCAGAGGCAATTGATGCGAACAGTTTCCGATTCGCACATCTGCACTATACGTAACGGATTGGGCATTGGAAAGATTGATTCTCCAAAAAAATTGATGAGTACTCGCGCAGAGTTCTTGCTCCCTTCTCCCCGGTACTCAGGGGAGAAGGGCTGGGGATGAGGGGCTTGGACTGTAAGAATCGTATCGATATGCAGGGCAATGATTCGCCCCTAGTATCTAGCAACGGTACCCAATTTTAAGCGATTGGAAACGAGAACAAAACGAAGTCAATAGGATGCACTCGTCCTATTTTTTGATTTGAAAATCAAGCTGGCTTTGACCCCACTTGTGCGCTTTCATGTCCTCGATGGTCAATTTCAATTGATAACTGCCAGATGCGATTTGCTGAGGCATGTAGATCTTGTAAACGATGAAGTAGTCGCGTCGATGATTCTGGCATAACTCTGGTTCCATCGGCAACAATTGGTCAGCTACCTTGCGACCTTGGCTGTCGATGATCTCGTAGCTGCCTTGCAGTTGCGTTTCAAATCCAGTTCGGATTTTTTCAGCCGAAACGTTCTCAATTTCGCAGTACAGCAAAACTTCTTGATCGGCTTGGAATTGACTCTTTGGAAACTTCGTCACAACACCATATCGCTCAACCTCGGTACAAAAAGCGAGCGACTTGATTTCCAAATTACTCGCTGCTGCAAGATAATTCGTGGCTTCTCGCTGGTTGTTCATGACGAGAGACCAGTGACGCGACCGAACTGGCATCGCGTCCGGATTGGTTGCCTCAAACAGGGCTTGCATCTCATGTGCAATAAACGCGTTTTCGTTGTCGCTCAAGTGCTCGATAGGTCGTAGCGCGTCATCCAGCCGGCGTTGAACAACGTACAGCATTCGCAATTTTATTTCCTGGATCCGCCTTATGCTCTCATCGGTGGAAGGGGTTTCGCGAATTTGCTTTTCCAATTGTTCGATGGCATGGTTTGTACTTTCCGCTAAAGTCAATGAATGAACTGGCGAACTATCTTGAGGAGTGGCAGGTGCGCTGTCACCACTTGGGGCAACTGCATTTGGATTGGATGGCGCGACGGCGATTCCCGAAGCACTTAAGACTTTGGACTCCGGCGGCATGATGGTTGAAATCGTTGCCGCAGAATTCAAACCTTCTTCAGGAGCAACAGGAGTCCCCTGAAGCGGCGATGGAATTGTGGTTGCAACTGAGTTAGCGTGCTCCTTGACACCAGAATCATTCACATCAGGATCATTCAGACGAATCGAGACGCCCGACTTTTTCTTGTCGTTCGATTCAGAAGCTACTTTTGCGACTGCATTTTCGTTCGATTCTGAGGGGTTCGCTGTGGAATCGGAAAGCGTTCGCTTTTCGTTCGAGGACTTGGAGGGTTGCTCTTCGCTATTTACGGCAAGACTCGATGCCATGTCGATAACATGTTGTTGGACCGCCTCAAGTTGTTTCTTGTACAAGTCGCGTTGAGCGGGAGGCAATGAATCCAAAGCTCCCTCAAAGTCGAGGTCTTGCTGCTGAGTGCTTAATAAAGGCCGGTCGTTGCGATGTTTGTTTGCATTGCCTTCCGCATTTAGATACCCTAGCAGCGTGTGGGGCGTGCGTTTATTGTTGCGTTCTGCCGCAGCGTATCGAGACGCTTTTGGCAGTCCCTTGGTTCCTGAAGCGTTTTCTCGCGATCGAGCATCTGCGAAGCTGGGGCGTGGTACTTTTCCTGGCGATCGGTACGGAATGGACCAGTCATCTTCTTCCTCGTTGAGAAAAGCCATGTCATCATTGCGAGATCGAAGCCCTAGCCCTTGGCAACCTGGTATGACAACCAGCGAGAACAGGACAATCGCGAGGCTGAGCTTCTTGAGGTCGAAACGCGTCGTTTGCAAGCCCATGCTGAAGCTTAACCGAAAGCGTTCGAATTGCGGATGCGACATGATGGAACTCGTCTCTTAGGGTTTACTTTGCGGTAGAAAGCGCTTTGAATAAGGGAGCCGTTGGTCCGTTTCCTGCTAAAACTTCGTAGGCCAAGGAGAGATAATCTTCTGCTCCGTGACTGTTGGGCGCGTAGGCGAAAATGGATTGTCCGAAGCTTGGGGCTTCCGCCAATCGAATGTTGCGTCGCACTTTGGTTTGAAAGAACTTGGCTTGAGCCCAAACTGGACTTTGAGCCGTGCTTACTTTCAAAAATTCTTCGACATCGCGACTGACTTCGGCGGCCAAACGAGTGCCGGATTCGTACATGCAAAGCACGATGCCCTCGAGTCGCAAGTCCGGATTCAATCGTTTTGCAACGAGCTCAATCGTTCGGAGAAGTTTGCTCAACCCGTGCAGCGCCAGGAAGTGAGGTTGCAATGGCAAGAAGACCTCATCGACGGCCGTCAGGGCGTTGAGAGTGAGCACACCAAGCGATGGCGGGCAATCCAGAATCATGAAATCGAAATCGGAATCGTCCATCTCGATTCTGTCTTTTAAGATCACTTCGCGGCCAACTTCACCGGCCAATTCCATCTCGGCAGCCGCCAAATCGAGGCTAGCTGGAACCACGGCGAGATTGGGCAGTACCCAGCGTCTAACTTGATCGAGCCTCGCATCACCGCACAACATGTCGTAAATACTGATTTCGTTTTCGTTAAGCGTCAAACCCAAATGCAACGACGCATGGGCTTGTGGATCCAAATCCAGCACGCACACTTTCTTGCCGCATTGTGCAAGTCCGGCAGCGAGATTCACAGCCGTTGTGGTTTTGCCAACACCACCTTTTTGGTTGAGGACAGCGATTTTTCGCATCGTCAATATGCCTTGTTTCTGGGTAGGTCTCAAACTTGCTGACCAGCCAAACATCGAGATCGGGATTTCCTCCATGTTTCGCTAACGATTGGCAGCTTTCGCTGGACGGTAGCAAACAGGTCGCATGCGAATCCAGGTCAATCCAGATAGGCGGTTGACAATTTCGATAATTCGAACATCCTTTTGTTCTCCAAAGACTCCACTCCCCACTCATTTCCTGTAAGGTCTCGATCCGTGAGAAAGTTCTTTATTGCTGGCAATTGGAAGATGAACCTATTGCGGGACTCGTCGGTTGCTTTGGTCCACCAACTGATGGATCAATTACAAAACACTTCGAGCGTCGACGTTGCAGTTTGCCCTCCAAGCGTGTACCTGCATGACGTTGGTGCGGCACTTCGCGGCAGTCCGATTCAACTAGGGGCACAAAATGTCCATCATGCGACCGAGGGGGCTTACACGGGTGAGATAAGCTGCGCGATGTTAAACGATCTGGGATGCCGCTATGTGATACTCGGTCACAGCGAACGACGCGCGATTTTCGGCGAAACCGATGTCGACGTAAATGTTAAGCTTCATGCCGTTTTAAAGGCAGGTCTGACCCCCATCGTGTGCGTTGGCGAAACCTTGCAGCAACGCGAAGCAGGCGAAACACAGCAAGTGGTTCGAGGGCAATGCACGCATTCCCTATCAGGCTTGACGAACGAACAAATGGCTAAGACGGTTCTCGCTTACGAGCCCGTCTGGGCCATCGGCACCGGCAAAACGGCCACGCCTGCTCAAGCGGAAGAAGTACACGCCGACATTCGTAAATTGCTAGCGACAACGTTTTCCGGATCCGTAGCAAATGCGGTGGTCATCCAGTACGGCGGGAGCGTCAAAGCCGATAACGCCATGGAATTGCTTGGCCAACCCAACATTGACGGAGCGTTAGTGGGTGGCGCTTCCTTGAAATCGGACTCGTTTTTGGCGATTGTGCAGGCGGCCGCGAAAATCAAGAAGTAGAGTCGCATGGAATGGATTATGCTAAGATGGTACTGGTAGGAGCCGGAAACGTTTTGGTAACCCGACGCGTATGCGAGGGATTTTATTGGCGGTCCCTCGCTTACGCTTCGGGTTATGAACCATCCACGCTAGCGAGTTGCGGCTTCAAAGAGAGTGTCATTTGGCTTCTGAAAATGGGACATCAGAATGAAATTGCAGCTTGTTGCCGTTGTTCTTCCTTTGTTGACGTTCGCCGTCTCGAAAGCGGATACTTTCGAAATGATTGGTGGCGGGACAATCTCAGGTCGTCCTTTGACCAATGAGCCAAAATCGGAGTTCCTCAAGATTCTGACGAGCGACGGTTTTGAAATAGAAATCGCGCGCACCAAGCTCAGCACCAAAGGGCGATCGATCGGTGAACCGCAATTGGAATATGCCAAACTTGCTGCTAGCAAGGACGACTCGGTCGAGTCCCACAAAGCTCTTTCACTATTTTGCAATGTCAACCAAAAGGAGCTTGCGAGAGCCCACAACGAACGAATCGTGGAACTTGACCCAAGTGACAAAGTCGCATGGGCGGCAATTGAGTATATCACAGACAAAGACGGACAATGGGTTCGCAAGGAGGCGCTGAACAAGAGGCGTGGATTAGTCAAAGGTAAAAACCATTTGACTACTCTTCACGCCAAAGCCATCTCGGATGTCGAAGAGAAACTCAAAAAAGACATTGCGGATATTGAGAAGAAGATCAACATATACGCATCGAATATGGGCAAATCCGGTCGGTTGGGAATCGAAGCGGCGGAGTTCTTCCGCACGCTAAATGACCCTCTCGCCATCCCGAAAATCTATAAGCTCCTTCAGGCAGATCTAATTGAGGGGCGAAATGGCGATTTTTATATGGAGATTCTCACGCGTATGCCTGGTGCGTCTGCGAGTTCCACTTTTATTGAAATTGCCTTGACTTCAAAGAATCAAGCGGCTGTCAGCACTAGCCTTGAAATGCTATTGAGAACGGAATATTCCAGCGAGCTCGCGTTGAGTGCTTTTCTCGGAGCTCTCGGAAGCAAAGACATACAAAAAATAGATCGTGCCGGAAGCAATCTTCAGGTTCTTAATGAAGATCGAGCGGTTTTCCCGCTGATCGAATCCCTCACGTCGATCATTACCAGAACACAAACCACACCGGGTACAAATGCCATCAACTCCGACGGAGGTGTGCAACAGTCCATGGGAGCAAGCAAAACCACGACCAAGCAACCGTATAATCACCAGAGTGTTCTATCGGCCTTGAACTCCATTACGGGCGAAAACTTTGGATTCAACAAACAGGAATGGCGTTTGTGGTATGCCAGAAAATATGCGGATACAAACTTGAACTTGCGTCGTAGCGAGTGAAGATTGCAGTTCTAGAATTTCTGTGCGGCGGTGGCTTGATCGAGCCTGATCAACCTCGAACCGACCCGAATACACCGGCGAACGTTCTTGTTCCTCTTTTTGGCGAAGGCTTGTCGATGCTGGATGCATTGGCAACCGATTTCATTGAGTGCGGACATTCGGTATTCACTTGTTTGGACCGTTCGGTTCTAACCAGTGCTTTAATACCCCCATCCTTTTTGAGTTCGGCTTCTATTTCGATTGTCGAAACGACGGATCGGTTTTTAGACGTTTGGGGCCATGTCGCATCCGACTGCGATGTGACAGTGGTTATTGCTCCTGAACTGAACAACGCATTGGCATCGATTGTTCAAACGCTGCGGGCGTTGGGGGTCACTGTTCTCGCGTCTGACGCAGCGTTCTTGAAGGCCGCATCCGATAAAAGGTTGATGGCAAAAATGCTGCTTGCACGTGGGGTCGCACACCCGGCGACTTGGACGCTTCGGGAGTACTACGGATCGCGAGAGGCGGCAGCAAAAACGATCGGCACCTCACCAATCACTGTCAAACGCCGCGATGGTGCTGGCTGCGCGGAGATGAGATACTTTGCGAACTGCGTGGCGTTCGAGTCGTGGGCCTCAACGACGAGCCTGTTAGCGGAAAACGCGGACCATTGGATCGTTCAGCCTTGGATCGACGGTCAGCCGGCGAGTCTCGCGCTCATCGCGCAGGGAAGCCGCAAGGTTTTGGGTGCCGTCGAACAACGAATGGAGGTCCGTCCAATAGAAATCGCAAACCAAGGTCAGTGCGTTCAATACCGAGGTGGCTCAGGTCCGCTGGCCCAAGTTTCCTTCGCGCAGCTCGAAGAGTTTGCCAACGTCGTGCTCAACGCGGTTCCACCTGGAGCAGCGGGTTGGATTGGAATTGATTTCCTGATTCCACTTGAGGCTAAAACAGCGAGCGATTGGATTGCCATCGAAATCAACCCTAGGTTGACGACGAGTTATGCCGGGTATCGAAAATGGTACGGCCACGAATTAGCGAACATGCTCCTTGGAATTCGACCTGTTCCAAGTTCAGTTGGCTTTCCAACTTGGGAGCGAATCGAATTTGATGCATAACGGGCATCATGGCGGATCGTAGCCACCTTGGTGAAACGGATGGCACCTTGCGATTCGCTTAATCCCTTTCCAAACACCACGCACTGCGCCGTATTTCTCGATGGCTTCAATCGTGTACTGCGAACAAGTCGGGGAGAAACGACAATTGCTACCTAGGAGCGGGCTGATCGCGCGTTGATAAAAACGGACTGTGGCTATGAGTAAGTAGCGAAGGCATTGATGCAACGGATTCATCACACACAGTCAGCTATTGATTGATTCGATAGACGGGGGGCAAGCGTAATTTTTTTCCGGACTTGGGAGGGAACGGCAACGGGGTAAACTCGGCAACTGTCGCGACTCTCGACTCTTGTTCACTCATTGTAACGACCCCTTGTTCGTCAAGTTGTGAGGAAGTTGCGACGACATTTGCATGAGAAATGTTCGATGCGGGTATCCTTTGTCCGTCACTTCGCCAGCTATTTGGCAAGTCCAACAGGCCTGCCAAGGCAGGTTGCGTAGACAACTCTTTCAAATGGTCGACGAGAATGCGGCGAACTTCCAAGATGGCTCGGGCCGTTCTGTGAATGTCTTGATGTTTCGACTCAACCATGATTTCGCTTACGACATCATCCATATGGGCGCTCTCGATACCGACCACGCCGTCACTGGGTTCCGACTCTCGGCTGAACCAATGAGATTTTTCAACGACTCCAATGATATTGTGATACGTAACCCACGGAGCGCGTCGAGCGCGTAACATGGTCGGGAAAATGGGAGAATCGGGACTGAGAGAATCGATGCTCGTCGTTGTGGTCAGCAACTCCGTGTTGCGGAACATGTTCGGGTTCTGTCGAATCAGAGAATTGCCGATATCGGTAATGCTGCTAGGCAACTTGATCAGCTTTCGGCCAATCCACCGGGTGTAGTCGTTTGCATAGTCGCTACCACGGTGGGGTGTCCCAATGGTTACGACTCGCTTAATCGCGTTGTTTGGGTGAAAGAAAAGAGCTGCAGCCAAGCGTTGACGTTCGACATCCTCTCCCTTGACCTTTTCGTAGGGTTCATCGCTCAAAATATGCCAAAACTCTTCGCCGCTCTCGAGTGTTTGCATACGCGAAACGAGTCCCCCCATGCTATGCCCAACCAATACCATTTGGTCGAGAACCGGATGAGTGGCTTGAGGGTCCAAGGTTTTTCGCAATTCGAACAAGTCGCTGCGCATTTGGGTCGCGCTGACCCAGAACGGCTGTCCCGTTGGATACTGGTAGAACCAAAATTGGTAGTTTTTTCGAAGCTCCTGAAACGAGCGGAGGTCGTTGAACATGGGCATCCAAGTGAGCGGGCTCGAAAATAGTCCATGAACCATCACGACAGGAATGCGGTTTGGATCATAGGGTTCAAGCATGTAAACACCGCGCAGTTTTTCTGCTTTGTTTAGGTCCAACGGGTTCAAATTGCTATTGGTTTGCTCGCGAAACTTAGGATTATCCAAGAAGTATGCGAGGGGTGTGCTCAAATCCGATTGGAGCGGTACCAAGCGCGAATTCAGCTCGATATCGGTCGAGTCCAATGGATCGTGCAGTTCAAGCACGCATGGATGCCGATGCTGAGAATTAGGAGAAGCGTGAATCGATGGCGATGTGACTCGCAGCAGTGCAGTCACCGGGAATGCCAATCCCTCTGGATAGTATTTTTCCGCTGGATTAGCACCATGATGTTCCTGCCGCACCGCGATCATCGGTACGCCGACTCCATAATTTACGTTGGCTGAGTCGAGTCCTTTCACTTGGAATTCACTACAGAACTTAAGCGACTCGAAGTCGGCATCGTGCCACGAACCACGCGATACGACTTGGACGTCGTAATCTTTCTTGGACGTGGTAATACGATAACTGTTGCCGGGTTTTAAGTTCCCTTGCTTGCTCACCAAACGCAAGGTAGCTTCTAACGCTGTGTTGTACAGATCGCACGCCCCTCGAAACTGGGGATCATATGGGTTGCGGGACACGTCCAAATCGGTGCAGAACAAGTACAAATAGGCATTGCTAACCGACACGGTGTACATGTCCAAGGCATGCCCTTGGTGCCTGGCTTTCTCGGCTTTACTGGCGATCGTGAAAGCAAGTTCTGAGATCGCATAAATTTTCTCAGCACCCTTTTCGTCCATTGCAAGTTCTTGCAACTGAACCAGACAGTCTTCGGGATTTCGATTGTAGGCATCCAACAATGCGTAATGCCGAAGAAGCGTTGTCGTTCGCGGCGTTATTTGAGCGCCACTGCGCGACATCAAGCTGAGGCTTTCCGTCAGCGGATTAACCGGGTTTTGACGAACTTGGACAAACTTCTGCGATGCACAGCCAACCGTTAGCAACAACAGGAAAACCGGTAAACAAAATAGATGCACGCGTGTGAAAGCTAGAAGGCATTGCCCTCCCGACACACGTACTTTCCTGGTATTTTGTTGAACCCGCACTGACATTTACGATTTCCAGGGGAATTGGCCGCTACTCTGCGAATTTCTAAATAGCACGCTGACCATGTTGCAGGCAATGCCAATGAATACCGCTTGTTAAGATAGGTAGTTCTGAGCCGGCCAACATCTCAACCAAACTGAAACTGAGGCAATCTCATTAACCAATCCAACGTTCAGACACCAACGAACCGTCTCGCAAAAAAGCCCTCGATCGGGCTCTTCACACTCGTCTGCATGATCGTGGGCAACATGATTGGTGTCGGCGTCTATGTCGGCAGCTACTACTCACTTCTGTCGCTCAAAGATGCTAGGCTGGTCTTGTTGGTCTGGCTCATCGGTGGTATCCATGCCATTTGCGGGGCGATCGCGTACGGGGCGGTGGCTAGTCGATTGCCCGTCTCAGGGGGTGAGTACTCCTACCTTTCTAGATGTGTCCATCCGGCCATCGGCTTTATTGCTGGTTGGATCTCAATCATTGCTGGCTTCACGGCCCCCATTGCCGCATCTGCATTGCTTATGGGCGAATACCTCGTTGGAGCAGACGCAGCCGGCACAATTGCAAGCGATGACATCTCGCGAGTCCGAATCATTGCAACTGCGGCCATCGTCGTCGCCGCAGCTTTGCATGGATTCCACTTGAAAGTCGGCACCACGTTCAACAATATGGTCATCGCGATCAAGCTCGTGTGCTTCTCCATTTTTCTGGTTGTTGGTATTCCCTTTGTATTGCAAGCAACCAACTCGGGAATATTGACGGATCCAACGAGCGGCTTAGGCGACCCCTCATCCATTGCCGCGAGACTTCAGCAACCGGAGATACTCATGTCCATGATCGTATCTCTCTTCTATGTTTCTCTGGCTTACACCGGCTTCAACGCAAGCATTTATCTGGCAGGAGAGGTCGAGAAGGAAACAGACATTAACCATCGGCGGAATTTCGTGAGTCGCTCGATGTGGATGGCATGCGTACTGGTCATGCTCCTCTACCTGTTGCTTAATTTTGTATTTTTGTATGGCCTAAGTCCAGAGCGTATTGCTCAGTCCGGAAAAGGCTATGTGGCTGTTGTGGCGGAGAATATCGGTGGCAATGGTCTATCGCGGGTAATACGCTTTGCGATCATTCTGTCGGCTGCAACCAGCGTTCTCGCCATGATGGCGACTGGACCAATGGTGTACGCACAAATGGCCGCCGATGGCCGATTGCCAAGATTCTTTCAGATCACGAACCATGTTCCCAGAATCGCCATTTTCGTACAGGCGTCCCTCAGTTGCGTTGTCGTTTGGATCTCGGACATCGAAGGGATTATCAAGTTTTTAGGACTGACATTGACTGCATGCGGTGCGCTTGCGGTCTCAAGTATTTGGTTTGCCAAGAAAAATTTCATGATGGAGAAACCCATTCGTTGGTACGAGCATGTGGCGACGATTCTCTACATCTCAGGCGCTGTTCTGTTCTTGGTCGTTGCCTCGCAACGAGAACAGAATCAGTTCTGGTTGTGCATTGGAGCTTTTGCAACCGGTGCGTTGGTTTACGCTGCAGCCGCCATTCGTCGACGAAGGAATGCATAAAAAAAGCCCCACGTTTAACCGCAGGGCTTTTTGTTTTAGTACTCGATGTCAAGCACTAGTAGTTCACTTGCCAATTCAGGCTAACTATGGCAGTTCCGGCTCGACTGGAACTGGCTGCCCCTCTTGGCCAAAGATAATGGTCTGTGTTCCACCACCGCCAAAGCTGGTTGGCATGTTGTACACATAGATCGCGTCGATCGCTTTCGCTATGCGTTGCTGTGCTTCTCCAAGGTGAGCTAGCGAGTACGGATCGAGTGCATTGCGACCTTCGAGCGTCGCATCGATCTTTCGCTTTAAATCCCTGAGTTGCATCAACGCCAGAGAAGTAACCGGCTTGGTGACCGCATTCGAATCGTTCGGCAACCCCAAATCGATCAGGCGCTCTAAATGCTCTCGCTGTAGGTTTCGGCGCCATGAACTGATGCGTGGTTTGCGAGAGGATACTTCACCCTCCGGCTTAGCGGTCAACTCGGACCAAACCTCGTTGAAGATTTTGTCCATCAGTTCAGGAAGCGTCATCGCATCTTGATCCTGAGGGACCAATTGCTCATTGTCGAACACACGACGCAAGGTTGTTGGGTTCATCAACATGGTTAGTGCAGATGCCTGATATCCCAAAACTCGATCGTGGATTGGGAATGTGGATTCACCCATCGAACGGACCCCTTCGTCCGCCCACTTGTCATTGGTCAATCGCTCCAAAATCTGAGGCGTAATGCCAAAGGCTTCGTCTCGGAAGGCAGTCTTAAACACGAAGTCCAAGGCCTTGCGTTGTCGATCTGCTGCGACCGGCACCAGCGATTGTCGATTGCCTGGATCACCCTTTTTGTCGCGATTGACAAACGCACCGCCAACCCAATTGGCCATCATGCTAACCGACTTCATCTGCTCGCCGAGCGTTAATTCATATCCACGGCGGGCCTTGCCCCAACTATCGCCATCCTTGACAAATTTATCAAGCAAACGGGATCGATAGAGTTTGACCAGCCTCATTTGATTTTCAGCGTAGTCAAGCGGTTCCTTGGTGTAGTCATAGCGCCTAGCGAATGGATCTGGACCACTGGTGTCTTCATCCGTCGCGTATTGCAACTCAGGTTCACTGACTCGCTTGAGAATTTCAGGCAGCTTGGCTTCTTCCGGTGTGTAGCCGTATTCGATGGCCCAATAATCGTAGGGGCCAATGCCCGTCATCGTATAATCGCCCCGAATCGCCCCCTCTAGCTCGTATGGCATATTGATTGGCATGTAATCCATCACGGAAGACGCGAGTGGCTTCTTGCCCTTCAAGTCTACCGAGTTCATTTCCTTGAGTGAGTAGACACTCGAAGCCTTGAAGTTGTGACGCAGTCCAAGTGTGTGACCGACCTCGTGTGCGACGAGTTCCGCCAAGAGAGGACCGATGAACGACTCAGGCATCCCGTCAAGCAAATCTTCCTTTGGTTTCTTTGCTTCAGGTTTCTTGTCTTCAGGCTTTTTGTCTTCTGCCTTAGGTTCGTCTTTCTTTGGCTCGTCCTTCTTAGGCT
>JAIPFP010000273.1 GCA_021736575.1 Pirellula sp. | reverse complement strand
ATTCGCCGAAAGCAATTTCGCTTTAATCCATACCAGCATGATGATTCGAAAAAAATGTTGTTGGGCAATGGGGATGTAGAGTCGGGGGAAAACGCGGTGGAATGTGTTCTCGCAAGTCCTCATATGCCTCGCTTTATTGTTCGAAAGCTGTTTCGGTTTTTCGTATCGGACGAAGGCACACCAACGGACGAATTCTTGGCCCCATTAGCAAATCGATTCACCGAATCCAAGTATTCGATCGAAGAAGTGGTGCGAATGATCTTATCGAGTCGCTTGTTGCTCAGCGAGTGGAGCGTGGGACGCAAAATCAGGTCGCCGATCGAACTGGCCATCGGATGGATGCGGGCCATGCAATGCACTACCAACTTGAGCTTCCTCGGGGAGCGATTACGTGGACTTGGTCAATCGATATTCTTTCCTCCCAATGTAAAAGGCTGGGAGGGAGGGAGAGCATGGATCAATTCATCCACGCTTGTCGGTCGAGCAAACTTAATCTACGAACTGATTCAACAAGAGAATACTCGCTTTGATGGTTCAACCCTTGCTTCGTTTGTCGAAAAGAACCAAGTCAAGGATTCGGTGAAATTCTTGACTTGGTTTGAAAGCCAGTTCTTTGCCGAACCTTTGACAAAAAACGAGCGAGAGCAACTTGCTCAGTTTCTTTCGCAAGCCAAGCCGGACGAACAAGCCAAAGCAACTTTGATTCATTTGGCAAGTCTTCCACGAATCCATTTGACTTAGCCGTAACGTCGCCTCGTGCCTCGTCGCCGCTGCTTGGGTTTCTGCGAACCATCAGGATTCGGGATACTTCCAAGGTCCACGGTATTCGCGTCGAAGCAGTTTGTTTGCCTCGGCGTCGCCAACGACTTGTTCTTTGATGCCGTCCCATTCCAAGCTTCGGCCTAATTTGTAGGACATCATGCCGAGCAAACTGAGATTGGTGGCGTAATGACCGATTTCGATATCGCACGTCGGTTTTTTTCCAGATTCGATGGCATCGATAAAGTCTGCCCATAGCAGTTTGATGCTGTGGCCGTCCGGTTCTTGATGCTCTGCATCCACATGAACCGTTGGTTGCTTGGAGTCCAAGGGATAGAAAGTCCAGCCATCCCGCCAGCCCATATGAAACGTTCCCTTCGTGCCATAAAAATAGCAACCGATGGAGTGTTTTTCTGCGGCGTTGCCCGCGAATTTTCGATGTTCCCAAGTGGCAGTAAAGTTTTCGAACTCGTAAACCGCAATTTGAGAGTCTGGAGTATCCGTTGTTTGTTCGTTGTCATTCAAAATCGGAACCCCGGATATGGGTCGACCGCCAGACGAGAATACTTTTTTGGGAAACTTTTCGCCCGACCACCAGAGAACTTGATCCAACCAATGAACGCCCCAATCGCCAAGCGTGCCATTTGCGAAGTCGAGAAAATTGCGAAAGCCACCTGGATGGATCTTTCGGCAATAGGGTCTCAAAGGAGCTGGCCCGCAATACAAGTCCCAGTTCAAATTTTCGGGTGGGGCACTGTTGGGCGTCGGCTTCTCCTTACCGCCACCACCGTGAACGAACATCCGAACCATTCCGATATCACCTGCAAGTCCATCCTTGAGAAACTTCATACCGGAAACATAGTGAGGGCCAATGCGTCGATGCAATCCAACTTGAACGGTGCGATTGGCTGCTCGAGCCGCATTGAGCATAGCTCGACTCTCAAGGATGGTATGTCCGGTGGGTTTCTCGACGAATACGTGTGCCCCAGTCCCGATTGCGGCGATGGCATTGAGCGCGTGCCAGTGATCTGGCGTGGCAACGATGGCGATTTCGATTTTTTCTTTATCGATCATTTCACGCACGTCTTCGTAGGTCGCGGGCTTGTCGCCTGACAAGGTTGTGACCTTTTCGGCAGCGAGTTCAAGCACATCTTGATCGACATCGGCCAGAGCAACGACTTGGCAATTGCCTGCCGCCATCGCTTCCTTGAGGATGTTCATACCCCACCAGCCACTTCCTATGAGGGCTGTGCGATACTTCTTGCCTTTGCTCAACGCATGGATCGCTGGAGCCGCACCTAACGCGATGCCGGTGGCCATGGTTGATTGGAGAAACGTTCGTCGCGGAACGGTCATCATTTATTCCTTTGGTTGAGATTGAACATCAAGACACACAACATCCCCGGCCGCGTTTCGACAATAGATGAAACCATTGCAGAGCACAGGTGCCGTCCAGCATTTGCCATCAAGGACTTTCGCTCGCGAAGTTGGCGCGAAACCTTCCGGCGTTGCGGGCGCGATGACAAGCTCACCGGATTGGCTAAGCACGATCAAACGGTTGTTTGCCGCAGTAAGTGAACCGGATCCAAGTCCGCCCAAGCTCCATTTCTCGGCTCCGGTCGCAAATTCCATGCACTTCAATTGTACATCGCCCCCCTCGTCACCGTCGAAACCATATAGCATTCCATCCAGGAGTAGACTTGAATTGAGTTGATTTTGCATTTCCTTGTTGGACCAGACCACTTTGCAAGAGTCTTCAGAAAGGTCCACAAGCACTGCCCCCCTACCATAACCGGACGAGAAAAACGCTTGAGAGCCAACGACAATAGGGGAGGCCGCATTGCAACCATACGTAGTCAACCACCGATGCCGCCAGACAACCAATCCATTTTCAAGATCAACACATTGATAAAACTTGCCGGACGCAATCAATGCAAACCATCGATTACCCAACTGGAAAGGAAGCGGAGTCATGTAGCCGGCTTCGCCAGCCCCAGATTTCCAGATGACTTCTCCATTGTGTTTGTCGAGTGCTAAACCCGCTTCGCCAACGCCCAGTATCAGCCGATCTCCGTGAATGACCGGCGATGAAGCGAATCCCCAGCCCGGTACCCGCACATCGGTTTCTGCTCGTACATTCTTTGACCAGATAATCTTGCCGGAGCGTTTGTCAAAGCAAAAAAGATCGCCCTGACGGCTCATCGAATAGACTTTCTCGCTGTCGACTGTTGGAGTCGATGTTGGACCACCTTCAAAAAAGCGATCATCGAGCGAGCACTCATAGGAGTGTTTCCAGAGATTCTTGCCCGTCTGTGAGTCGATGCAAAAAAGCGATTCTTGATCGTCCGAGTTTCCTAGCGTAAAAACAAGGCCGTCCGAAATCGCGACCGATGAAAAGCCGACTCCAACGTTCGAGCGCCAAGCGATACGTGGTCCACCATCTGAGAAGTGATCGGTCCAGCGACTCTCAGCCGAAATACCGTTGTGGTTTGGTCCGCGATAGTTTGGCCAGTCGTCTGCCGGTATGGGCTGGTGCATGGCGAAGACCGCAATCACGGCCAAGACGCCGACCCAGCTTTTGGTAGCCATCATCGAAGGGGTCATCGAGTCGTGACCTACTGCCTTGCTTTTTGAGTATTTCCTGCACATTTCTTGACGACGATTTTCTATTATACTTTAGGCCAACCAATTTGTTTCGAATCCAAACCTCGGTCGAATGAAAGCTGCGAAGATGGTCCGTTATTTTTCTTTCTGCATGTTATGTGCGTTGCTAACTGTTGTAGGTTGCAACGCTTCCAACAATCCCGGAGGTTGGACACAGGACACCATTGAGCAAAAGCTACAGTCGAAATACAGTTTGGTGGAGCTAAAATTGTCCCCGGCGGGCGAAGGCAAATACACTGGGACGGCAAAGTCAAAAGAGTGCGAGACGCTTGCGATTACGGTTACCCAAAACAAGCAAGCCAAGTTACTCAAATACGACTTTAAAGGTGACCGAGGTTGGTTTGAGGACGGCAAGTACGAACTTGATTAATTCCACCCTCCGGTACCCTTGCTCGCTTAGTTGTGCGAAGCGCTTCGTTGTGCGACTCTCCGCGTCGCAGGAATTAGTTGTGCGACGCTCCGCGTCGCAGGAATCACGACGGCGGAGCGTCGTGCAACTTAGAACAACATCCCGTCCGGGGGAGCGCAACACATCCCTTCCGGGGGAGCTGGGTGAAACGGCGAATAACTACGATTGCAATTGCAAACAACACCAATGGTAGTAAATGGGTTGGGCTGAATAGAAAGTGAACCATGGAGTTCCCTGCTCCCGGTGTTCCGTGTCCCTCGTGCGCAAGTGCCAAGTTGGCCAAAGTGCAAAATGCAACGGACGCTACTATCGTTCGTGGAAATGTCATTGGGAATCCCTGATGAAGGCAAACGGTTCGTGGGCTGGTTCCGACCGGTTTTGATTTGTTCGGAATACAGAGTAGTTTAGCCAATTTCCTAGTTGAAAGGCAGGGCAACCGGGTGAAGTTCATGGGATGTTCGAAATGTTGAAACGTGATTAGCGGGCCACTAGAGACTTGCCCGTACGCTCAGTCTTGCGTACAGTTGGTTTCGAACCGCTGTGATGCTGAGTAGCCTCACTTTTCGGTTTGACAGTGCAGCCTTTCTTATGCATGACGCATTTTCGCTCGCTACGAGTTCTGAACCGTGTTCAGTCCGTGCCGGCAGTTGAGGGATCTCACCACCCGTCCCTACCACCCCCTTTTGTGTCATATCGAGATCGTCGCCCGCGAACCTTAACGGTTGCGGAAGAGATTCTATTCGAGATTGTGGTTCGAATTTTTTGACCAACACAATTGGGGTTGCATACTACTTTAGCGGTTTTTGTGTCTACCAATATGCACCCAGCCCCACATCTTCGCATGCAATACTTGTTTCTACGATTAGCACGCTTGGCGTTCGCCCTTTGCTTCGTTGCTAGTGGTAGCTTTCGTATTGCACACGGTCAGTTCGCACCCAATCTGGGGGCTCAAACTCTGGGAGCTGTGTACGACCCGCTTCGTACGCCACTAACGGAAGGGAAGCGCCTGGAACAAGAACGTCGCTGGCAAGAGGCAATTCTGCACTACGAGAAGTCCCTCAAGAAAGATCCGGGACAGCGTGAGTGTAGCGAGCGGCTTCAAATTTGCCGTGTTCATTTTGACGTAACACGGCGATACTCGGATCGATCCTTTATGCAAACGGTCGACTCCTCGTCTGCGACCCAAGCATTCCAAGTGCTGAGCGAGGTGCTCGCCAAGTTGGACGTTTACTACGTGGAGCCGATCGACTATTACAAGCTCGCATTGCACGGTACTGCCTTTTTAGAGGTGGCGCTGACCGAGCAAGATTTTCTGGGCAAACACCTTCAAAATGCAGATGCAGCGAACGTTGAGAATTTTCGCAAATCCATACACAAAGCCGTATTCGGTCGAAAGATTCAATCCGCAGAGGAATTGAAGGGGACGGTTGCGATGGTGGCGAACATCGCCAGCCAACAGTTGGGCCTGATGTCGTCTGCGGTAATCTATGAGTACATTGCCGGTTCTGTCGGACTGCTTGACCCCTATTCGGCATTGTTAACGCCTGGCGAGTATCGCGAAGTCATGTCGCAGATCGAAGGCAACTTGATCGGTTTGGGGGTCGAGCTCTGGGCAGAAGGTTCGGAATTGCGGATTGTCGATGTGTTTCGCGGTGGCCCGGCTCAACTTGCAGGAATGGCCGCCAATCAATACATCCTCCAAGTGGATGGGGCTTCCGTTCTAGAAATCGGAGCCAAGAAAGCGGCTGACTTGCTGCGTGGCCCCGAAGGTAGCAAAGTTAGATTGGTCTTGCGAACGAACGAGGATAAAATGTTGGAACTTGAGGTCCAACGAAAACGAGTGGACGTGCCCAGTGTTTCGGTATCCGAAATGGCCGGTCCAGGTGTTGGATACATTCGGATCACCAACTTTCAAAAGACAACGGCTGCGGAAGTTAGCCAGTCCATGTGGAGCCTTAGCCAAGCAGGAATGCGAAGCGTTATCATTGATTTGCGACGTAATCCAGGTGGCCTGCTTGATTCGGCCGTTGAGTTGGCCGATCAATTCTTGAAACGCGGTTCGATCGTGTCGACAAAGGGACGGAACGGTCAAGAGAACCACAATTTCACAGCCACGGAACCAGCCTGGGACATTCCGCTGGTCGTGTTGATCGATGGGGACAGCGCAAGCGCAAGCGAGATCTTCGCCGGAGCAATTCTCGATCACAACCGTGGAACAATCGTCGGGCTGACTTCCTACGGAAAAGGCAGCGTTCAAGGTGTGTTTCACAACGAGAACGGAAACGGTGGGCTTCGATTGACTGTGTCGAAGTTCTTTTCGCCCAAGGGAACACCGATCAGTGCTCGCGGAGTTCAACCGCATATCATTGTCGAAGAAGAGCCCGTCGCAAGCGTTGCCACGGATGTCGTTGCATTCAAACCAGATTCCGAATCAAAACGCTTTGTCTCAACCACAAAGGTTGAAAAACCAGACTTAGCTAAGCGAAAAGCCATTGAAGTTGCGATCGAAAAAGTGTCGTTTGGTCGGTAGGTCTTAGATTCGGCACAATCCGCAGGTCGAGCCATTACGGCACATCTGCCAGTTAAATCACGTTCTTGCACCGTCCATCTCTGTTTGGTGTTAAAAAAGTTCGAGATACGTTCCGAATAGCATCATTACAGATCTGTTTGCACATCTTTAACAACTATCGAATGTCTCAACCAAAATGAGCCGACGCAAAACTTCGAAACAAACCAGCAGAAAGCCGTTTCATTGGTTTTGGACTTTGACAGTTGCAACGCCTGCGGTCGCCACATTTTGTTGCATGGTAGAGAATTCTGCACTTGGCCAACCGCCTGTGTATTCGGGGCGTGGAAACTTGCCAGTCTCGATCAACGCTGCTGGCGACTTTGGCAATAGCTCCAAGCAACGAGACGATCAGTACGCGCAAATCGCACAAGAAGTAGACTTGATTGAGCGTCAGCATTCGCTTCTGCGACGTGTCGTTCGATTGGTGGCACCGACCGTCGTTCATATCGAAGCGATCAAGGACGAGGCGGTAGCCGATCGAAGCAACAATGGTGGCAAACAAGAATCTCGAAACCCGAAATCCGATACGAGAAAGGTCGAAGAAGCGGGTTCGGGAGTGATCGTTCAAATCGGTAATCACAATTATGTCATTACCAATCGTCACGTGATCCATTCTGCGACTCTTCAAAACTTGAAAGTGGAAACCAACGAAGGAGTTTCGCTAAAACCCGTTCGCGTTTGGGAAGATCCATCGACGGATATCGCAGTGATCGATATCAATCGAAACAATTTATCCAGTGCGAAACTGGCGGACAGTCGTCAAATTGAAATGGGTGACTTTGTGTTTGCAGTTGGAAGCCCGTTTGGCTTGAATCATTCGGTTAGTTACGGAATTGTGAGCGCCAAGGGACGTCGCAATCTTGAACTCGGATCCAAGGCGATTGTCTATCAGGACTTCATTCAAACCGACGCTGCGATCAACCCGGGGAACAGCGGTGGGCCACTGATGAATCTGCGTGGCGAAGTGATTGGGATCAATACGGCTATTGCAAGCAACTCGGGAGGGAATGAAGGAATTGGTTTTTCGATACCGATCAACGTTGCCATGGCGGTCTCCCGACAATTGGTCGAGAAGGGAGAGCTGCAACGATCGTACTTGGGAGTAAGTGTCGAGCGAGCCTTCAAATCCGATCCCAATTCACAATCAGGTGACACTCGTCCACATGGGGCTTTCGTAAAAGTCATTAAGCCGAACAGTCCTGCGGAACTCGCCGGTATCAAATACGGCGATGTCATTCTCCAACTTGATGGTACAAGCGTAGACAACGACGAGCATCTTGTCCAACTTGTCGGACTGACCACAATGGACCGACCGGTCGAGGTCGTTTTGTTGCGAGACTCCAAGCAGCTTCGTATTCTAGTGGACTTGGTCCCCGTTCCTGCAGTGCATTGAGTTGGCACACCTATTTTCCAGCTGTTCCATCGCTGCGTTGGGTGATACACACGAGCACCCGTTCCAATGCTATAATTTCGACCGTCGTATTTCCGAAGTTTTTTCAACTCAACAAGGATCAAAGCGATGTCGACTGGAATGCAACCTAATCCGTACGGTACCTCAACGATGCAAGGCGGGGCTACGCCCAGCGTTCCCAATTATTTAGTGCAGTCCATCCTCGTGACACTTTGCTGCTGTATTCCAGGCGGAATTGTGGCAATTGTTTACGCGGCACAAGTCAATTCCAAGCTTGCAGCGGGCGACTATGATGGCGCTCTCAAAAGTTCCAACAACGCAAAGCTTTGGTGCTGGATTTCACTAGGTGTTGGCATTGTCGTAAACTTGATTGCAATGGTCGCCCAGATGATGATTCTCGGTGCAGCGCAGCAACAGCAAGGCATGTAAGGCGAGCGGCAGCATGAGATATGCCCGTAGCACAGGCTGCTAGCCTCATCTTTACCCACATCTTTTGATCTTGCTCCCCTCGCCCCGTACTCGGCAACGCTGTGAAGCGTTTTTTCCTTCGATTCGCTACCACTGGCTTTATGCCAGTGGGGCGATAATTGGTGGCTACTAGCCGCAGAGACGGGCCATGGCTCTCCACCGGTTTCATACCGGTGGAAGCAGCGTTTTTCGGATCCAAACGTTGCTTC
>JAIPFP010000272.1 GCA_021736575.1 Pirellula sp. | reverse complement strand
GATAATTTAGTTCAAGCGGTTGTGGGCCGAGAGGCCCCGTTTGCATCAACCGGACATTATCTCGCCACTTTGGCTTGGTCTTAAGTACCGTCACGGCCTCCGGCGAAAACTTCGGTGCGACAATGGCCTCGATAAATAATCCCGGCTCGCAAAGTACTTCCGCAGTCTCGACATCCACCGTCGTGTTAAACCCGATAACGCCCCCAAATGCACTTAATGGATCGCCAGCCAATGCTTTTCTGCAAGCGAACGAAAGCTTATGAGCAGACGCTCCGCCGCAAGGGTTGTTGTGTTTGATAACGACAGCGGACGGTTTTGCAAAACATCGAACGATCGCCAACGCACTATCCAAATCAAGCAAATTGTTAAATGACAATTCCTTGCCGTTTAGTTGCTCTGCGTCCACAAGCGATGAGTTGGCGTTGCCTGGCAACCGATATAAAGCTGCTGCTTGATGGGGATTTTCCCCGTAACGCAAACTGCTCTTGAGCTGCAATGGAATCAACATACTCGTCGGCATCGCCAAAGGAGAAACGCCCCTGGACGTATCCGCGACAACCGACTTCGTCAGATAGTTTGCAATGTTGGAATCATAGCGTGCTGTCTCGGCAAAGCACTCAGCCGCCAACTGTAAACGCGTCGCATCACTTGTTCCCCCATGCTCACTGAATTCCTTCGCGATCAATTCATATTGATCCGGACTCGTCGCAACTGTAACAAACACGTGATTTTTAGCAGCAGCTCGAATGAGACTGGGACCGCCAATATCGATCTGTTCAATCGCTTCGGGCAAGGTCACATTTGGTTTTCGAATCGTCTCTTCGAAGGGATAGAGATTCACAACGACAAGATCGAACTCAAGGATTTCATGTTCGGCAAGCGAATCGCGATCTTGTGCCAAATTGCGTCTGGCCAGAATACCGCCAAAGATTTTTGGATGCAGCGTCTTCAATCTGCCATCCATGACTTCCGGAAAACCCGTGTAAACCGCTATTTCATGCGCATCAATCCCGTGGTCGATCAAGTATTTGCGAGTACCGCCAGTGCTATAAATCTCAACTCCCCGCGAATGAAGCGGTTTTGCGAGCTCGACCAAGCCCCGTTTGTCGCTGACACTGATTAACGCACGCTTGATAGACGAAAACGAACTCACGGATAGAGACTTTGGACCGGTTAGAGGCACAATACGAAAAGAAATAGCAACGTTGACCTTCTTCCTACTATGGTCGCCGAATACCCTCAAAAACGCAAGCCTGGATTCTTCCTAGTCGAGTCCATGCTCGATAGCATCGAACAGGAAATCGATTTCGGATTCCGCAATGGAAAGGGGCGGAATAATAGGTATGACATTTCCGAGCGGTCTAAGCCATAAACCCTTTCCTAGAAAGCGTTTGCAGATCTTGCCAGCGGTCTGAGCCTGCCACGGAAACGGAGTCTTGGTGGCCTTGTCCGCAACCAATTCAATGGCTGCCATCAATCCGCAAATTCGAACATCACCTACTTCTGGATGGTTTCGCAATCGTTCCAAGCGGCTTCGCATCAATTCTGCCTTAGCAGGTAATTTTTCCAATGTGCACTCCATTTGGAAGAGGTCCAAGGTCGCTTGAGCCGCTGCAGCCGAAAGCGGATTGCCGCCATAAGTATGACCATGGAGAAAACTCCTAGCGTCCTCGAATCTCCCCAGGAATGCTTGCCAAACGCTCGTCGCGACAACGGTTGCGCTCATCGGCAAATAGCCGCCCGTCAACCCCTTACCTAGGCACAGAAAATCGGGGCTCACCGACTCATGCTCGCAAGCAAACATCTTGCCTGTCCTACCCATTCCGACTGCGACCTCATCGGCAATGAGCAAACAACCAAACTCCCGACAAAGTCGTTCGATCCCGGACAAGAACCCAATGGGTTGGATCACCACACCTGCCGCCCCTTGCACCATTGGCTCAACGATCATCGCGACTATTTCGTCCGAGTGTTTCTCAAACAGCTCCCGATATTGCAATAAATAGTAGTCCGTCGCTTGAGATTGTTCGACATGGGTCGGCAGGCGATAGAGATCTGGGCAAGGCCCTCGCAGGACGGGAAATAGCAATGGTTGAAACATCTCGTGAAACCGCGATATACCTCCGACACTGACCGTTCCAATCGTGTCACCATGATAGGCGTTCCCCAACGCCAGAAACGTCGTGCGTTTGGGCTCCGGCTTTGAACATTGACGCCAGTACTGGAACGCAAGCTTCATGGCGACCTCTACCGCCGAAGCTCCATCGCTCGAGAAAAAAACGTGGCTAAGCCCGTCCGGCGTTATGTCTACAAGCCTTTGCGCCAACGAAATCGTAGTCGGGTGACTCATTCCCAAATTCGTAACGTGCGAGATCCGTTCCAATTGAACTCGGATCGCTTGGTCAATGTAGGGATGACGGTGTCCATGAATATTGCACCACATGGAGCTTGCACCGTCTAAATAACGTCGGCCATCGATGTCGGTCAACCAACAACCCTCGCCGGTCTCGATGATCAAACCATCGTAGCCATCCATCTGCGAAAACGCATGCCAGACAACGGTGCGATCGAGTTCGCGAAGTTGTTGTCGAACCCCTCCAGGTCGAAGGCTCTCACTCATCGTTGATCTCGACTTGAATCTCATCCCCGACCACAATTACCGCAAAGAGATCGACTTTGATCTTGGGGTTATCCAACCAACATCCATCGGCCAAGGAAAATCGCCATGCGTGCCATGGACAAGTGACGGTGTCTTTGTCGATCCATCCACATGCTAGCGATGCTCCCATATGCGGGCAAAAATCGTCCATCGCGTGGAATTGACCATCTTGATTGAAGATCGCGATCATCCGGTCGCCCACTGGAAACGCTCTCGCTTCGTTGAGCGGAATATCCGTTGTCTTTGCAACGGTGACTCGCTCAGCCATGCTGCAACAACTCCAGCCGCAAAAAGTTCAATCCAGTCTTCGCCAATCGATGATAGAGTACGTCGGGATGTGCCCCCAGGGAAACAGTCGTGTGTTTGACAGCCTTGCCCCTCCGCGCGAGAACGAACGTAAAATCAGATGTTGGTAAACTTTTGGAGGTGATGACCGCTTGATGTGTTGGGTAAACGCCTGCCGCCAGACATAAGTCTAGATCGAGCTGTTGTCGCAAGTGCTCCGCCGCGTTCGATAACTGCTTCGTCGTTTCGTCACTCGAACTTGGCTCAACCATATCTGCCAAAAAATCTGCCGGAACACTTTCCGAAAGATGCTCCAAGGAGGGAAACCATCTGCCAACTTGCAGCCCCGTCCAACCTTGACTCGAAAGATCGGCAAGGTATTTCTGAATCCAAGCTCCTGAGCCAATCTCAATAACCCCAAGCCGAGCTCCTCGATCGGTCAAACACGCTTGGGTTGCGCCATCAATATCCATCTCTCCTTCGGCAAAAATCAACCAGCCGAGCTGTTCGTGAATCTGCTGAATCGTCGGCCCGATTTTGATTTGGAACTCCGCTTCGTTGGAACATAGGGCTGCGATTCGCAAAGTAATCGTGGCCTTGGAAACCGTGATTCCAACGATTGGATCTCGGTCGCGACGGATAAGGTCGGGCAGCTTCTTTTCCACGTCGCTCTCACCGATACCAAAAACTTTAATGCTATGATAAAACCAGCGTTGGCCGCCAACCCCCATTTCCTGAATGAGCCTAGGTTGAATCGTGGCAGAAAACATTTGCATCATCTCGGCAGGAACACCTGGCAATGAAAAGATACGGCTAGTTCGGCCATCCAAAGTGTGTGGACTAGCAACAATCAAATCGATTCCAGGGGCGGTCCCATGTGGGTTTTCGATCATTCGAGAACCGGCAGGAAACATGGCTTGTGAGCGATTCCGTTCCGGCATCGGTCTTTTCCGCAGAGCGAACAAAGACTCGATATGCTCAAGGGCTTCTTGGCGGATTTCAAGCGGCAGGTTGAAGGCTGAGGCGATCGCTTCGCGCGTCAAGTCATCGGCGGTTGGCCCCAATCCACCAGTCGCAATGACGAGGTCCGCCCGTCTAACGGCCGTTCGAAACACATCGATATTGTCTGGCATCGCATCGCCGACGGTCGTGTGAAAAGCTGTCTTAATTCCTAAATCGCCCAGCTTTTCGCTAATCCATTTGCTGTTGGTATCAAGTCGTTGTCCACTGGTGAGCTCGTCACCAATGGAAATGATCTCTGCTCTTAATAACATGAAACTGCTTTGTTTGCGTATTAGGTTAATGGCCCAGTATACGGTTAATGGCTCAGTATACGATATCGGAATCGCCCGGTTTTTCGCCTTGTGCTCGGAGGACTTCATCCATGGTCAGAGCAATGACTCGCGTATACCTACGAATAGCCTCACTGTAATTCTTTGAGCGTTCCGCGGCCAAAGCTAAACTCATATGTTCGTCGATTTCCTTCGACTCGATCTTCCAATCATTTTCTTTGACCCAGTCGCCCAGTTCGTGAATCACGTTTGTCAATTGCGCGGTGAAGTTGGCGTCTGGTTTGCAAGTTGCTTTGCGATAGGGGCCGCGCCCATAAAATCCTTCGAAATCATTTCGAACGCGTTGTCCCTGGTATTTGTACCAGCCAGTTCCAAAAGCCACTGCTCCTGCGCCTGCGGCTAAGCACGCAATGGGAAACTGACCTAGCAGCAACAGCACTACACAACACAGAATGCAAATCGCAGTCGCAATTCCAAATGGGACAGGGAACTGTGGAGCGACCGCAGACGGGTTCTTGTCCTTCGTTGCGCTGCCGCGTATCAACGTGTCGTTCTTCACTTCCCCAACAACCACGGTAACGTTGTCAGGCCCTCCTCGTAGATTCGCGAGATGGACCATCGCTTGCACCGCGCTTTCGATGTCTAGGACTTGCAAAAGCACTCCCATCTCATCGTCGGTCAACTGACCGCTCAACCCATCACTGCAAAGTAAAAACTTATCTCCAACACGCAACGGGAATGGACCTTCCAAGTCGACCGCAACCGTCGCGTTGGGGCCTAGCGAACGAGTAATCACGTTCTTCGGAATAGCATTGCTTCGCAAGGCTTCTTCGCTCATGTCGCCCGACGCGCGCATCTCCCATACGAGTGAATGATCAAACGTAAGTTGCTCCATCAAGTTTCCACGCAGTCGATAGACTCGGCTGTCACCGACGTGGGCGATTACCGCTCCCTCGGGCAGAATCGCCAACGCACAAGTTGTTGTTCCCATGCTTCGGAACTCTGGATTCGCTTGACCTTTACGAAAGATCTCACTGTTCGTTTCCACGAGTGAGCGTTGCAATGCCTCGGAAGGAATGCCTTTGAGAAGTTTCGAATAATGATGCGGAATCAACTCTACCGAGAGCCGACTCGCGAGCTCACCAGCAGCATGAGCACCCATTCCGTCCGCGACGATCAGCAAGTGGCCGGTTCTCTGCCAAGAACTATCGTCCTCAGCGAGAACAACCACATAACTATCCTGATTATTGCGTCGCCGCATCCCAACGTGTGTGGCAGAAGCGACCATGAACGAGTCTCGCCATGCGGGCTGCGAAGTTGGATTTGACTGAGACAAAATAAGTGTTATCTAGTTAAGACGAAAACGTTTTGAAAGGGAATCAGCCTAAATGATACCACGAGCTCGACGTCGCTTCGATTCCACAAGCCATCACTTTCTGAAATTCGCATCGAAACCAGAATCCGGATCGCCGCTCCGCCTTAAACTGTGCAGAATAATTCCAGCCGCGACGCTGACATTCAACGAATCCGTCCCCAACTCCATCTCGATACGCACGCATCGATTAGCGACATTTTGAACCATCGTTGGGAGGCCATGGGCTTCGTTTCCGAGAATCAACATCGTGGGTCCGGAACGTCGAAAGCGGCTCAATTCCTCACTTGCATCCGTAAGGCAAGCGGCTACCGATTCAATTCCGGATTCCTTGCAGATTTCAATGGCGGCCACTGGTTCAGGCACTTCGTAGAGTTGCAGCTTAAACGCATTCCCCATCGAAACACGTAACACCCGACGGGCAAATGGATCAACGCATTCCGGACCGATAAACACATCCGAAATACCAAGCGCCGCACAAGATCGAAAGATCGAACCCATGTTTTCTGGATCTTGAACACCGACCAACATTACCCCCATCCAATCTCGTGTTGGTCTGAGCGATTCTTTCGAAACCTGCAGGAACAGCGGCCGTATTCCACACGCTAAATAGCCTCGATGAAACGAAAAACCAATCAACTCGGAGACTTGCTCGCCTGGAACAACAAACAAATCTACGTCGCAAGGCAACCAGGAGACGGCTTCGTCAAGATACTTCTCGTCGATGAGAACGGAATCCATAGCCATTCCGCTCGCAATCAATCGCTGAACAAGCGGCTTGCTTTCCGCGATAAACCGACCGCTATGTCGCGTCAAGTTCGTGGTACGCAAATTTCGATATGGATCGAGTCGATCGGATGCTAAGTCTGTTAAGCGATGGATGGGCATCTAGGGTTGGTACGCGATTCGGATTCAAAATTGTTTTCGATTCATGCCACTGGCTTTATTCTAGTGGTAACTGACTTTTGCCCTAGCGTGATGGTACGGAATCTTCTCGCGAACCAAATCATCATCGGAATTAAGCTAATCAATGCTAAGAGTCTCGCGGGCCAGTCGCCGACACTTTGCCAGTACCCCCAGCGGCCATCTGGGTTTGGTTCGGCAAGAATAGAACCTCCCTCCAAGCGAGGGATGGAACGAATGACGCGACCGTTACCATCGATCCAAGCCGATATTCCAGAGTTTGCCGCCACCAACATCGGTCGCCGATTCTCGACTGCTGCCAAGATCGCGTTGTTTAAGTGGTGGTCCAAAATACTTGAACCACGAAACCAGCCATCATTGGTGATGTTGACCAAAAGATCCGGCAGATGTCCGTTGGCGGTTTGTGTAACAATACGTGAACGCACGACATGCGGCAGCACATCCTCAAAACATATGGTTGTTGACAGAACCGCTCCGGATGGGAGCTGCCATGACGGAACCTCGTCACTCGTCGACAGCACCCCCATACCGAAGCCTGCTAACAATTCAGGAAACCAAGATACGATAGGTATGTACTCGCCAAACATCACCAAGTGCTGCTTGGTGTAGTATTGTCCTTCGCCTGGCTTGTTGGGATCTAGCCAGAGCGCAGAGTTGTATCGGCTGCGCTTACCTGCACGAATCTTTTCCGTATCCGTCCCAACGAGCCAAAACGGTGGCGAGGATTCGAACGCTGCGTTGAGACGATTGAGTTTGTAGGCATGGTCGCGCTTGATTTTCGCGAGGATGTTCGCAAACTCAACGTCGGTCACCCCAAATTCGGGAGGGACTCCCGAGCTGCTGTCCCAATCAAACCAGGACGACGCACCGCCGAAGGTACTCTCTGGCCACAATACCAAATCCACCCCTTTCGGTCGAGTTGCGCGCGCCCCAATCGAAGTCTGTTGTTCATAGCGCTCCCAGCCCAATTTCTTGTCTTCATAGTCGACTTCGAACATCGTTGGCATGTTCTCTTGAATGATCAATATTCGACCAAGCGGCTTGATTGGCTCTTGGTCTGCGATCCATCGCTCGTACGAACTCAGGTACAACGCCGAACCAACAACCACTCCCATCGCGACACAACTGAATGCAACACATGCTGCGAGGGAAATCCTATCCGACGTCCCTACCGAGTTGTTGTTCTTTCGAACCGCCCAAGTCGTCCACTGAAATAGCAACGCTCCGATGAACATCACAACGAAACTGACACCATAGCTGCCAAGTTGAGATGCGATCGGCAGCATCCACGGCCAAGGCGTCTGGCTATGCGCCAGCATACATGCCGCAAAACCCGTTGCAAAATAAGCTCGTATTAACTCGCAGCCAACCCATGCCGTCGCCGCCGCGACTGGCAATGGAAAACGGAATTCGTGATGAAGCGATCTCGCCAATGAAACAAAGAGGGGTAAGTAAACAGCCAAATACAACGACAACGCCACCCAACCTGCGTACAGCGGCCAAAACGCCAATCGGATCCCTTGCAACAGGGCCAACCACATGATCGATCCCGCAAGCCAAATGCTCCAATACTCTCGCCGAGTTAAAGGGCCTTTTTTTGCAACGATCACAACCCAACAAGCACACGCCAGATAAGCAGCCCAAGGCAACTGGAGCGGCGGCAAAGACATCCAATAAAGCAACGCCCCAACCGCGGCCCAAAAAAAGATTTTGTTTGCGACATTCATTTGTCTTTACCGTCCGTGAACATTGAGTGTGTTGGAATCTTGTCCAACTAAGAACTATTCCATCGAGGCCAAAATATCTGCGACATTACAACCAGCGACCGTTTCAACCTGGCCGATTTTCGTCGGCAAGATAAAATTCAACTTGCCGTGCAGTGTCTTCTTGTCCATTTGCATCGCTTCGATCAAGCGTTCTCCTGGTACACCTGCAAACGCTACGGGCAGCCCAAACTTGCGAAGCAATCGCGTTTGTCGCTCGAC
>JAIPFP010000271.1 GCA_021736575.1 Pirellula sp. | reverse complement strand
TATTGTCTTAACTCGCTTGGTCCACCAGCAACGAGAGCAGATCGCGTCGCTTCGGGCGTTCGGATACACTCGATTCGAAATAGCATTGCATTACTTCAAATATCTTCTCATCCTCGTGGTCATCGGCAGTATCCTGGGATGCGTGATCGGTTGGAGGATGTCACGTTGGATGACCGACATGTATACCGTCTTCTTTCGGTTTCCTGTACTTCATCGTGAGTTTGCAACACGTGAAGCACTCATTGCCATCAGCATTGGTTTCATTGCTGCGATCGCTGGTGGATTCTCGGCCTTAGTTCGCGTGGTTCGAATGGAACCCGCAGTGGCTATGCGTCCTGAACCTCCACAGGCCTTCGGTGGATCAATTCTGGATCGGATGGGTTTGGCATGGTCGGTATCACCCCTTCTTCGAATGATCCTGCGACGACTAGAGTCGAATAGGCGGGCAACGATTTTGTCGGTACTGGGGGTCGCGATGGGGCTAGCCATCTTGGTATTGGGTTCGTTCATGCGTGATACGATTGCGTTTGTTCTCGATTCACAATTCGGTCGCTCTCAGCGACAAGACGTCATGCTGACTTTCAATGAACCACTATCATCGAGTGCATTTCATGACGCATTGCATCTTCCCGGTGTGCTGTGCGCGGAGCCGTTTCGAACTGTACCCATTCGACTCAAGCATGGTGCTCGGCAGTATCGTTTGGGTCTGATGGGTCTGATTGAAAACCCATCCCTGTACAGAGTTCTCGACTCTCAATTGCATCCGATACGGTTGCCAGAACGACAGGGTCTTACCATTACGAAGAAGCTCGCAGAATTGCTGGACGTACGCCTTGGAGATGAGCTCATTGTTGAAGTCCTAGAGAACGATAGGTACCCGGTGTCACTCCCTATAACAGCCGTGTTTGCGAACTACACCGATCCAGCTGCCTACCTTAACCGGTTGGACTTGCATAGGCTCATGGGAGAAAGCGAGCGGCTCTCCGGTGTTTTTCTGTCCGTAGATGCGCTCGAAATGAATAATCTGTATGCAGCGGTGAAGAAGACGCCTTCGGTTGCAGGAGTCCTTGACAACAATGCAGCACGAAAGAATTTTCAGGACATGATTCAAGAGAATACGCGATTGATGCGATTGTTCAATTCCGTTTTCGGAGCGTTGATCGCGTTTGGGGTCATTTACAATGCGGCATTGATCACGCTTGCTGAAAGTGGTCGAGACCTTGCGACACTGCGAGTTATCGGATTCTCGCGACCAGAGGTTGCCACGATCCTGTTGGGAGAACTTGTCATCATCACCTTACTGGCGATTCCAATTGGGATCCCGATCGGATACTTCTTCTCTTATCTCGCGACACTGGCTATTGATACGGAAACTCACCGCTTTCCCCTAGTCGTCGCGCGCGACACCTATGCATACGCAACGTCGACAATATTGCTCTCGGCTCTCTTCTCCGCGTGGATGGTTCGCCGAATGCTCAATAAGCTCGATCTACTTTCGGTATTGAAAGTCAAGGTATCATGAAACAAGTTCGGCCAAAACTACAGCTTTTGGCGGTCGTTATGATTGTCGCTTGCCTACTTGCATACGGCTTTTGGCCTCGTCCGGTATCCGTAGACACCATATTAGTGAAACAAGGGGCGTTGACGGTTACCGTGGATGACGACGGAGAAACACGCGTTCGCGAGAAGTATAGTATCTCAGCTCCCGTGACTGGCCATCTGTTGCGATTGCAGCTACATCCAGGTGATCTCGTTGTGCAATCTGAGACTGAGATAGCGAAAATGATTCCCGCCAATCCAAGCCTTCTGGATGCGAGGTCTCAAGCGGAAAGCGAAGCGAGAATGCGAGCTGCGGAAGCCGGAAAACAGCAAGCGAACGCCGTGCTGACCAGCGCCATCGAAGTTGCGGATTTGGCAGAGCATTCTCTTGAACGAGCTAGGAAACTAGCTAGTTCGAAGTCCATTCCGGAGGCTGAGATGGAACAGGCCGAACACGAAGCTGGACAGGCCAAAGCCAATGTTCGGGCAGCTGAGTTCAACTTGAAAGTACGAACATTCGAGCTTGAGCAGGCTGTCGCGGCTTTAACGCAATCGACCGACCAAACGATAAGTGATCAAACGGCAGCAATGACAATCGTTGCGCCGACGTGTGGTCGTGTTTTGAGAGTTTTTCACGAAGATGCGGGGGTCGTCAATGCAGGAACGCCACTCCTTGAGGTTGGCAACATTCAAGACATGGAAATGGTCCTAGATATCCTATCGACGGAAGCCGTTCGCATTCAGCCGGGGGCCAAGATCTTCATCGAGCATTGGGGCGGTAATTCGACTTTGAACGGAATCGTACGGCGGATTGAGCCTGCCGCGTTCTTGAAGGTGTCAGCCTTAGGAGTTGAAGAAAAACGAGTCAATGTGATTGCTGACTTTGTCGATCCATGGGAGGCTCGGAAATCGCTCGGGGACGGTTTTCGGATAGAGGCACGCATCGTGATTGACACAACGAGTCCAGAGTCGTTGAAGGTAGCCTCCGGAGCGCTTTTTCGTCATGGGGAAAGTTGGCATGTCTATCGCGTTCGGAACTCCAGAGCCGAACTTGTTCCTGTTGCGATTGGTGCGTCCAATGGGTATGAGACGGAAATTCGTGAAGGTCTCGATCGAGGAGAGTGGGTGATCTTGCACCCAACTGACCAAGTTCGAAGTGGCACCAGGGTAAGTGCCCCCTAAATAGCTGACCAGAGCCAGCGGCCAAAACCCTTTTTGGGCCGCTTGGTGCCGCCAATCCCGCCAAATTTTCTTAGACGGGTGGCGATCAGAGGAATCGCAATGGCGTTCTTTGCGACTTGCTAAGCAACGAATCAGTAACCCATCCCAGAGGGATGGGTGATTTTCGTAAGCCGACGAAGTGAATTAAATAGTTTGTCCTGTCGCTTATGCGTCCACCATTTTTGAAAGCTGGCCAGTGTTTTTTCAAGCCGATTCGTTTCACGAGTTTGTTTTTGCTTTAGCTTGATTCGATCACGCCTCTTGGAAGCCGTAACGCTCAACTCATTCAGTATCGATATTGTCACGGCTCGATCGTTGATGTCTCCAAGTCGCTGCTGAAGAGTCTCGACAAGTGGAAAGACGGAACACGTGCGTTCCACTGGAAACGCGGCATCGAGCAACTCAATCGTATATCGCAGTTCTTTTGTCCTAATTCGGAAACAGTGTACGGATCGGAGATCATTGATATCGCTTGGACGGGCGTGATAGAATCGTTTGATTGCGTCACGTAATTGTTTTTTAGCCCAGACACCAACCAATCGCGAAGCGGATTCGTTGTTTTTTTGGATTCTCGCGAGCAACTTGAAAAGTCGGTTTTTCAGACCCTTCTTTCGGCCTGCTTTCACAAAACACCTTACGATTGGTCTTTGTGCTTTCTCACGTTGATGTTTGATTTGGGCCGCCAAAGAATTTGAAGACCCAGTGCCCGTTCCGATTACATGTTCCAAAAAAACATCTAAATCGCGAGCTTTGCCAGCGGCACGTCGAATTGTTTCGAGCTTCTTCCGAATGCTGCTCAACTCCTTTTTAGGCAGTGCTCGCCGGTAAATACGTAACGCAGTCCCCATCCTACGGACCGAAACGCGAAGATGGTGAACATACTCGGCGTCATCGCATGATTTCTCTGCCGCCAAGGACAGAAAATGTAGTACAGCAGTCAACTGATGCTGCAGTGTCAAGCGGACTGCATCTCGTACCAAAGTATCACGTTTGATACCATTCATCCATCTATTTTGATTTCGGGCTATAACTTCGGACATAGGTGCGTTGCATCAACAGTGGTTACTTCGACAGGGCTTCTTCGGTCCACCCAAGAGAAACAAAGTGCGGCCAACAATTTCTTCATTAGATCATAGACTCGCATTGCGGTCTTGGTTGATCACGTTGGTTTAAGATCTTGTTTCGGGTGAAAATTAAGCAATGATTTGTTGTCGAGTTCGATTTGAACTTGCTCGCCGACGACTCGAATCGGGTAACTGCGGACATTGCAGCTAGGCTTCCTTTCGTCCAGGTAAGTACCGCTGCGAACACAGAATCGCCAATGATGAATTCGGCATCGAACCACGTCTCCTTCAACGATGCCATGCGACAAGGACGCACCAGCGTGCGGACACGCATCATCAATGGCATAGAATACTCCGGAAACGTTGAATACACCGAATGCCACCTCGTTGACCAAAATCATTCTAGCCTCGCCGACCGGGATGTCACTCACTTTGCAAATGTCGATAAATTCTGGCATATCTTCTGCATCGCCGTTCATTGCTATCGGGTCATTGATCGCTAGTAATCGCGATTGACCGCCGAAGGCAATGCGCGATCAAGGGCGTTGGTTGTACGGTGCATTTAGCGTACCAGGAACGTCGGGACGTCGCGTTTGATGCGTAGTAGGCGGCTACTTGCTGTTTTTCGGCGGGTGCGGTTCGCCTCTAACATTTTTAGTCTCCCCGCCCAGATAATCAATGACGGCACGGTACGCTTGCCACGCAAAGGGAGACGTTCCGATCAAAAAAGGGGAGGTGTTATTCGAAATCGACCCCACTTCCTATCAATACACCGTCAATCAGGCCAAGGCCGCATTGCAGGTCGCCCGAAGTGATGAAGCGCGGTTCGCGGCTGGAGTCAAAGTCGCTGAGGCTAACATTGCGAAAGTAGAAGCCGATGCTAGGGCTGCCAAGTCGACGTTGAATATGTCCGAGGCGGCAGGGACGGGTACGATCTCGAAACAAGAACTCATCGACGCTCGTGAAAGATACTCGGCCGCCGAAGCAATGTTGAAACAAACCGAGGCTAGCCGCGAGCAAGCCAACGCGGCTTATGCAGGTAGCAAGGATGCGATCGTGTTGTCTTAGGAGAAGCTCAAGACGGCGGAGTTTAGTTTGACTCAGTGTACCGTTCATGCTCCCGCAAACGGTTTTGTTACCAACTGGAATATTCGCGAAGGGACTTTTGTCGTCCCAACTCCTGCTGCCGCTGCGGGTACGTTTATCGATACGTCGGAGCTTTCCATTGTCGCGCCATTCAAACAGCAGATGTTAGTCAACGTCAAGCCTGGTCAGGAAGTCGAACTCGTGTTCAAGAGTCATCCGGGCCGCTTATTTCATGGCAAAGTTGATTCCATTCTTGAGGCGACCGGGGAAGGGCAAGGGGCGGTCAGTGGGACATTGCCTTCCGCATCGAAAATAGGTTCTCCAGGGATACTCGCGGTCAAGATTTTGTTGAACGACGAGCAGGATAATAGCGGCCTGGATTTGGGAACAGCGGGATCCGTTGCGATATACACGGATTCGTTGAAGCCTATCCACATCATGAGCCGCGTAACAATGCGGATGAACAAATGGCTCTATTTCTTGCCATTCATGTGACAAGAACACAGCCGACCAAAGTCAAAGTAGTAGGGACATTCCATGTGCCGTCCACCTAGAATCTTGGCAAAAGCTTGACTGCGAACGGCACGGCGGAGCGTGCCAGCACCTTTTGTCGGCTGTGACAAGTCCTGAAGAACTTCGGGCTGGCCGGGCTTGCCAATAAGCACATCCGCAACTGTTTTTCAACCCAATTAGCCGTTGGGCGATAGCCCCGGTTTTCCAATTGCTCGACACTCGTCGAGAACCGGGGCTATCGCCCTTCGGCACTCAGTTTGTTTCACTCGAAGACTCATACTGATGTGCTTATCTCTGCCTGATCCTTATGTCGCATGCTCTCGAGCCGCTAACAAATCGGTTAACAAACCGCTTTTTTGAGGGAGCAACGTCAACTTAGTTTTGCAGTCCAATAGCTTTTGAGTTTCTAGGATTGTAAACATTGCTTCGGACGTTTCTTTATCTGCACAGATCTTCTTCAATGCATTTCCAACAAGTTCGGGCCGAATTGCGGCGGCCTTTGCAAATTCGATAGCAGCTTTGCGATCGGCGGTACTGGTAATAATGCTCACTTGGTTGGCACCATCCTGTTTGATGGCACTCGTCACTTGCCGCAATCGATTTACAACCTTGCTTTCAATCTGCCGAATCATTTCGGCATCACGAAAATGAACTTTGCGAATGTACACCGAACCGAGTCGGTAGCCCCATTCATCGGATCGAGGCGATACTTCTTCTCGTACGGTTGCGCTCATGCTGTGACGGTTGACCATCATGAGTGCCAGCGGCAAATTACTGAGGCAACGGACGGTGGAATTCGCAACATTGGCCGACAACGAGCCGCGAGGATCCATGTTTTTGAAAAGGAATGCCACTGGATCGCTTATAAACATTTCGTACCAAATCCCAATTCCCATCGGCGCGCCTTCTTCGGAATTCACTGGGGAACTTCGCAGGTAGACTTGGTCCAATCGCATGTCAAGGACATAGCATTTTCCAAGCCAGTTCACGACCAGAGCCTTCCATTCCATAAGAGGCCATAAGAAATGAAGTCCAGGCTCGTCGATAATTTCGACAACCTTTCCGAAAAGAACATAGACATGACATCGGCGTTCCTGGACGATGGTGTACACCCCGAATAAGCGTCCAATCGCCAATGCGAAAGGTACGATGAAGAACGACAATACGAACGTAATGAGGAATGCAGCCAACGCAATCATGAGTCCACCTCCACAAAAGCTTGTTCCGAGCGACCGAATAGCGACATCCTGACGTTTCTCACGTATGCCTTGAGTACGCCGGAACCACTCTGCTTTAATGACTCAAGCTGCGTCGCCATTCTCTCCAACGGCTCGATCTCCGCCTGAGCTTTCAAGGTTTCAATTTCTACCGCCCGCTTGGACTGAACGATTTTTTGATCTGCGGCAGCTTGCGCTAAACTTATATCGGACGATACTTGGTTGTGTGCTGTGTTAATGGCAGCCAAGGCCGATTCAACTTCGGGAGGCGGATCGATTCCGGTTATGAGCGATGCGTCGAGTACCATTCCATACCTGGCTGCAGAAGAATGGCACTCGCGATCCATGTGTTCGTTGAGGTCGCGCAAGTTCTTTCGTAAGTCATTGATTGAGACACCAAAGTTAACGCTGGCGTCCGCCTGAGTGTCACCTGCGACCATCACCTGAGGAATCGGAGGAGCTTCGAAGTTCGCGATTCTTTCGCGTAGCACAGACACAAAATAACCCATCACATGCGAGATCGGGCTTTTAACGCCAAACAGGTAAGCATAAAGATTGGCTTCCGAAACCCCATACCGAATCTGACCATCGAGTCCAATATTAAGTTGATCCTTGGTGACTGCATCCAAGATGGTTCCGCCCTTGTTGGCTTTTGGTTGATCGGGATCGTACGCCATATTCATGGTTGCTGTCGCGATGGAAACGCGATGCACTTGCTGCCAAGGCCATTTCCAGTAGAAGCCGGGCTGCACAACACGTACCTGCGGATAACAGTAGCGTTCTTGCTCATCCGGGGCCAAGGCTTCAGCGAGCGGTAAAGCCAAGGTCGTAGCTTCACCCAGTCGATCCGCTCTCCCAAACGTGGTGATTAAAGCTCGTTGATTTTGATCGATTATATAGAAGCCTGCAACGAAGTATCGAATGACAAACCACGCGACAAAACCTGCAGCAATTCCCATAAAAATTTCCATCTGCGGTTCCTCGTTTGAACAAGCATGAAGTAATGCACGAACATTAGGCAATCAGTTCAGTTTAAGCCAATGGTGTTAGAAGGCTCGAATCATTGCGAGAAAGGGCGCGAATTCTTGATTGATTTGGACTGCCAGATTTGAAATCCGACGAAAGACGTTGGCCATCGAGCCGTAATCCCTTCAATGGGGGTATCGAAACCGAGATAGCTGAATGGAATCAGGGATAATTAAATTGCAAATCAGGGACAATTCCCATAAATTCAGTGACAATTGATCCTAAACCGGGATAAATACAAGTTCCACTTGTCAGTGCTCAACCAGGACTCGGATTCTCTTTCCCAACTTGTATCTGGTCGATCGAAAGGTTCGATTCGTGCCTGGCCCCTAACGGTTCGTGTCCGCGGAGTACCGAGGAACTTCGGGGTACTGAGCGGACAAGCATGGGGAAACGACCATCAAGTCGACGGTGGCCTCGATGTCCAACTCAGCCATCGCTTTGAATATTTCGATCAAGTTCGGTTGTTCGTCATTGCTGAAATTGCAATACGCTCTGCGCTCCACGCTGGCTTGCTCGCTTGACAGTGTTGGACTAGCGGCGAGGAATCATACCTCGGCATTTTAGCTAAAATAAGGCGCATCGCGATGTCCAACCTGTTGCCCCCTGATTTGGATTAGACTAATTTTGACGATTTCCAGCGAGACGTTTCGACCCCTTCTCCCGAGCACTCCAACACATCATGTCGCGCTACGCCATTTCGAATACAAGTCGCCAAAGATCAAACGCTCGGAATCTCTTTCGACAACGAATGTTCGAACGACTAGAGCAGCGGTTGATGATGAACTCGGACTGGCGAAATCCTGCTCGTCCGTTGGATGTCAACAACGATATGTTCGTGTCGCCTCTCGACGCACT
>JAIPFP010000270.1 GCA_021736575.1 Pirellula sp. | reverse complement strand
CAGCGAGTAGATCGATATCGCCTTCCCGTACCCGGAGTGGGGGAACGACTAACTGAAAGACGCTCAAACGGTAGTACAAGTCTTCCCGGAATCTCTTCTGCTCGACGAATTCTCGTAAATCTCGATTGGTTGCCGCAATGACTCGGACATCTACCTTGATCTCTTTCGTCCCGCCGACGGGTAAAAAGGGGTGTCCTTCGAGAACTCTCAGTAATTTCGCTTGTCCGCTAAGATTCAGTTCCCCAACTTCATCGAGAAAAAAAGTTCCTTCATGGGACTTCTGGAACCACCCCAGGTGGTCTCGATCTGCGCCTGTGAAAGCCCCTTTGACATGACCGAAGAGTTGGCTTTCCATCAATTCATCTGGGATCGCCGCGCAATTGACGCTTAGCATCGGCCTCGACTCGCGAACGCTATTGTGGTGAACTGCTTTGGCGACGAGTTCCTTGCCGGAGCCGCTTTCCCCTTGGATTAGGACAGAGCCTGATGCTTTTGCGATTCTGCAAATACGATTTTTCAATTCGATGATCGGTTTGCATTCGCCTAGTAATTCGTCGAAATCCGCGCTCTTGACCTGTAGTCGATCCAGCTTCCGTCGGGTGTCTTGATTCGCGACAATTCGGTTCATCGCGATACTGAGTGTGCCGCATAGCGCAACTGCGAAATCAACGTGATGACGTTGGAATTTCCTCTTGCTGCGATACAAATGCAAAGCGCCGACGGCGCGATTCTCTCCGACGACGGGGACGCAGATTGCGTCGGCAGCCCCATGGACATGGTCCTGCGCAAGAGCAATCCGTTCTTGCTGTAGCCAAACCGCTCTCATGCGTCCCAGCACAGCTTGGGTTAACCAGTCACTGATTTCCAGACGGATCGACTTGTCGGTGGTTTTCAGGCCAGCAACGTCAAGCTCTCCAAAACCGTTTGGAAGTAAGAATGCGACCGAGGTGGCCTTGGTGCGTTTAGCAAGAACGCTCAGCGACACCTCAACCAACTCCTCCTCGGTAGCGATGGTGTTGGTAAGCAAGGAAAATTCATGCAAATCGGAAAGATCCCTCGATCGTCGTGCTTGCTTGAGAGTCTCAAGTGCATCCCCTCCGATAGATCGGCGTCCGGAATCCTGGGGTGTTTCCTCGATCTCTTCGGAAATAGGAATCTCTAGATTGAGCAGCTCGCAGTTTCCTCGTTCGTGCAGTGTCGATTCGTAGAATACAAGCCCGGTGTCGCCGATGCGAATTGCATCACCGTCGGACAAGACTGCCGAGTCGGTTTTAGATCGATTGACAAGCGTCCCATTGCGAGACCCTAAATCAATAATCATCCAAAGACCTTCGGAAAACACAAATTTCGCGTGTTCACGCGAGGCGCGAAGATCGCCGATTTGGATTTGGCATTCGCTTCCACGGCCGATCAGATTCTCAACCGTCTCGTTCAGGGGATACTCTGCAGTGGAATCAACTCCAATGGAAATCATAACACTCGTCGCCATGGAAGAATCTCTACCTAACATGAATGGGGAATTCGCATTAACAAGATTACCGCCGTTTCAAAAGCGAATTGTAATAGCGCGTGTTATTCGCTGCTCAACTTCCTAGCAGAATTTCATGGCATATTATGGGGACACACCACGTCGATATTTTCCGGGACGCATTTTTCTAAATTTCTCCGAAAATAATTGGCGGACCATTAGATTTTCAACACTTGACGAACGTAGATACGTAAGTGTCCACGACAACCAGTGAGGCGAACGTTGGTTACTGGCTTGCGGTTTGCTCTCGCTTTAGCTTGGCAGCCACGATGCGACGGGCTTGCGTGATTTGCTTGCGATCCTCTTTTTGACGGGATTCCGCTACTCGATACTCCCAAACCGCTTCGGGATGGTCCGCCTTCCAGACGTCATTGTAGAACGATTGTCCCAATCGTTTATCTATATTGTAGAACGATTGTCCCAATCGTTTATCTGAAGTGAAGTTTGTACCTGCTCCAGGAACAGTTGAGGACAACTGTTCTACACTGAACACATCGTGTCGCAGCACAGTCCCATCGGACGTTATCGAGTCCACCAGCGGCTGATTAGGACAGAGCACGAGCACCAGTCCTGACTAGTCAAGCTCTGGAAACGAATCGCGACTTGCCAAGCGGTTTATCAACGTCTTGGTTCTTAACACAAAATCCGATTTGTAATTTGCGACCTGCTGCTCGGTAATTCCAAGCAGTTCCGCCGTCTCCTTGTTGCTACTGCCAGAAACGAACAACAGCTCAATGCACTTTAGCTTTTGCCAGTCTGACTTGGATTTCCATTTCTCGATTTGCTCTTTCAACGCGTCCACCAACGCGATCTCCTCGGTGTCGCGACGTTCGACGGAACGCGCCACACTGCTGACGGCGCGAAATGGAGCTGGAACCTGCTGGGCCCCGTCACTGGAGTCTTCACCTGTGTGGAAGGCGAGAGTGTGTCGTCGCCCTTCGCGACGCAAATGGTCCGTCAGTTTGTAGGCCGCGATCGAGAACAGATAACTCTCCAAAGGGCGTTGGCAGTCGAAATTGGGTAAGCTGTTTAAGAATCCAACAAACGTCTCTTGAACGATATCCTCCGCATGGGATCGATCCAATAATCGAGAACCGACGAAAGCCAACAATCGGCCTTCATACCGATCAATCAACTGCTGCCATGCATTCGTGTCGCCACCACGGATGCTGTCAACCATCAATTTTTCTGTATAATTCGGATTCAAAGGGACTTCGTCGCTCATGCCTTGAGTTTAGCCTTTTCGCGGCGTGCCAAAACCCCAACGAAGCCAGAAAGAATGGTTATTGCGGCAACGCCTGTACCACCGAGTACCCCCACTTGCTTTGTCCTGCTCGCGCGAACGCTGTGCCGTTCCCACTCACGGACTTTCTTTAACTGGTCAGCGGAGATGTGAAGTCCAATCCACAGTTGATGGTATGTGCCTGACGGACGGTCCTGAACGTTGTCGAATGTTTGAGACGGCACGACCCAGTATTTCTCAACATACTCTTGAGTCAATTGAGGTAACACCGAGGCCGAAACATTTTCAAGCACATGCTTGTTCAAGTAAGCATGCACATCGCGCATCATGCTGGCTTTGAGATCTTCGCGGCATTGCTCTAGATCAGGCAGCAGAGAGCTGCTGATTGCCAGACTATGATCCTCTCCAAGTACAATACCATTCTTGACCCATTCAGGTGTGTTGTCATTGAGAACTTTCTTTGAATTCAGCTCCTGAGAGTTCAGACTCTCACCCAAGTCCGCAGCTCCCGCTACGGACTCGAGCGCATCGCTGGAAAGTATCTCGGCTTGCGTCGAATCGGGCGGTTGTTGAAAGCAAATCGCGAGAACGTAGCCACAAATGAGTATTTGAATAGAGAGCATGGTTTTTTAGTTCTTAGTTCTTAGTTCTTAGTTCTTAGTTCTTAGTTCTTGGTTCTTAGTTCATTCGCCAGTGAGAGGATCCATCCATGGTGACGCCATTTGCAGCGTAAAGGAAGTCACGCCAGCCAACAGAAAGCACCAAGGTCCTGGGAAGAAAAACAAACCTTGGACTAGCCCCGCCATGGCGACGCTCCAAACGACTGCCCAGACGCTGAACCGACTCTTGCGAAGAATGTCGGATTGCCGCCACCAGCGAACAATCCACATCAAAGAACCAAAGTATGCAATGTGACCTGCCAACAAAGGCATTGAGTTTTCGCCATAAAATCCTTGCCAGCTTACGCTCAAGAGAGTTCCGTCATTCACGATTCCGACAAATGGCTTCGAAGCGATCTCGGCCCACGGAACCATCAAGAATTCGCTGATTGAAAAACTCGCGACGCCAAGGACCACTCCCGCTGAGAGTTGTATAAAACGTTGGACGATAGAATCCTCCGAACGCGATTCCCACTTTCTAGTTAAATACAGGACGGTCCAGGTCATTAAGAGCGACATGATACCAGTCCAAGCGATTCCGCTTACGAGCGCATTGGAGTCCCCCTGGTTGCGGGCCACTGTCAGCAAGCCTGCACCTGTCGCGATCACGCTCGTTACGATGCCGGAAAATGCCCAGCTACGAGTTGTCTCATGACTGCGAGTCCAGAAGCCGCGTTGATTTAATTTGTTTCGCTGCTCGGTTTGCCAATTTCTTAAGGCGACTCGGTAAGGAATCGGCGCTGGTTTCAGACCCGACTTCGCAGCCACAGGCCGTGCGTTTTGATAGGCAGCGGTGGCTGGCTGGATTTGCGGCGCGCGAATCGGTTGCGGTCGTGCCTTCATTGGAGAATTCGGCTGCGACGAGGGAGTGTAGGGTGCGTTTGCTCCGCCCATCGTGTACCAGACGACATAATAACAGACGTAGCAGCCGAAAAGCACAAACAGCAATGGTGCAATAACACCAGCGCTTGACAAGAGCACGATGACCGTGATCACGATCGCAATTGCACGCCCCCCCGGGGGCAGGCTTTGATAGAACGTTTGCGTTTCAACGATTGCCTGCTGAACCGCACGCGCGACCGGTTCGCGATACAGGTTTTCCATTTGTGCATCACCGGCGTAGCCATATCGGTATCGCCAAGGGTTTGTATTGGGTGGCGTATTGCCCCCCGCAATCGTGGCATCGAAGCTCCCGGTCGGTCTGGCGACGGGCATCTCCTTTTTGTTGACCGCTGGCTCAGCTCGGAAAGGTGGAAGAACGGGTGGCAAATCGATGCTTGCACCATCGCGACGCTTGACCGCCAAACCGCTGGCGTCGAGTTCCCAACCGAGCGCACGAAGCATGTCTCGGCAATCGCTAAATCGCAAAGCAGGATTTTTTGCAAGCGACTTTTGAATCACATAGGCAAACGGTTGTGGCACTTGAGAAAGATCTGGATCGGCGGTCAAATGCTTGAGAATGATCTCTTGGCTGCTCTCGCCGTCGAACGGAACGTTGCCGGTTAGGAGTTCATACAAGATGATCCCGAGCGAATAGATATCGATTTCCTTGCCGTACTCGCCCTTTCCGATTTCGGGGGCCATGTAGTGGAAAGTACCAACGCTTTCGGTTTGGCCACCGCGCCGCGATGCGCTAATGTACTTCGACAATCCGTAATCGCCGATCTTGATCAATCCGCCGTCAATGAAGACGTTGGCGGGCTTGAGATCTCGGTGGACGATTCCTTGATCGTGTAGATATGCGACACCTGCCGCCAACTGAGCGAACCATTGCATGGTTTCCGAGGAAGTCATTCCTTGCGGAAATCGATTCATCCGGTCTCGCAACGAATCGCCATCAATAAACTCCATCACGATCCATCCCTGTTCGAGCTTATCGAACTTGATATCGTAGATGGCGACCAAGTTTGGGTGGCGGAGATTTAAGCAATGCCGAACACCCCTGATTTCGACTTCAAGATTCTTTTGAATTCGTTTCAGGGCAACCTCTTTACCTGAATCGCTTTCGGCAAAATAGACTTCGCCAAATCCGCCGGAACCAACTCCGCGTTTGATTTTGTAACCTTCGAGAGGAGTGTCACCGCTGCCGTATTGGAATTTCATCGAAACACCGATGGGTACTGCCGTTTTAGGTGCCGTTGAGTGATTGCCGGGCGGTAAGGCGACGACAAGTTCATTGGTGGGTCGTTTAAGGGTTGGGCGTCGAAGCATTGCAAACATTTTTCTATTCTCCGTCGCCATTTTCGCGTGCTGTATTGAACGGCTGACTGCGAACTAAATTGGACACTCAGTTTACTCTGGAATGGATTTCGCATCTGTCCGAAAAAGCTTGGTAGCATTATTCGAGGGTCATGGAAATTTCATCGCCTGTGATTCTTTGGCCACGTACCAACGGAAACGGGGCGCGCACTGGTTTGCCATCGATCTGAATATTTGCTTGGTCGCTGACTCGGCACATCCATTGCGCTCCATTTCGAAACAGCACTACCTTGGAAGACCAGTCGGGACAAATCACATGACAATTGGATTCCGGTCCTAAAACACATGATTCTCCCATCAACAAAGCCGCCGAGAGTAGCGGCTGCCACCGAGAGTTGCCGGTCAATTCTAATCGAGCTGTACCGCTCAACTGGGTAGGCCGGACATAACGCAGGCCCACCCGTGCTCCAAGCGAGATCAAGTCGCCGTCGTGCATGACAACGGCTCGATCGATTTCAGAACCATTGACATGAACGGTTTGCAACGGTTGAATCAGATGATCCTCGCCATGCCGCCGAACGATAGCGGCTCGACGGCTGATGTCGCCGCGAATGGCCAGGTCGACTTGATTCCCAGGAAAGGCTTGGCCGATGGCGACTTCGATCTGATCGCAAATGGCATAGCTTCCAACTCCATCGATCCATAGGATTTTCGGTGGTACCATAGGGATGGAAGGTGTAGGAGTTGAAACAGGTCTGGCGAGATGGCTCATCATTCTAAGCACTTCCGCATAAGTCTTGGAGTGAAAACACGCATTTTGCACCCGGTGTTAGCCGTAGTTTTCGGCAATTCAATGTAGTTTGGGACCATTGTCCCGAACGAATCATCGGACGGGACAATGGTCCCATCCTACGGAACGGGAACTCGTGGAACAGGGCGTTGTTGGTAAGTCATGGCGGAATGATCCTTATCGACAACGCAAAGTCGCACCCTGCCGGGTGCGACCCGTAGAGTCCACACGCGTAAAACGGAGCCGAACACAATGGAAAACTATCGGTTATCCACCAACGATTCCACTTCGACTTGGCTGCGATCGAAATAACTTGTTATCTGCTCGATCAAATCCGTTGGTGAGTCTTCGCTTGAGACGGGAATACCCACGTAGGTTTCGAACGTATCCGCCATTCGTTCTTCGACATCGATTCGCGTTCCGATATCGGACACTACCTGCCGAACCGAGCTAACACGGCTATCGTTGACCGAGAATTGATTGCTCGTCTTGGCGACTTCAACCATGGTTAGTCGAGCTTGCAGATTCTCAACTTCGACTTCCAGTTGTCGCTTCGCAGCAAGCATTTCGTCTAACTTGCGACGAGCACCTTCCAGATTTTTCTCGCGAGCCGTCAGGATTTTTTCCAGTTTGTCGGTGGTCGCTTCCTGTGTTTGGTAGCTCTTGAAACGATCGCTCAAGTCCTTTTTCACTTGTGCCATATCGAAATCCTTGCCACCGTAGGTGACGAACCTAACTCCGCTCTGAGCATCGTCCTTGAGCTTCAGGATGGCCTGCTTGGACTTGGTCAAGGTAGCCTTCTTGGCGAGGACTTCGTGTTGCAATCTGGCGACCTCCACCTCTTCGCGAGCGATCACTTTTAGATTGCCCGCGATCTCTGGCTTGAGATCCGAAATCAAATCGCGTGCACGCTTGATTTCCACGTCGAGTGGTATTTGCTCTTTGATCGTGTCTCGAATGGAGTGGTATCCAGTTCGGACGTAGCTGACGGCCGAGGTGCCCAGCAGCAATCCGCCCGCACCAAAAACAATTGCCGATCCCAACAAAATTTTCTTTAGCATGGTAATTCCCCCAAAAGGCTGATGAAACAGATCGAGTGGATACTCGCTCTGCCGCTCCCATTCATCGCGCCGTTTTTCAGGCCAATTGCCCTTTGCAATCAGCGAATCTGAGAAAACCGACCGGACATGAGGGCACGGACAAAGAGTTATTCGAGACACAATCGGGATTCTTGGAAGTTTATCGCTATTTTGTGTAACGTTCTCTGGAGTGGGAGTTTTGTTGAGTCTTGGTTGCTTTGTCGCTGATCAATCTAAACGTCCGCACAACCAATCTTGACTCCAAGTTGGAATTTTCTTAATTCCCAACGGTTCGGATTCGCAAACCACACTCGTTTTCAACATGATTAGCTGCCAAACCAACGAAAAACCAACAAAACAACGAAGCGGAGCCTTTTGGGTGCTCGCGTGCGCGTTGGCTGGTTTCATGGCGAGCGGTTGCCGGCAGCGTGCCTTCACGGAACTTTACATCGAGAAAATGGCGAGCGAGATCCGGATGCTCGAGGATCGAATTTATGAGTTCGACGCAGCCGATCAGTCCAATATCCAAGAAATCGAGCAACTAGAACGAGAAATCGCGAGTCTGCGAAAGGCCTACGAAGAACTTCAACGCAAGGTTGGGGACACCAAGTTTTCGCCGAATCGTACCAATGGCGATTCTTCGCGAAAGTCGGAAGCCTATGAAATTCCGTCCGTCCTAGTTCCGGATTCTTCTTCATCCATCGAAATCATCGAGAACCCACCTGCGGTCATGCGATCTCCGGTCGCCCCTCCTGTCTATAAAGAAAACCAAACTCCGGACACGTCCAAGGGGCCGCCCGCAGACACGTCCAAGGGACTGGAACTGCCTCCGGACGCGTCCAAGGGACTGCTTCCGGACACGTCCAAGGGGCTACGACTGCCTCCGATCGACGCAGAGCCTTTATTACCCCCCTCGGTGGGTTCGAAACTACGCGAACCTCAAGCCATGAACAACCCTCGTTCGCGACAGAACAAGTCGGATCTCCCATTGCCGGAAAGTATAACGGAAGAGGTTAGCTTGCCGTCTCCGCTCG
>JAIPFP010000269.1 GCA_021736575.1 Pirellula sp. | reverse complement strand
AAATAGAACAACGCCACTATTGGGGGCTCGTCGCGTTTTTCAATCGCTCCAAGAATGTCGATACACCACAGGGCCCCGGATTGTCGGAAGCCGCCATCGGAGGCTTTTCGGAGTTCAGTAATCTCGAGGGTAAGTCGTTGCCGAACGAACTTGTCTATCTTGGGAATCGACGTGTTGAAGAGACGCGACCTAGCAAAGAGACAAAAGAAGAGGAGCGAGACGATCTATACATCGCAAGTTCCGAACCAGCCTCGCGAGTTCCAAAATTCTCGCGCCGCGAACGATTCGTCGAGGATGTTCTCAAAGATCATCCTTTGCTTTCCAAGGGGACCGTTAACCGACTTTGGGCTTGGATGCTTGGGCGAGGATTGGTCCATCCGGTTGATGCTCTCGATTCCTACCATACGCCGAGTCATCCAGGCTTGCTGGATTGGTTGAGTCGCGACTTTGCAAAATCGGGCTATAACATGCGTCGACTATTGCGGAGTCTGGCACTCACTCGAGCCTATCAACTTGTATCGACTGAGGAAAAATTCACGGATCCACAGTGGTTTTCCTCGTCAATCGCAAAACCGTTGACTGCGGAGACGTTGCAGCGCTCGATGCTGGTTGCTATGGCCCCTGAAAATCCAGAGAATTGGAACAAACTCGAACACCGAACATCCTTTGCCAAACTGTTTCCGGATGTGCTCGCCGAAGAGTCGATCTCCAATGTGTCTCAAGGATTATTGTTGACCAACGGCCCATCGATCAATGAATTGGTTTCGGTGAAGCACTCGGGTTTCTTGAAAGCACTGCGGAGTTTGCACACCGTTGAGAACGACACGTCGGCAGTCGATTCGACTCTAGTTACACAATTGTTTGCAGCGATTTTAGGTCGGAAGCCCGATGCTCAGGAGCTTGAGCATTGCTTAGCATACATGTCCCGCCGCGTAGAACGACGCGATCAAGCGATCGAAGGCATCGCTTGGTCCATCATCACCAGCGCTGAGTTTCGCTTTAACCACTGAGCATCAATGCAAAACAACCACCGATTAGACACAATGCTGAATGCCCCTTGTGGCAGCGTCGACCATAGACTGCATCGGCGATTGTTCTTGCAAGGGAGTTTGGCAGGTGCGGCTTCGGTAGCGAGTTTTCAAAGTCTGTTTAGCGTGCCTGCATTTGCGGATTCCGCGCGCGCTCAAGGCAAGCGTTGTATCTTGCTTTGGTTGTGCGGTGCGCCAAGCCAGTTCGAAACGTGGGATCCCAAGCCATCGCGTCCTACCGGCGGCCCATTTGCATCCATTCCAACATCGATCCCTGGAGTTCATATCAGCGAACTTATGCCAAAAACCGCGAGCATCATGGACAAGCTTACGGTAGTGCGTTCGATGTCGACCGAACCTAGCGAGCACTTCCAAGCCATCGATATGCTGACACGTGGTGAACCACCCCGTCCGCCATTTACTCGCCCATTGATGGGCTCTGTGCTGGCTAAGCAGCTCGGTCAACTCGATAGTCCCGTACCCCAATTCGTGCTGTTGGATCCATGTCCGGAAGGAAATGAGTTCAAGGCATTTAAAGCCGCGAACTGGGCCGGATGGTTGGGGGCTGAGTATGGTCCAGTCCGATTTGGTGGCAAGTACAAACTCGAAAATGTGAATCTGCCCAACGACCTATCTGCAACGGATCATAGCGATCGAGAAGCGTTGCGGTCCTTTTTGAGCAAGAAATTTGCGAACGACCACAAAGCTGCGTCGGTTCAATCGTATAACTCCGTATTTGAACGGGTGCGTGGATTGATGCAGGCGGCTCCGCTTTTCGATTTGAATGCATTGCCTCAAGCCGATCGCGATCGCTATGGGCCCGGGACATTTGGAATGCACGCCTTGCTCGCGCGACATCTTGTCGAGAATGGTTCGACGTTTGTCATGGTAGCAAATGGCATGCCATGGGATTGCCACGTTTTGAATCATGAGACGCACCAGATGTTGGTTCCAGAAACCGATCGTATTGTGTTTCATTTAATCAATGACTTAGCCGATCGCCGTATGCTTGACGACACGCTGGTTTTGATCATGGGTGAATTTGGACGTACGCCTTGGCTTAACGAAGCTCGTGGACGCGATCACTATCCCAAGGCATGGAGCATGGCAATGGCGGGCTGTGGCTTGAAACCTGGCGTGGTCTACGGTTCGACCGACGAAAATGGTGTCGAAGTGTCGGACCGGCCACTGGATCAGCGGCGCCTTTTTGCCACGATTTATCGAGCGCTCGGGCTCGATCCACACGTAACTTATGACTTACCTGATTTCCCAACTTTCCACCGTGTCGAGAAAGATGCGGCCCCTGTGGCTGAACTGTTAGCCTAACCGAAATGGATGGACTGAAGTAGCGATGCCGATTGCACTCGAGAAACTAGACCGAATTGCATTCCCTATGGGTGTAATGGATCTGTCCGTTCACTCGGACGGACTCATGGCTTATGCCGCTTGCATGGATGGAATCTATCAGTGTGCGTTGCCAGTGGACCCAAAGGCAACGGACAAGCCGATACCAACGCGCATCGGCCAACACACAAGTTATGTATCCGGGATTGCACTCATGGAATCCAACTCTTCACTTGTTTCCATTTCGTACGATGGAACGCTCCAAATCCGGGACCTTTCAACCAGATTAGCTAGTGAGAATGACAAAGACGAGGCTATCGCGCCGGTGAACGCGCCGGAGAATGCGCCGGTGAACGTTATAGAAGCTGCATCGCCGAAAATCGGCGAGTTGCCTCCTCGCTTTTCGCAGCGTGTCCATAACTTCTGGTCTTGGGGCATGGCCTTGTCTCCCGATGAACGATACATCGCTTCGGTGAGTGGACAGTACTTAGCGGGTGCCGAGGACTATTCACCGCTCAACGCGAGCGAGCCAAATGTGAAAGTGTTCGACTCAACAAGTGGGAAATTGATGCATGCGTTCGAAATGTTGCCTTCGGTGCAGTGTGTTGCTTTCGATCCCAAGTCGCAGTTTGTCGCTGCCGGTAACCTGATGGGGGATCTTGCCGTTTGGGAAATCGCCAGCGGGCAGAAGCTTGCCGAGTGGCGAACCCCTGACTTTACAAGCTGGGGAATCATCAAAAGCCATTGTTACATTGGCGGTATCTACGCCGTCGCATTCTCCCCGGACAGCGAATCGCTTTATGCAGCCGGAATGGGTGAGATGAAGGACCCGATGGCGGGCAACGGAAAGCAAAAATGGCAACGCTTTCGTTGGCGAAAAACTCCCGTTGAGAAACACCAAGAAATTATTGCTGAACAATCCGGAGAGGGACTCATGGAAACATTGGCTTGGACGCCAAGCGGTGAGCATTTTGTCATGGCGGGCCGTTTGCGGGGCGGAAACTGGAATGCCGCTGTTTTCTCTACGGAGAGCGGACAATTACTAGGTCAAGCGAAAACGGGTATGCGAATTACTACCGCGCGATTCAGCCCCGACGGGCACGTGCTGTATCTTGCAGGAATGCAAGGCCAGCCTGCACCAAAGAAAGACTCCTTTCCAAGCTTCGGGTATCTCGAACGTTATCAAGTGAAGACAACGTAAGCCAAACAAGTGCCTCTGTTGGAGAGTTTCCAGCTGAGTTAGTACACAACATGAAGCAGAGCTTCAAGAGTATTCGTTACCAAGAAGATCTTGGTAACGAGAGCGAATCTGCCGCTAGCCTAATGAAAGAATAGCTATGTTCACCCAGAACCTTCGAAGAACAACTTACTGTGTGTGTGTTGTCGTGTCCGCCTTGATCACCATGGTTGGCCGAGTCGGTCAATGCCGAGGTGACACGTCGGACAAGATCGTTTTGGTGGCTGGGGGGCAACGCAATTCAGTCGATGTTCCTGCAGTCGAAGCCAAGCTGAATGAGCCCTTCGGTGCCGAATTCGATCTCGATGGCAATCTGTGGATCCTCGAGATGGCTTCCGGGAACAGGTTGTTAAAAGTTGCGACGAATGGCTTGTTGACACATATCGCGGGCCGGACTGAAAAAGGGTTCAGCGGCGATGGAGGATCGGCACTCGCAGCTCAATTCAATGGCCCTCATAATTTGGCAATTCGCCCCGATGGACGAGTGCTGATTGCGGACACGTGGAACGGACGTATCCGCCAAGTCGATCCGAAAACGAATCAAGTTGAAAGCTTGGCTGGTTATGAAATCTCACTCGACAAAGCCAAGAGCGAAGGGCCGTATTGCATTTCGCTAGACTTTTCTGGGAAAAAACTGTTCGTCGCAGACCTGCAGCGAATTCATGCAATCGACCTTGAGTCGGGCAAGCGGTCCATCGTAGCGGGGAATGGCGAGAAGGGGGCACCAGTCGATGGGTCCGTTGCGGCGAACGCTCCATTGGTTGACCCAAGAGCGGTTGCAGCGGATCGCTTGGGAAATGTCTACATCCTCGAACGTGGCGGTAATGCATTGCGCGTCGTAAATTCGCAGGACAAGATCCGGACTGTCGTAAACACACTCGGCAAAAAGGGGATGAGCGAACACCATGGCCCTGCAGCCGAAGCGAAATTGAACGGCCCGAAGCATCTCTGCATAGATCGACAAAATCGGGTGATCATCGCGGATGCTGAAAACAACATTGTTGTGCGTTACGATCCGCAAGACGAAACCATTCAGCGCATTGCCGGCACGGGGCAAGCTGGTCGACAAGGAATCGGAGGTGATCCTTTGAAATGCCAACTCGCCAGGCCACATGGGGTGAGCATTCATCCCACGACTGGCGAATTATACATAACCGATAGTTACAACGATCGCATTCTGAAAATTGAAACGGTTCAAAGCCAATAGCGGCCAAGAAACCAAAGCGACACACGATCTATACACGGGGTAATCGTTCCACCCATAGGTGTGATTCGGGAAATCACCGGTTAATGACAAGGACCGTCGAAGGTGTTCCTTCCCGGCGAAATTGATACCCTTTGCGTGATGTATATGCCCGGGATCGACGATTAAGGTCATCGGCCAATCAAACGGGCATTGCCATAACAAAGTGGATACCGAACGATATTGGTTGCCTCAACAGAAAGATTCCCAAATCGTGGAGATCCGCTATGGAAATACAAGCAAAAGGCGCCCTGGTTGATTCAATTCGGTCTCGATACTACGTCGCTCGGAAAAAGGACAAGTCGCGGATACTTGACGAGTTTGTAGTAGTCACAGGTCACCAACGCAAGTACGCTCTGCGGTTGCTCGCAGCGTTACACGATTCAACCACAGCGGTTTCTGTTGTTTTAGTTCGCAAAGTATACGCAAGTGCAGTGACGGAAGTGTTAGTGACTCGTTGGGAGGCCTCAGATCGACTTTGTCGCAAACGTTTCAAAGCAATTCTCCCGAGCTTCTAACGTCGCAGGATGCGCATGGCCACATGAGACTCGATGAATCCCTTAAAGCTTTAGCGTTGTCGGCCATCGCTTCAACCATTGGCCGAGTCCTTAGCCTATTCGCCCAATGCGTGAGAAGGCAACAGGAAGAACACATGTATTCGCACGGCAATTGCCGTCACCACTTTCTCTTAATGGGAGGACGTTGCGCCAGGGAATCTACAGGCTCATTGCGTTGCACATGCCATAGAGCTTGGCATAATCACCCCAACACTCCTCCGTGATCGGTTCATGTGAACGAGTTCGGCGGCACGCAACTGCTGTTCGTCGGAAGTGACTTGACCAAGGGAAATGATTGCCAATTCATAATTGCGTCCTTTTTTCGTTTTCAACGAACTCGAAAAAGCGAAACTCCACGTCCACTTGAAAAGAGAACTTTTGGGTTTTGCTTCCTGTTGGAATATGCCGGGATGGTTTCGAGTCCAAAACGAGTGAGTTCCTCTACTAAGATCGTCCCATCTTGGTCGAAATCTGCTGATCCAGAAAGTCCTTTCAAGACAAGACCGACAAATAGACCATTCCGCAATTCTGTGCTTTCAGATGCTACTTCTTCACGATCCGAAGAGCAGAAAACAGTAATTTTTCGAGATGCCTCAGTCGCCCTTGTATACCCGCCAACGTCCATCGCTCCCGCATGGCAGCAATCGAGGAGAAGAAGCGCATGTTCGGCTTTAGTTTCAACGAGCAAATCGATCACCGAGTTCCAATTCAAGTAGGAAAGTGCAATAGACTCTTTGTTTCCATTCCATGGCTGCAGATACAGACCTTGTTGTAAGGATTCCCCATGACCAGAAAACAAAATGACTATCCGATCTCGTGAAGTACAAGATCGCTTCAATTGTGTTAACGCTTCGACGATATCAGACAGCTGCGCAGTTTGATCGGTAAGGACGTTGACGTAGACTTCGTTGTACAAACTACCCTCTTGTTTCTTAAGCAACGCGGCAAGGTCTTTCGCGTCTTTGGCGGCAAACTTTAGAGTCCTGCTATCATGTCTGTGCTGACCAACCCCTACGGCGACCACGAATAAGTTAGGTTTTGAGTCTACAACGCGTTCACCTTTCGCCGGTGATTTCTCCGAGATATCCCTAATGGACTTCCGTAGCGTCGCAATAACAATTTCTGCTTGGTCAATTCCGATGTTCTGGGATATTCGACTAGCAACAATTTGGTTTCCATCAGGAGTTTCTATTCCCCATTCTTGGTCCTTAAAGGGTTGGTGAAAGCGCGCAACCGTTTTTCCCGAATCAAGTTCCAATAGATCCCAATAGCCGGCTTCTCTGTCGCTCGAAGTTTGGCTCAAATACCTTCCATTCGGTGAGATCTGATACGTACCCTTAGCCCCTCTCCAAAGCGTTTGCATTGTTCCGTCCAACAAACTAACGCGATCTATATGGCCTGAATCTGCCGCAATAACTAAGTGCTTCGAGTCGTCAGTAAAGTGAAGGTCTGCTGCGTTTTGCTTGCATGGTATTCGCACAAGCTCTACCTGCTGCTCACGATCCCTCAATTTTGCATCATCAAAATTTAGCTGCCAAACGATGATATGGTCTCCTGTGACAACGGCTAGTTTCTTGAATGCGCTGTCGATCGCCATCGCGTGAATTTCGAAATCGTTATAGGGAAGGCCCTGGTACATCGTCGAAAGGTCCGGACTGGTGTATCTTCGCAAAAGGACGCCCGTAGAGATGTCGATTATGGCGGGAGTGGCTTTCGTGAAATTGCCATCGACTGCACTAAGCCCAGTTAAGATGAGCATATGGCTGTCGGACGTGAGAGGGATTGGAGAAACCTCGTCTGAACAAACAATGTCGTACTTCGAAACACTCCCTCCTTTAACGGGCTTCAAGACTTGAACACCGTAGAAAGGCGAAGTTGCGACGAGTGAACTGCCTGATCCTGAAAAGGCAAGTGCACCACCCGTTTTTTCCCACGATGCGATTTCTTCTCCATGCGCTGTGTCCCAAAGACGCGTTTCGAAGTCGGGGCCCGTCGGCACCAAACGAGAGCGAAATTGTTGCTCTCTGTAGCTGTAGCGGTAACCAGTCGACGCAAGAAGCTTGTCGTCTGTTGAGAATGCTTGAGATGTAATCTTCCAGGCATGATGACCACGTATTCGATAAAGTTGCTTGCCAGCTTCCAAGCTCCACATCCTTGAGCTTGCTTTGGACCCTTGTTTTAATGAGTCGGGCTTGTTTACGACACTGAATAGTGCACTTCGCATCGAATCAATTTCAGCATTGTCGTTACCAGTGCAAATCAGATATCCACTGTTGGAAAACGTAATCACATTCGGGTGTTCCACCATGCCTCCCGTTAGTGAAGTACTTAGAGGTTTTGTTCGGGATAGCGATCGCGTGGAATCAGTTGCTGAGTCAACAACCAGTGGCTTTGTGCTCTGTGAAAGAAGTGTCGAAGCCATGCCGAAGCCAAACACAAGTGATAGTACTCGAGTGAAATGCCATCCTGTGAGTTTTCCATTATCTATTCCAATAGCGCGTTTTGGATCGTTCATAAAAAATCTCCTAATCTAGTAGTCGTAGCCAATCGTCACAATATCCCTCATTACTCCCACGCAACGCGGTAGAAGTGTTACTCTTTGCTGAATCCTTTTTCCTTTTGATGTTGCCAGGGCACCTTTGCCAACGGGCTCACCTTCAGGCGGAGAATTTCCCTCAATCCAAACGCGATGGAAAGTCGCCGCAATGAATCCAACATTGGCAGCGTTTCCGTTCCGAAATACGTCGCTGCGATTGTGTTCCGCTATCACAAACTCCCGAAAGCCGTCGAGATCTTCCCTCCATCCTTCAATGTCAATGAAACCACGTTTGGGAATAAAAAAGAATGCCTCCGTTGCATCATTGCCCGGTAGGTTTAGCACGTTCAACCCATCGACGTATACTGCGGACGCAACGTCGAAATCTGATTCGTTGTGTAATCGCACGATGTACCGTTCCCCGACATCAAACCGTAAAAACGGTTTGCCGTGATTCTTGCTTAGTGGCCGTCCCGCATGCCCCACTCGGATTTCCATGGAATATAGACTGCTTTCATCAGATCGGCATCGACTGCCGTTGATAACGCTCGATGAGTTTTGGTAGCGAATCTGGTCTTCAACCGCTTGATTACGAAGCAAAATTGAATCACCAT
>JAIPFP010000268.1 GCA_021736575.1 Pirellula sp. | reverse complement strand
TCCAAATCTGCTTCGATCGCAGAATACTTTTCAATAATCCATTTAACGACTCGTGCATCCGGCATGCCGCTATCATGCTATAATCCCGCAACCAGAATCAACCCCAATCCGGACATTAATTGTTTAGCGACGCCTAAGACGACTTTGAACATTGATTACAGCCCATTCGAAAAGCGGAAGCGAGGAAAGTTCAGGATTGATTTAGGTAGGTGTTTGCGACTTTGATTGGTATCGGATGTGGGAAAAACAAGTCGCTCAAGTTTCGTTATCGTCATCCAAATTTAGCGTCATTTGATCGACCGAAGTGGACTTCTTTGTTTTCTTCTTCGTCGACGCTTTCGTTTCCTTTTTCGCTGACAACTGAGAACTACCGGCTAACAACTCCTGCTTGTGTCTTTGTTCGTTAAGTTCGAGGAGGCGGGCGCGGACTTCGTCGCGGAAATCGTCCGACGAGCGCACTCTACACAATATCGATTTTACCGAGATCCTACGCGACCTGTGTTAGTTTACAAGCGGACCCAGCCGCTCGCCACGTTATGACCCGGTCAACCCCAGGAAGTCCAAAAAACACCAGTTGCGGAAGCCTCTCAGCAAACCGCAGCGGTTGGAAGTGATTCCGACGACCGAATCCCCTACCGTACTCCTCCGTTCATTGTGCAGACAGTGTCTGCACAATCTCCTTTCCGTACTCCGCCCGCTCATTTTGAAGCACATCTGTGCGAATACGTTGGCCGATCTGCCAATACATCACGACCAACGTTGAATTGACAGCACGAGCGGTTTGCTCGCGAGCAGATTCGATCAGGCCTCGAATATCGCCCAGCAGAGCCGGAACGTTGAAAAGGCTTTGATTCGGCCCCTGCGATTGCTCAGTCAAATCCGTTGTCTTCGATTTCTTTTTACTCATCTAATCCCCAATCCCAACTTCGTTGCTATGGGAAGCATTCTATCCGAGCTCCCTCAATTTTGCCCTCGACATCCCTAGTGAACTTCTGCTTGTCTCTTTGTTCGTTGAGTTCGAGGAGGCGGGCGGAAGTCGTCGGGCCAGCGCAGCGTCGCAGAGTAAAACGATTGTCCTCAATCGTTTGGTACTGCGAGTCCGCCTAACGTTTTCAGCGTTCGAACGATCTGGGGCGATTCTACCCATCAATGCCAGGCCGAAGCGATTGAGGACAATCGCTCTACACTGTTTAAATCCACTAAGAACCAAGAACCAAGAACCAAGAACTAACATCTACTCGTCCTCAATCGTTTGGTACTGCGAGTCCGCCTAACGTATTCTGCGTTCGAACGATCTGGGGCGATTCTACCCATCAATGCCAGGCCGAAGCGATTGAGGACAATCGCTCTACACTGTTTGGAACCACTAAGAACCAAGAACTAAGAACCAAGAACTACTTATCCTCAATCGTTTGGTACTGCGAGTCCGACTAACATATTCTGCGTTCGAACGATCTGGGGCGATTCTACCCATCAATGCCAGGCCGAAGCGATTGAGGACAATCGCTCTACTCTGTTTGGAACCACTAAGAACCAAGAACTAAGCACTAAGAACCAAGAACTATCCCCAAACCCCCACTTTGGACGCATTATTGGGTTCCATATCTGGGAAGATTGTTGATCGGCTTGACTCTTCTGTCGTTGCAGCCGATCATTAATTCCAAGTGGATTGGAAACATCCGGTCGGGAAATAACCTCGGAGAATTCCGAGGTTATTTGCTTTCTATGGGAAAGAATTTATACCAGCTCTAACTTGGGTATAGACTCGAATTCTGGCCCAGAGCATGGGGTGAAATTTGCCGGCCAACACGCTTGCATTCGGCATAGCAGGCGCTGTTGGAATGGTGCTTCTGGATTGACTCGCTGAACGAACAACTTCACTGTGTCGCTTGGGCAGTCCTTCATCAATCTAGAGAAATCGCGAGCCAAGTATCGCGGTGCATATCCGATCGGTACATTTCCGCAATCGACAGCAACCGCGAACGGGTCAACCGAATTCTCGGGTTCGCAACGAAGATTCAATCGATCGCCCGCATGGAGCTGCGAAACGGCTTCCGCGGTTTCTGGTTTATTCAAATGGAATCGAATTCCGTGTACAAAAAAGAAATTAAGGTACTCGCCTTGATTGGTCGGTACAGGACAGGGGAACACCTCGATGGAATCCGTCTTCTTGATCCCCTCGCTACGTTGCAAAAGTAGCAATGGCTCTGGCGGATCAGCTGGGTCAAAATCGTTCCATCGCAGAAAGTCTTTGTATTCCGGTCTCGATTTGGGTAGCAGTCGATTAACCAGCATCGGAAATAACGAGTCTGAGTGGTATACCTCGTCCAGATCTTCCATCCCATCAAACGGTCTAAAACCTTCCAGCGTCTTAGCGCCGTTGGTGTAGAAGAAACGGTAAGACCGTTCGCGCGAACCTGTGTCGATCGAATCGACACGCCCAACCGGCCCCCAGCGAGGGCTGGGTTGTTCGGTATGCCAAGCGACGAAAATCGATTGCGTGGGCTTCACGTGGGAACTTTCTGAGTTCAATTTCAAAAAAGGAATTAAGGAACATTTTGCGGCGTGTCCGTTTCATCACTCGCAGGCTCAATCGAATCGGCGAGTAGCTTTTCTTTGTTTTTCCGGTTTAGTTCTGCCGATCCTGTGACCGTGACACGACTATCTAGGAATTCCTTGATCGCATCCTCCAGCTCCGGACCGTACTCCCACTGCTGATCTGGCTCGCCATCATTTCGTTCACGCAGACTGAACGAACGTTCGTCCAAGTCAAGTTCGCGAATCACGCCCGTAACTTCAATGATCTTGGTGTCCGGCACCATTTTTTCAATGGCGGCTCGAATGCGCTTGCGTGATTCGCGAGTCAGTGTTGCGGACTCGCGTTCCCGCTCTGTCCCTTGAATACCCCTTCGAAGAAAACTGACTTGCTTGATCGGACCAGTTCGGGGTGGCAGCAAACGAGTGACAAGCGCGAGTATAGCATGGCGCGCTTCCGGATCCAACTTCTGAAACGGCAGATCTTGGTCCTCAACTGAGCTGACATCCGCCCAGTGCAGACCACCGAAAATCAGGTCCAACGCTTTTTGAAACGATTCGCGGTTTTCCTTCGAGAACAGCGACTGGTCTGTTGGTTCAGCCAGCAACACTTTCACGCTGCCAGGTGACAGGCCGACGATGGGCAAGTCACACATACTTTCAATCCAGCGTTCACGACGCCGACCTGTCCGCGGCTGTGATGCAAACTCGACAATTTCCACGGCGGATTGAATGCCGCGCCGGAACGTGTCGATAAATCGAGTAACTACTCCAGCCGATGTTTGTCCTAGTCCAACACGATCTCCCTCTAGTGTGATTGCCAAATCTGCGTTCGCTGGTAGCTCGTTGATTCCAAGAAACGTGTCAACATGACCCCGAAGTTCCAGGATCGTATCCACATACGATTCAGACATGACGCGATACATGCGCTCGTTTTTAGGGAGAACATCACGACGCAACGACTCAAGCGCTGATTCAGCACGAGATAGCTGCTCGCGGACGACTTTCAGTTCTTCGTCATTGCGAATCATAATGCGATCCTTACCAAGCCTTTTTTCGAACCACTCTCAAACCCATGGGGCTCATACCATTTTACGTTGATTTGCTGAAAATATTCAGTCCACTTCCTCTCCGCGTCCGAACCCGCCAGCGCAGGCAACACTTCGATGGGAAAGTTGCGCTTCACGTCGCGCTTCGAAACAAGATTGTACTGGAATGGCCTCAGCTCTTCTTTCAAATCCCAGTCCGCCGCCAGTACCAATACAACATCGATATCCTCGGGTTCGTCGATACAACTCATGACAAAGCTGCCGTCGACAATCAGCAAGCCACGAATATCGGCGTTGCGAAGTGCAGCAACATACTCCTTCAGCTTCGCAAAAAGTGTCATACGGCGATTCGATCGTTGAAAGCCTCCAAACAAGCCTTCGATTTCATCCAAATTACCATCGTGTATAGCGACGGGCAGGACACCGGCTTTAGTCAATTCAAGTTGCACAGTTATGGTTCCTTGCGAGATCAAAAGAGATCGGGTTGTTTGAAATCAGTTTTCTTTGCATTGTCGCCACTTTTACTTTTCGGCTTCGCTTCTTTCTTCGCTGACAACTGAGAACTACCGGCTAGCAGTTCTTCCTTGTGTCTTTGTTCGTTGAGTTCGAGGAGGCGGGCGAGGACTTCGTCGCGGAAGTCGTCGGGCCAGCGGAGACGCCAGGGCTTTTTCTTTTGACGGGTACGGCTGGTGTCGGATGCGCTGTCGTCATCGTCCTCTTCATAGTCGAGCAGGAATTGACAGAAATCGGGGTGCGCGGCCTGGTCCGCCAGATCGTCCCAACCATACGCTCGCAATACCGCTACGTCCATTTCACTATGTAGTCGTCGAAGCTCGAGGATGCGCGCGTCATGCTCGCCGGGGGAATGGAAGCGGTTGTAGGTTTTTGTAAGTCCCTCCTGTTGCTTCATCATCAGATTTGCACGAATTTCATATAGCGATTGGCCGACAGTACGGAGTTGTTCGAGATACTGGTACGGAAACGGAAATGTCGCAAAGCAATCCGTTGGCGTGTAAACCGGATCGTCTTTCATGGTTGATCCAAAGAATGTTGACCAACAAACGTGTGCTTGCGATTGCATAATCGAAAAGTTTGCATAGTCCTCCAATGGAAACACTATCAGTTTTTGATCGAATACGACTTCACTCGGTAGATATGTGAAGATTCGATACTTGCTAGTTTGGGCACAAACTAGCACTCGTTGTAATGAACGAACTGCCTCGCACATTTCGGCACGTGGTCGCAAAAATTGCCACCACTTCTTCTTGCCCCCAGCGTCATTTTGCTTTTCACGCGCTGGACGAACTCGTGTTTCGACGATCTCCAATAGGTCTGGATAGTCCGCGGCGACTTCACCAGGATAATCCAACGGGACGCGGCCTTCGCGGATCCAATCCCGCCTTTGAATTGCACTTGCCGAAGTCCAATCGACGTCAAATTTTTGCCGTTCAAGCGGCCAATCTTCAAAGTTAATCACATAGCGACTCGGTTCTTGTGTCGGATGATCGTTCACTTGCTCCCCACCTATGTATGGGAATATGCGATCAGCATTTCTTGGATCCTTCTTTTTGAGGCGTTCGATATCGCTAATTGGGGAGGTTATTCCGTCCTTTGCCTCGTCGTCGAATAAAAATCCGGTTCCTAACAGAATGACACCCTGAAAACTTTTTTCGTTGTTTTCACTTAAGATATCTGGGTCGTCATTTCGTCCAGCGTGAAACAAAAATGCTGTTATTTTTTCAACTTCACGATGATCAATACGCTTCGTAACATAAGTTTTCCCTTTGTGAACGTGGACGACGCTTACAATTACAGCAGCCATTCCGGGCCAACGCTTGCGTTTCTCCGCATTGTAAATTGTTCCGCCATTTAGACAGATCAAAGTCAGACCTGTACTTCGCGTATCTCCTTGACCAATCGTATTCGTTGCAATTAGGCCAAACGTTCCGTTTTGCCTAACTTTTGAATAGCACTGTCGAAAAAAATGTGCGACCAAGTCACTATTGCCGTGTGATTTAACATGCAGTACTTTTAGCCAATCTTGAAACGACGCATGGCTACTCTTTGCAATTGTGTTCTTCCCGGCGAACGGTGGATTGCCAACAAACGCATCAAACCCACTGTTATCCCTTGAAAAGACCTCTGGAAACTCGATCTCCCAATGGAAACATGGAACAGGACTTGTGACCGATTTCAAGCGATCCGCGGCGGATTCGAGGGCGGCGCGGGATTCAAAGTCGAACGTAGTGGCAAGTGATTGGTTGTTAGTGGTTAGTGAGGAGACGTAAGAACTGGCGAGTACGAAGACGCGTTCGAGTTCTTGTTCACGAGCTTTGTCTTTGCCAGCAGCGAAGAAACAACTGACGCAGGCATTCCCAACTAAGCGGATCAAATCCAAGGAATCGTCGGCTAGTTTCATCTCCTGTTGCTGATCGCGGTAGGCAACATCCTCGCGAGCATTCAGAATTTTGGCTCTAGCCGAAGTGGCTTTGTCCAATCGCTTTTGAATGAGATCCTCGCCAAACTTCTTTTGCTTCTTCGGCTCCCAGTGGAAACCTATGATTTGCTCGCGCGTCAGGCCCACCAGCGAATCGCCGTGACGCAGCGAGTGATCGAGAAACGTGAAGGCATGATCTTTGGCCAGCGTTACCAACCACAGCGATAGCTTGGCAAGATCGACCGCCATCACATTCTTGTCGACTCCGTACAAACACCGCTGCGCAATGAGTCGGCGAGCATAAAGCAGCTCGTCTTCATCCGGTGGGATGTCGGGGAACCCCTCACTCCCAGAATCATCTTTGTAGTGCGCGTACCACGCTTTCACCAGCTCATCACCAAGCTGCCGACAGGTCTCCACCAAAAATGCACCGCTCCCCATCGCCGGATCACAGACCTTCAAATCCAAGAGCTGCGACGGATGGGGCCTGCCGACTTCGCGCGCTCTCCGTGCATGCTCGATCGCCCTTTCCGACAAACGAATGCGCGCATCCAGTTCGCCTTGTGTGTAACGTTTCTTGTCCTCTTTGGTTGGCGAATAGAGAGTCGGCGCGGGGGATTCGGGGTCGTAGAGTTGTTTGAGGATGGGTTCGAGCGTGGTGCGGACGATGGGCTCGGTAAGTGAACGCGGGGTGTAGTGCGAACCGCTGCGACGGCGCTCGTCGGAAGGCTGAAAGATCATGGCTCCGGCGGCTGCGACGTTGGGTGTAACTTCCGTTGCGATCTTGTTTCCCAACGCAGCCAACAGCTCTTCGATCGTGGCCGCTGACTTCAAGGACTCCAGCGCTTTGCCTGTCAGATCTTGATCGGATTGTTCGGACAGCCACGCGGCTCGCTTGCTTTTCTCAGTCGCCAGAAGTTCCTCCAAGTTGATGGTTGCCGGTGCGCCATGTTTTTTGGTTGGCTTGATGGCGATCGAACGACCGGTGGCCACTTTGACTTCAAAGCCCATGATGGCTTCATAGACGCTGCCGATTTGCTCGACATCGAGAGACCGATAACTAAGCCGCTCGCCATCGAGGATCAGCAGATTGTTTAAAACGCGATAGATGACTCCATCGCTGACGCGAGGGATGAAAACGTTCTTAGTTGTTGGTTCTTCGTTCTTCGTTGATAGGGAGGAGTTCTTTGTTGATAGGGAGGAGTTCTTTGTTGTTGGTTCTTCGTGCTTTGTGGTTGGTTGAGGGTGGTTCGTTGTTGGGGGTTGGTTGTAGGCTGATTCGGGGCGGCGTTCTTGTACGAGTTCGTTTTTGGCGATGTGCTGATACTCTTCTCCAATCCCGACGTCTTTTCCTAAACCCAAACCCTCAATCCCTAATCCCCCTTCCAAAAACGGATAGCGTTCGGGGTCGAAGAGGTAGCCTTTGCGTGCTGGGATTTTCAAGTCTTCGTGATTGCCGCCTTCGTAGATCATGCGGAACAAAGTCAGTAGCTGCGCCCAAGCTCCATACCGCTGGTCCATCGTGTCTGGATATTGGCCCGCGTCCGTTCGCAACCGTTCGAATAAACCGGTGATCGAATAGTAGCTTGTATAGACAGGGTGATTGCTGAGCAGATTGCGGTCTTCGGCGTACAGAATGAACACGGATCGCATCAAGATGGTCAACAGCCCGTGGTAAACATTCTGTGGGTTGCTGGCCAGCACGTCCTTCAGCAGTTTGCCATTCCATTGGTCGTCGGCCGCTTGAAAACCGCGCAGCAACTCATACATGGCCGCCATGACTTGCTGAGCCAATTGCGTGGAGACGATGTTCTGGTACTTGCGACTCTCGACCAGGATCGATGGCAGCCGTTGCTTCTTTTCCAGATTGAACAGCCGATCGGAATTCAGCAGCATGTGCAAGGCCGCGAACATGGGCCGTCCCGCCACGGAGACCATCTCGTCGACGTTGAAGGTCAGATAGCCGCTCGTCTCGCCTCGCGGTGCGTACACCAACCGCAACTGGCGACCGTTGATGAGCAAGCCGGCTGGAACTTGCGTTTCTCGCAGCAACCGCTCAAAGCGTGCATGCGGTGAAGCATGCCAGCGCCGATCGGTTTCCTCCTGGGGTTCGTCCAGGTCTTGATCGGGCGGAACCTGTTGAATGAGCATGACAAAACGGTCCGCGTTGGACGGCTGTTTCGGCTCGGCCGATGCGGTCGACGCGGTCGCTGCGGTCGTTGCAGAGTCCGTTGATAGGGACGACTTAGCAGTTGCTGACTTGAACTCCGGCACGATCCAAGTTGGCCGCAGCGTTTCGTTGTACTCGGGCAATACGACTTCCAAGCCTGATACGTCGATGCCCGATTTTGCCGCTTCGTCAAACGCCACCAAGTCGGACTCGGTCCAGTCGAGCACTTGGCGCACGAAGGCTGGAAAGTCCTCGATCTGCGGGATAACCTCGTCATGTTTGTCGACGGGTAGGCAAGCCAAGAAACGTTGATGTTGCGGGATGACGTTGCTATTGACATGCGCCTGGGCTTGCAACAAAGCCGGTGCGGATACGACCAGCCCGACTGGCT
>JAIPFP010000267.1 GCA_021736575.1 Pirellula sp. | reverse complement strand
TGCATTGACGGCGTTGCAACCCGAAATAGCTGCAAGAGACGCCACAAAAATCCTGGTGTCCGGCTGAGGTTGTCTATCGCGATGCCATTGCGATGCCATTGCGATGCCATTGCGATGCTTGGACGCCAAAAAAAAATGGCCACCGACTGGGTGGCCATTTTAATGCGGTCGATGCTTGTTTCAGATTTCCAAGAAAAAGAATTAACAATGGCTATTCGAAACATTTCATCATTTGCGTCTGATTCGGCATCTGTCGGTTTAATCTAGGCTCAGATGGCGAACGTCGACCGGATTGTCACCTGCTCGACCTTGTTGGTCGGGTGGGCGACGGGTGCCGTAATTGGGCCAACCGCCGATTTCGGCTAGCTCAGGCATCAACTCAACGAGTTGTTCGCGAAGCATGGTTGCTAATCGCGATACTCGAGGTGAGGACGCTACCTCGGTCAGTGCGACAACGGTTTTCATGACCTTGACCATTGCAGCCCGCGTTCGAATCGATTCCGAAAGCGTTTCATCGTGATCTACGAGTAGATTTTCGATTGGAACGTCCAGAGCCACTTGCCATCGGTACAACTCGGCCAGCGTCAAGTTCGAATTCGACTGCTCTTGCAGTTTAAGGTCTCGAACATCGACTCCTGTCCTTCGTGCTACCGCGCGCAATGATAACCCTTGTTGGGACCTGACTTCGGCAATGCGATGATATGTGTTAGCATCGCAATTGGTTTTGGCCTCACGCACCGCTGGCAAACAGTCGGCAAATGACTGAGTGCTCATCGGAATCGTTGCCATAAGGAATTGGACCTCCTCTGTCAAAGGAAACTAGGATGCAGAGTGGCGATCGTTGCACTGGCAACCAACGCCTGCTCTTTATCAAACAAGGTTGCAATTCGAAAAACAAGACCCCAAGCTGTTTCGGACTAAATAATTCAGTGAAAAGTTCGAGGCGGGGATAGTCGGGATGGTAATGTGCCACTACCCATTCACTGGCAGTTGGGATACATTCTTGTTTGAAATTGCCGCTGTGGCGAAATGGCAGACGCATTGGATTTAAAATCCAAGGACCCGTAAAGGGTCGTGTGGGTTCGAGTCCCACCAGCGGTACTTTCTCAATTGAGCTCTCAAGAATTGTGCGTTTATGGTCGGTTCACGTTGGTTGATCTTGGTCGCAGCCATCTCTGGCTGTTTGTGCGTTGGCATTGGTGCAATGGGATCGCACTCGCTCCCGAAAAGTCTTGAAAAGCAAGGGTTCTCCGACGTAGAGGTGGCCAAGAAAATCAATCAATGTGAGATTGCAGTCAAGTACCAGATGTTTCACACCCTGGTCCTCCTTGCGATCGGTTTTGCCCCTGCTGCCGGTTTTCGCGGCGGCTGGCGGGCGACATGCCTGCTATTCATTGTAGGAATGCTGCTCTTTTCTGGGGGCCTTTACAGCATGGTTTTTTGGGATCGTATGGGACATTGGAGCATCGTTCCACTGGGGGGCAGCCTGTTGATGATCGCTTGGCTCTCACTGGCATTTAACGCATTTTTTCTCGATAAATCGTCCGTGGGTACTGGCATTCCAAACGGATAGGTTGAATACTAACGTAGGCCGAAAATCAGAGAAATAACGAGGTGCGAGTATGCGATTTAGAATTAAGACGGGATTGCGAGCTGCCAAATGGACCTTGGCTCTAGTAAGTTTTGGAGTTTTCAGTGCATCCATGACTTCCGTTGCACAAGCCCATCATCCTCACTTTCGTCATTGTGGGCATTTCGGATTTCGCCATACTGGATTCGGCTTGGGATACTCCAGCTTTGGATTTAGTCCCTATTGGAACAGTGGTTTTTCCACTGGCTTCTATGGGTTTGGCTCACCGTTCTTTTGTGCACCGCGATTCCATTGTGCACCGCGATTTTATTCCTACAGCTACGCCGTACCGTACATCAGTGTCCCCATCAACACTTACTACTACGAGCCCGCTTGCCCGCCGTTGTGGAGTGGAGTGAACTACGGTTCCGCCCTTCCATTGGCAGCGAATCGAGCGGCACCGGTTGCACCCGCTTGGGCCACCGCATCTTGGCCGAGGACGGCACAAGGGAATGTCAGACTTGCCTCGAACGCTCCGACGATGCCCGCGAATCGTGCATCACTCGTTTCGCAAACAAAGCAACCGTCCGTTTCTAGAGGACTTTCTGCCGATGCGCCGTTGATGATGTTGCGGGATGCATCTGGGTTGGATAACTCTGGGGACTCGCAGGCAGGAATTCGATACGTTGCAAATAAACCAGTTGGGCTGCAGCCTTACTCGCCCATTTGGACCCAAGCGGCGGTTGGATTAGTGGACGATATGATCAAAGAAGGGCGCTTTGAGGATGCGCAGTTGTCTTGCAAAGCCATGGAAAAGATAGAGCAGACCAAGGGCGCGGGCGTCTACTTGCGGCAAGCGTTGTTGAGTTACTTTTCGCAAGACTCCTCTTCCGTTGCATCGACTGACGATGTCCTCAACCTGTTGAACGAAGCGTGTGCGGCGGGAAGCGAGCTGAACCCAAGCGAACTGTCGAAAGAATCGCTTAGCGACTATTTCACGGCGTGTTCCGTTGATGTGAGTCGTTCTATGGAGCTTCTTTCCAAAAAGATCTTGGACAATCCAGCCAAGGCGGGCAGTGAAATGTTGCTGCTAACCGCACTTCTCAAGATCGACGGTCAAACCGAGAGAGCCAAACTCTTTGCGGGCGAAGCAGACCAACTTGCATCGAAGTCCAAAACTTTCCATTGGAATAGTTTATTGGCTGTGTGCAATGAGTAGGGAAAAAGGCATTTTGCGCTAGGGCGAGCGGCAGATTGCAGTATCCCAACCCGAAGCGTAACGGGCTGTTGATTTAATGGCACGACGGACTTCCTAGTCCGTCGAATTCCATCTTGATGGACGTGGAAGTCCGTCCTACCGCCCTTACCCAATAACGACGTCACTAAATCACCAGCCCGGCAAGCCGGACGGAAGGCAAATCACGATACATTATTGGTAGTTGCGATCTCGGTACCGCATTCTGCCTCTTCCGTGTTTTTGAAAGCCGATTTACCATTAGGGCGGGTAGAGCGTACCCTTGAGATGAGCGGATTCGCATAAGGGATTGCCTGGGGTAAGGTAACTGGTGGCCAACGAAAATCGAAACGGTGCAAAAGACGAGGACTTGGTCCATGTTTTGGGCTACCTTAATTTCTCTTCCGGGAAATCCGATCCGAAATCCATGGCCGCCCTGAACCGCCTGTATAGCTGGGCCATGTCAGGTTCGCCTGGCCAATACAGCCCTTATGCTGGCCTGCCTCCTTGGCTAACAATCCAGCAATGGCTGCAGGATCGACTCGGGAAGCTCCGCGATGAGAAGGAGATCTTTCGCGAGAGCGACCAAGCCAGCCAAGTGCTCCAAATCGTTTGGTTGTATTTGCTTCCTGACTATTTAGACTTTCACAGCGACCTGCTGTTCCATCAAGAACCCGAAGGCTTGTTCAATGGTCTGTTCTTGGGTCGAGCGATCGAGTGCGTTCTTCAGCAAGGGGGGCCATGGAACGAAATCGACCGAATCGTTCCTAAAGCGATCGATGGTCTCAATGACTATGTGGGCTTTCGACCGGTTGCCGTGCTTGAAGGAAGGCGTCTGGAGCCATACTCGCACGAATGGCTTCGTCCCATCCCGTTGTATGTTCGCGATGTAGGCGTCGCGTTCGGTCCTTACTTTGAAATCATCGGTCGTACTCTGGATATACTGCGGGCGACATCGCCACACATTCTGCAAGACGCTCAATTCGAACCGAACAACTTGGACGAGCTGGCTCTCGATCCGAGGGCATACGATTTCGATCATCCGGTGAACAAGCGACCAAACTACTATTTTGGTCAATGGGATCCCAACTTGATGGATCAGGACTCCAACTATCGCCGTTTTGTGTTGCAGCAAGTCACTGTGGATGCCTTGCTCGCTCGTGTTGCTCAGGAGAAAGAGCTATCCCGCGAGGAGACCTTGACCGAAGCAGCCGCAGTTCTCGCCGGAACCATGCTAATGGCATCGGGCATCTCGGGTGGCCGAGCCAATTCCTTCTCATCGACTACCACGCTGGTGAACCTGTTATCGCAGATAGCGCTGTATCGCGATTCCTTCTATGAGGAATTCTTGCAGAACTTGACTGGGCCGCATGCGGACCGATTGCGCCACGAAGCAGCCATCCGGCGTCAACCTCTCGGGGGGGCACGTCAACAACTCAATACGAATCTTGCGAGGCTGCGAGCTTCGCAAGTCGAGCACGTACAGTTAGCGCGCATCTTTGCAAGAATGGGGAGCGCCAACGCAGCCAAGGAAGAGTCCGACGATGTTCAAGTCCCTTCAGCCCGCATCCTGTGCCGAATCGATTGTCTCTTAACGGTTGGCAATCAACTTTTGCGTCGCAACGAACTTGCAAAAGCTTGTGATATTCCCGAACAAATCTTCGATTTAATCCAACGAGGCATCGAATGCGGAGCGTTGGTGGATCCGTGGAACATTATGGGGTTCGCCGGCAACTTCCCGAGGTTCATTGGCACGGACGCGACCGTGATGGATGAGCGAGTCGAAGAACTCGTTCAAATCATGGAGCAAACGCTCGGTTTTTTGTCTCGATTGTGGCGAGAAGCGGCGGCAACCAACCAAGAATCGCTTTGCAACGGGACGGAGAAACGATTTCGCCAAATAACGGATTGGTGGCGTAAATACGCAGCCCACGAAGTAAGCGATGTATCGGCCACGGATCCTCAAGACTCACTCGAATCATCCCAATTGGTCGCTCGCGCATTGCGACTGTGGCATCAAGGGGGTGCGGCTGCGGGCGACTTGAAGTTCTGGGCTCCACACGCGGATATGTTCGATTCACCCAAGGCGTACGCTCTGGTCATCGAAGCATTGCTCGACCGACGCGATTTTGTTGGAGGGATGGCGTTGCTGGTTCACTGGCTGAGCCAAGCTACCCGCGTCGGCTTGCAAAGCGGAAACACTTCGTATTCGGACCTTGCACGCATGTGGCTTGAGCAATTGTTCGAACACACCCTCGATGGCCAAAACGCTGCAAACGACGACGCACAACAATCTGGTATCAATAAACAAACAGATGCACTGAATTCGATTGAGTTCGTGTGGTCGATGGTTGAAAAGTTTTTTGATTACCTAGAGGCCAACGGGGAGTCCTACTGGTCGGTACCCGAGTTTCGACTTGCAAAAGCGCCGAAACGCAAGAAACGCCCTGAGCAATCAAACGATCTGATGGCTGCCGGAGATTCAGCCGACAGCGAAGGAGGCGTCGCAGATGGCGAGGAGGGGGACACGAACGGTTCGCTCTACGGTGCCGCCCATTGGGAAAAAACCTATCGGGATACGACGGACGACGGTGTGGATGGACAAATCTACGAACAAAACGAAGGATCGTCCGAAGAATTAGTTGCGGAATCGAAACGGCTTAGTGAGCATCTTACTTTCTTAGTCGCATTAGCCCAAATGTGGAAACTTGTGTCGCAGTCGACGCAAACACTGAACACGACGCAAGGTGCCTCGGACGAATCCGTCAACGCAGATGCGGCTCGTAGATCGCGGGTTGTCGCTGCGCTAAGGCGATGGAGTAAACAATGCTTTGACAATCGCAACGCGTTGATTTCGCTGCTTGACCAAATCCAGTCATTTAAGTTAGAGATCGGTGGAACGGACACGGAATCGATGGCGCGATACGATCGCCAACGTGTGATCAAGGAATCGCTGATGGAGCGAATCTTGGCGTCTGCGGTCGAAACGGCCGACGCTGGTCGTATGTTGATCGGAGCCATTCTGGCTCATACCGATGATCGACCAAGCTGCCAGCCGTTACTGGATGGTCTGCCCAGGGACGAAGTGTTGACGGTCGAAATATTCGGTGACTTGATGGCCGCGCGTCGTTCACGTGTTGAGGACGCATTTCCTGGTTTCTTGGCTGTCTTGAGAGAGCAAAAGCTGTTGTATGTTTCGCTGGCTCGCGGCGGACAACCCATCGATATTCTCAACGCGAGGGTGCGGCGCCGTGCGTTGACGCATTTGCTCACTTGGTTGCCGAGGCAAGGGTTCTTTTTCGAATCCTGTCGGTTGGTTGACACCGCTCGACATATGGAACATCACAATCCCGTGGGGCATGGAGCCGTAACGGAGTTTGACGATCTGTTCCAGATCGCATTCAAGTCCATGGTGCGCTGCCTCGTCCGAAATGCATATCAATGGCAAGCGGACAAACCCGCCAAACCAACTTCCGAAAAGCGTCGCACCAGGCGATCCGAGGTGCCGTTTCAACCAGAGTGGTCAAGCCTAGAACTCGACCGGCTAGTGGATCGCAGTCCACCTGAACCCGACAGCGAAGTGTTGGTGCCGCTGCTAGAGCAACTCACCGAAGTGCTGCTCGGCAGTTGGTTGGCACATTCTCGGACGCTTCGCTTAAGTGTGCTAGAAACAATCGATGGTTCGGGCACTTGGAATCAACTGGCCGAATTCATTCAGAAGTATGGCAAAGGACTCTTTACTCAGGGCTTCTTGAAACTTTCGAATGTTCGCGCCATCCTTCACCAGGGCGTTGGTAACTACCTTGAGCAAGCCCTAAAGAACCAAGATACGGACGAAGTGAGGCCTCTACTCGAGGCAATTGAGAACGGCGAAATTTCGACCGAAGATGCTGAGCGCTGGCTTGGTGTGGTATTCGAAGCAGTCATCGATCACTTTGCAGAGTACAAAGATTACAACAGCACCACAACGCAATCGGATCGAGGCGAGATGCTCTACATGCTCTTGGACTTCCTCCGATTGCGGGTTCGTTACGACCGAGTTTGCTGGAACCTCAAGCCTGTGTTCTGGGCGCACGAAGTGCTTGTGCACAATGGGTGCCAGAATTCAGCCCAGCAATGGCGTCGGGCTCTTGCCGAACGTGTTGCCAAAGAGTCGGATCAATACTTGGAAAAATTAGCCAAGCTCCAAGAGCAATATGCGATGAAAATGCCGACCGTCGCGGATCGACTGAATGAGCGGTTTGTCAAGCCGATGACCATCGATCGGATGCGAGCGTTGATCCGCCCCGCAATGCGGCAACTGCGATCCAGCGATAAGGAAGAGAGCCGAGCGTTTGAACTGTTGGTTCAAGAATCGCATTTGATGATGCGCGAACCGACAGGCGTTGGATTGGACATCCCGGCTTGGTTGCTCATGCTTGAGGAAGAAGTCGATCGGGTGTTGCACAACAATCGAAACGCGCCGCTCGTGCAACGGCTTGAGAAAGCGGTGCCAGTGATTCCAATCACTCGACAACAACTCCAAGATCAGTTCAATGCAGCCATGTCCCAGAATCGAGGACTAAGGGGCCCGGAATCCAGTTAACCCTTCGCAGGGACCAGCGGCAACAAACGACAAGGAGTATTGCGACTATAATGACGCGGATGGACGCAAATCGCATCGATGCCGAAAACCTAAGCCTAGAAGCAACTCGGACTGTTCAATCGGTCTATCTTCAATTCGAAGAGTTGAAGCAATCCGCAGCGTCGATGCTGGAACATATCGACCACTTGGGACGCGACTACCTGACCCCCACAGAAGACGAGCAGACTCGCCGTTTGCTTTTGACGTATTGGCAATTGCTGCTTGCGCTGTTAGAGGTTGTTCATGATCTACGCGATCGCGGTACGCGTAATCTTAAAACGTATCACCAGTTGTTTTTGCCTGGGTATGCCGGCGCTTTAGTCCTTCTCGATTCGGCCCGCGCCTTACGAGAGATGTTTCACCATCGTCCCGTCATTCGCCGCAAGCTGAACGAAGCGGAGCCAAGCTTTAAAATTCCCGCCGGTGTCTACGACCAGACGCAAGCGTCCTGGACTTTGCCAAAGAACTTGTGGATGCTTTTCGACGCAGCTCGCTACTATCATCGTCGTCGCCATCGTTGGAACAAGCTTGCGCAGACGAACGAGTTAAAGCAGATGGTGTCGATTATCGACCAGCTTTCGGCCAGATTGAATATCAGCTGGAGCGGCTATGCCAAGACTAGGCTCCGCTTTCGCGTGAGGCAGCTTTGGAGTCTCCTACGCGGGAATTTTGTCGGTTCCGCGATGTTTCAGATTCAGAAGGTAGCTGGCGTCCTCGCTGCCGATAAATATTTGAAAAGAGGTCATCAACCGGGTCTCCCTAAGAACGTCCGTAATGAGTTTGCTGAATTGCTTGCCCCTGGTGACATTCTTTTGGCGTTCGATACTGCCAAACGTGTCTCAAACTCCGTAAATCCTTGAATTGCAGGGCTTTACGAATTTTGAGTGCAGAGAGTGTTGGTACGAAGAGGGTTGCGCTCGTGGAGGCGAGAAGCGACCTTCGTCTATCCCGGCCGCAGAGGTCTATTTCGAAATTTGGGATCGAGATAGTTGGAGGTGATTCAGCAGAACCGACTTGATATCAATCGCAACTAAGAATCAGCCATTTTCGCAGGGCGGCTGGAAGGGTGTTGCGGAGTTGGTGGTAGGTTTTGAACGCAAGCTTGGTTGATTGTTTCTAGGTATTGTGCCAACTCGGCTGCCGATTTTTCACGAGG
>JAIPFP010000266.1 GCA_021736575.1 Pirellula sp. | reverse complement strand
AAGACACTGTTGACAGCCAGAATGGCACGGGCGTCCTCCAGTCAGAAAATCCACTCCGCGATGGAGCGATCAAATAGCCAATCCGCCTTTGCACAGTTCAGTCGGATGGAGGACAAAGTGGAACGCGAGGAAGCATTAATCGAAGCATGGGATCGTATGGATGGTAAGGACCTAGCCGCGGAAGACTTGGAAAGTCAGTTCGAGGCGAATGAGAGGAAGGAGCTTTTCGAGAAAGAGCTCGCAAAACTTCGCGCTTGCGTTGAGCAGTAAGGGGACAAAGGAAATGTCATTTGGCACTTGGTTTCGCTTGGCAAAAGACTGGCTGTCCGTTGATCGGATCCGGATTGCTCCAAGCGAAGGACGGTGGCTGAGCCTTTCGATCGGGAATCGAGTGCTCATTCGCCAGCAAGTGTGGGTCGTGAGCAATCGTCAGATCTGCGATGCGATCGATGAGTGCTTACCTGACAACACAGCATCGTTGCTTTACACTCTTACAAGTGACGATGCAGGAGTCACAGGCCTTCTTCGAGTGACTATCCCTTTGGAGGCTTCCGTTCGACTTGCGAACAATGCTGTTCTAATCATTGGCCAGGAGCGATACGAATTGTTTCCAGAAGACGTAGTTGTAATGAGCGACAGGGTTTTAATGCGATACAGGCATGAGCGAACGAATGAGAATCGCGGATGATCGAGCAAATTCAGTTGCTACTGCTCGGATTTGCGGCCATCTTTGACTTGGTATTGCTGCTCATTCTTTTGGAGCGAGTGAATGCTTCGCAAGTAGCAATTTGGTTAAAACTGTTGATCGCCGGGACCTTGGCCGCGCATGCAGCAAGTTTCTTTCAAGTTTGGCTATATGGGTTCGAAAGTTCGGCCGCGATCTTTCTGGGGCGTGGTTGTATGTTTGTCATGAGCGGTGGGTTGCTGCTGCTCCCGTCCGCCATGTTGCATGCAGCCATTCGCTTGAATCACACCGGTGCGGTGGCTCACCCGAGAGTGGATGGTCGCTACGTGATTCTCTATGCTCCGTTGCTCAGTCTCCCTTTTGCTGCGATGTTGGCGTTTCACGGAAACGTTTTTGATTTCATCGGTTCGTTTGAACCGATGAAGTGGCCTTACATAATATGGCTGACGACTGCAAATCTAGTGGCCATCTTTCTGTTTCTTCGAGTTCGCAAGCAACCGGAGTTCCCCCATTTGAACTCTTTTTACGTGTGGCATTCGTTGTCGCTCTTTGCGATGACGTTGCTGGCGATTGGATACTTTTCCATAGGCTACGATTCGTGGTTAAGATCCTCATTGCGGTTGATGACGATACTGTCGCCCCTGGCTCCTTTGTTTCTCTTTGTTTGGTATTCGATTCGTACGCGGCTGCTATCGCTCGTGATGGAACGGACGCTTGTCTACGGTGCAATATTCTTCGGATTGCTCCTGTTGCATCGTGCGACCATATCGCCGATGATCGAGACTGCGCAGTCACGTTCCAAGGTTGACTTGGCCTTGGTGGAACTGGCATGCATTCTGGGGGTAGTCTTGGTTTGGAAACCGCTCCGAATGCGTGTTCGTGAGTCACTGCGGTATTTGCTCAGTCGCAATGTATTTCAGGTGCGAGATGCGACGCGGCTGTTGTCTGTGCAGCTTTCGCATATGAGAACACTGCCTACGCTCGAGCTTATCGAATCGTTTCGAGTTGCGGTGAAAAATGCGATTGCGGTTCAGTTTGTGCGAATTGACTTAGACGCCTCCCCGCAGGATTCCGTTCGGGATCGCGACATGAGTTGTTTGCGGCAATTGCTTAGCAGCGGTGCGACGTCGGTAATTGTCCGCGGATGGAAGCTAGACCCGTTGATTCGTGAGTCCATGGAACGACTTGATGCGATGTGGGCCTTTCGGCTTCGGTTTGGATTGGTGGACGGCATCGTCCTGTTGGGGCCACGTACCCGTTGCGATCGATTGGCGGACGAGCAATTAGCCGCGTTGTCTGTCCTTTTCGAACAGTTTGCGGTGACGCTCAACAATCGGCTGTTGGACGAACAGCGTCTGCGGGCGGAGCGGAAAGCGATGCAGCAAGATAAGCTGTCGGTTTTGGGATTGCTGGCGGGGTCCTTGGCACATGAACTCCGCAATCCCCTGTCATCGATTCGAACGATCGCGTCGTTGATCTTGGAGGAATCGAGCGATGACTCACATGCGAGAAATGACATTGCCGTGATTCTTGCCGAGATCGATCGGCTCATGCAGACGACCCAGAGATTGCTCGAATTTGCGAGGCCGCCGGACCATTTAAGACAAACGGTTGAGCCAGATCGAGTGATTGAGCGACTGTTGCATATTCTTGGGCACTTAGCGAAGCAATTGCATGTCGACATTGATACGTCGCTGACGGCGGGCGACGCTTGTGTCACTTCAACCGACGCGACGCTGAGTGAAATTCTCTTTAATTTGATTCGCAACGCCATTGAAGCGTCCCAAGGAGTACCCCAAGCTAAGGTGCATATTCAATCCAGGGTTGCGGACGGCTGCCTGGTGATTTCGGTATCCGACAATGGACCGGGCATCGATCCGGCGGTTCAGCAATTTCTTTTCCAGCCTTTTGTTACCAGCAAGCAAATGGGGACAGGGTTGGGTTTGTATGTCGCATCCGAACGAGTGCGAGAACTTCGTGGAAAACTTCACTGTGAAAGCGTAGCGGGCCATGGTACGATTTTTACGCTCGAGTTGCCGCAGGCCGGATTTACGATCGAGTTGCCGCAGGCCGGATTTACGATCGAGTTGCCGCAGGCCGGATTTGAGTTGTCGGCTACTGCACAGGAGGACGCAGACGATAAATCGACGCATCTCGCTGACCACCACCACTCCGGTCGAGTGCCCTAATGAATTACGCAGGTTTACTCTGTGGCAGTTTCGAATTTTGGCGAAACAGGATCCTTCGCGGCCCAGCGACATCGAGGCAGGCGTTTTGTTTGTCGTAAAAAAGCTCAACGATCCGCAGAACTTGCCTGCGGGATTTGGAATACGCGATGATGGATTTCGGTGGCGATCAGCGAGAAGTGACGTAGTTGAATGAAGATTTTGATCGTAGACGATGAGGACGCCGCCCGATATGCGATGGCCAAAGCCTTGAGGGCTGAGGGGCGTGAGATATTGGAAGCCTCGAATGGTGAAGTCGCTCTCCAGTCGATTCGGGAACAACAGCCGGACCTTGTATTTCTTGACCTTAATATGCCTGTTCGAGATGGGCTCTCGGTTCTTAGTGAGCTTCAAGGTGATGCTGCCGTGGCGCAACTGGAGATCATTGTGGTAACGGCCAATGAATCCGTAGCTCAAGCGATCGAGTGCATTCGGCGAGGTGCAACGGACTTTCTCACCAAACCTTATGATTTGGAACATGTGCGATCTCTAACCCGCCGTTCGGAAGAACGTGTTCGCCTGCAACATCAGGTCGCGCAGTTGCAACTGCAAGCGGATTTGCCATGTCGCTTTGGTAGGTTGCTTGGAATCAGCTCTCCGATGAAACGGTTATACGGCCAGATTGAGAAAGCTGCTCGATCCAGCTTGCCTGTTCTCATTCGGGGTGAGAGTGGTACAGGCAAAGAGTTGGTGGCAAGAGAATTGCATCAACGAAGCAATCGATCTCAAAAGTCGATGGTTGCCGTCAATACGGCAGCGATAGCAGAATCGCTGATCGAGAGTGAATTGTTTGGCCATGTGAAGGGAGCTTTTACGGGCGCGGATCGGCCTCGCGAAGGGGTCTTCCGGCAAGCCGATGGTGGAACGCTATTCCTGGATGAAATCGGCGACATGCCTATTGCAGTTCAAACCCGATTGTTGCGAGTCCTGCAGGAATCGATCTTGCAGCCCGTCGGTTCAGAGCAAAACATTGCGGTCGATGTTCGAGTGATCAGTGCAACACACCAGGACCTTGAGCAAGCGATCACGGATAAGGCATTCCGCCAGGATTTGTATTTTCGATTGAAGGGTATCGAGCTAGTCATTCCGCCGTTGCGTAGCCGTCGCGAAGACATCCTATTGCTGGCGAGTGAGTTTGTCGGTGAGGAGCGGCAGTTTTCGAACGACGCGATTGCAGCATTGCTCGAACATTCGTGGCCTGGCAACGTACGCGAGTTGAAACAGCGAGTCCTGTCTGCGGTCGCAATGTCGGAGACGGCATCGATTAACCGCAGCGACTTGGGTTTCGCAACGACCGTTTCTCTTGCCGCAGATCCTACCTTCGAACGCTATTTCGAATTGCCACTTGCGGAAGCACATCAATTGATACTGGAGGAGTTCGATCGAACGGCCATACATCGGGTGTTGGAGATGGAAGCCGGAAATATCACAGCTGCAGCTCGGCGTTTGGGAATGCACCGTCAAAGTCTTCAGCAAAAAATGAAACAGCTTGGGATTCGCTGATCGGAATTTAACCGCTAAGATGGGACTTGATCAAGTTGTAGATAGGTCACTCGAAGTAGGGTTTGCGTTGATGCGATGCGAGATGTTTTTGGGAGATTGGATACTTTCTCCAAGTGATTGTTTGGTCGTCGGAATCCATGATGAGCCCAACATCAGTGCTGAATTTGCTAGATTGAATGCGGCTACCGACGGTTTGATCGGACAGCTTGTTGAGTCGGAGGATGTATCCACCAAGCCTCTCAAGATCACTCAAATCCTTGCTCCGAGGGGCTTGCCGACGAAACTGCTGGTCCTCGTTGGCCTTGGCCCACGCGAGTCGATGCATCCAAGCGTATTTTTCCGCTCAGCAGCGGCAGCCCTCAAAGCGGTTGCCAGCAAGAAACGCGGTGTGGTTCGCGTCACAGGTTTTCATGGATCCCCATTGCAACTCAGAGGGGCAGTGGCGGGGTCGGTCGTTGGTTGCGTGGGGCAGGACCTTTTCCGAAAGGAAAAATCAATGTTCCAACCAGACACGATTCAATGGCACTCGGTCGACGCGGAAACAGTTCAAGCCGGACAATCGATCGGCGAAGCTATCAACCTAACTCGGCGATTGGTCAATCTTCCCCCCAATTACATCTATCCGGAGTCGTTGGCGGACGAAGCTGTTGAAATCGCAAACATCCATTCGATGTCCGTCGAAGTTTGGGATCGACAAAGACTTGAAAGGGAGAAATGTGGTTCTCTGTTAGGTGTAGCGAGAGGTTCGGTGAACGATCCCCGGCTCGTCATCTTAAGTTACAACGGAGGGAACGCAGGTGAGAAGCCGACGGCATTAGTAGGTAAAGGTGTCACCTTTGATAGCGGTGGCTATTCGATCAAACCAACCGACGGCATGTTGACCATGAAATGCGACATGGCTGGTGCAGCGACGGTACTAGGAATCATGGCGGCAGCATCTCAATTGAAAGTCAAAAGAAACATCATCGGTATCATTGGCTTGGTTGAAAATATGATATCCGGCGATGCGTTTAGGCTCGGTGATGTCTTAACAGCACGAAGTGGCAAGACCATCGAAATTCACAACACGGATGCGGAGGGGCGTTTGGTATTGGCGGATTGCCTTAACGTTGCATTGCAATACAATCCCGCGCGGATTGTTGATTTTGCGACGTTGACCGGTGCGTGCGTCGTTGGCTTGGGAACAGAGATATCTGGCCTGATGACGAACAACGAGGAATGGCAAAACGAGATTAGGCGAGTTGCGGACGCATGCGGCGAATACACATGGCCGTTGCCCATGCATTCGTTCTTTAACGAGCAAATTGCGGGCAAAATAGCGGATATCAAGAACGTTGGCGAAGGGCGTTACGGCGGGGCCATCACGGCGGCCAAGTTCCTAGAGGAATTCGTTGAAAAATGTCCGTGGACCCACATTGATATTGCGGGCCCGGCCTTTTTGGATACCGCAAAGCCTTGGTGTGATGCCGGTGGGACAGGTACCTTGGTTCGCACGTTTGTGGAGTTGTTGCAGTCGAATGCGAAAGCTAGTTCGCTCGTCTAAGGTTCCGCCGCTTGTGTGGCGAAGCCACTGCCCCAACGACCTCGTGTCGTTGGACAGCAAGTTTGGTCCGCTAAACCGTTTCAAAACCGCGAAGCGGTCCCGGCCCCCATGTGCTTGCCACATGGGTGAGAAAGTTCCCTCGGCCCCGCGACGATAGAAACTTAAGCGACCCACGACACAAGGTCGTGAGGGGGCTTAAACCCGCCTGTCAGCGATGGATTCTTAGCCGACCAAACTTTGCTTCTCATGACACAAGGTCATGAGATGCAAAACAAGCCTGCTTCGCGGCATACACTGGCATCCTGTTTGCATTTAACGCAAGCGCAGCGAGCGGTCCCTGCCCCAACGACCTCGTGTCGTTGGACAGCAAGTTTGGTCCGCTAAACCGTGTCAAAACCGCGAAGCGGTCCCGGCCCCTATGTGCTTGCCACATGGGTGAGAAAGTTCCCTCGGCCCCGCGATGATAGAAACTTAAGCGACCCACGACACAAGGCCCGTGAGGGGGCTTAAACCCGCCTGTCGGCGATGGATTCTTAGCCGACCAAACTTTGCTTCTCATGACACAAGGTCATGAGGGGCAAAACAAGCCTGCTTCGCGACAATGCAGTAAACTTATTTTTAGTCTGGCATTGTGTTGCACACCTACTACAGGGTTCGTACACTGATCCATTCGAATACCTTTTCGGCTCGATCACTACGGGTCGTCGCGTTCATGACACGGCGAACAAAATGAATTTTCCAGCTTATCAGAACTTTACTATGCTAGTTATGCTTAGACTCAGTACATCCATGAGTGTCGTTCTAGCTTTGACCGCAATCGGCTCGGTCGGTGCCGAAGATCTTGGCAAGTTCGAGTATCCCTATGCCCCATATAACCGTGGTTCGATGGAGCCGCAACGGACTGGCTGGCCGCTGAGCGAGGAAGAGCGCGCCTATGCTCTGAAGGCTGAGCATGATCGTCGTCCTGGTCGCGAAGCGAATCAACACATTCCGGCCATGTGGCCCGTCACCCCGTCCGCTGGCTTCTGGGGTGGTACGAGTTGGTTAGATACACACGCCAAGTTGGTCAATTATGTGAAAGCGAATCAAGGGCCCATCGATGTCCTGCTCATTGGCGATAGTATCACGCAACAATGGGGGAGTCCGCTCGACAAAGGCGTGCTCAATGACGCGTGGAAGAAGCACTTCGCGAGTTACAAAACGATCAACATCGGCATCGGCGGCGACAAAATTCAGAACTTGCTCTGGCGATTGGATCATGGTGGGGTCGAGGGTCTGGAACCACGCTTCGTCGTGGTCATGATCGGCAATAACAATATGTTCTTCACTCCGGAAACTGGCATTGAGCCAGTCGCGAAGGGATTTCAAATCTGCGTCGCCAATATTCGCGATCGGTTTCCGAATGCAGAAGTGATCGCCGTGAAGATCCTGCCCGCGCACGCGCCGGGCAATCGTTTCTACGAAGACATTTTGAAGACCAATGCGGCCATCGATCGGCTCAAGTTAGATAGCGACCCGAAGGTTCACATACTCGACATCACCCGTGATTTTTTGACCTCAGATGGCGCACTGAAGAAAGACCTCTTCACCCCAGATAACATCCATCTCTCGCTCGAAGGCTACGCAGTCTATGCCGAACGATTGAAGCCGCTGGTTGACTAGCGGCGATTCTGCACTTCGGAGGCAGAAGGACTTTGGATAGAAACAAAGGGGTCAGGTCTCATTTAAAGCAGTAGTCTAAAAAGAGCCCTGACCCAGGTCAGACCCGGGTCTGACCCCAAGGAAACGAAGTGGTTCGGTCCCAAGAAAAGAGCTGCGTCCCCTTTTGATTGCTCAGCGATCATCCGTTATCCCTGACATCTTGCCACCGCTTCTACCAAGATGGGAACCGGGATAATTGGCCTGGATCAAGGATAATTAAGTTGACAAATCAGGGATAACTCCGATAGATTCAGTGATACCTACCCCAAACCGGGATAAAAACAAGTTAGCGATCAACTCACGATGCTCCACCCGACCGTGTATTCACTGTCTCGCAAGTATGGCCCGCCGGAAATCGATCTCCGTAAGGCGGAGATCATGGATTCCTACGGTGATGAAACGTGCGCGACGCACCCGATCAACCACCGTATCCCGGAAGACGTTACCCGAGACGACTTTGACCACTACCAAATGGTCTTCGCCTTCATGGGGTTTAAGGATCTCCTTTTTTATCTTTACCCGATTGCATTGGAATTCGAACGCGACAAGTGCTTGCATTGCGTAGATTTCTTCTTGTATTCGCTGAACCGCTTTGTGCCTGAAGAATCCTCGATGCTTTCAGCCGAAGATCAACAAGGGTTTCTGGAAGGTCTCCGTTGGATCTGGGACGCTGCGCCACTCGGCTACGCGGATTGGGTACAATGTCCAAACCTGCAGGCTGCCATTGGAAAATCCGTCACCTGGGACGACATCGCACAAGATCGCTAACAAGGCGGTCAACCCGAGCGGCCGATCGGGTCATCGTTGGGGTCAGACCCTGTTTTCTGTTTACCGCCAGTTCGTTGCATGGTAAAGTACCCGTATGGCTAGACCTTTACGAATCGAATTTCCGAACGCGATTTATCATGTGATGGCACGTGGAAACGGTCGTCAAAGGATC
>JAIPFP010000026.1 GCA_021736575.1 Pirellula sp. | reverse complement strand
GTATCGGTGTGGGCGGTATGGGTGCTTCGGATCTGGGCTCGCTAAGCTCCCACCGAAACGTTGAGGTCGTCGCGTTGTGCGATGTCGATAGCAACAACTTAGCTGCCGCCGCGCAAAAACATCCCAAAGCAAAACTGTTTTCGGACTTCCGCAAGATGTTCGATGCGATGGCCAAAGAAATTGATGCGGTCAATGTAGCAACACCCGATCACACTCACGCTGCGGCTGCAATGACGGCCTTGAATCAGGGCAAGCACGTCTACTGCCAAAAGCCGTTGACGCATGACGTATACGAATCTCGACAACTGAGACTTATTGCTGAGAAGACAAAGCTCGTGACTCAGATGGGGACTCAAATTCATTCCACCAGACCGTACCGAACTGCAGTCAAGCTGGTGCAAAGCGGGGTGATCGGAAAGATCCGTGAAGCACATTCATGGAGCAACAAAACTTGGGGATATGAAGGACCCTATCCCGAGTCTTCGCCCGTACCATCGAACTTGGATTGGAACCTGTGGTTGGGCACAGCAAGACTTCGCGAATTTTCGAAGGATCAATTTCATCCCGGGAACTGGCGTCGTTGGTACGATTTCGGTTGCGGCACTATGGGAGATATGGCGATACATATCTTGGACCCAGTCTTCACTGCACTGCGTCTCGCTTCGCCAACCAAAATAATCTCAAGCAGTCCGCAACCCCCCGAGCTTAGTTATGGTCTAAAGAACCAAACGCGTTTTACCTTCCCTGCGAGTGAGTTCACAACCGATGGCTTTGTGCTGACTTGGAGCGATGGCGGCATGATGCCAGATACGTCGACTTGGCCGCTCAATGGATTGGATGGCAAACAAATGCAATTGCCCGATCAAGGCTCAATGTTTGTCGGGGAAAAAGGTTATATTCTATTGCCGCACGTTGCGATGCCAACGTTGCTTCCGACCAATCAGTTCGCAGACACAAAAATCGAGCCAGCTCCGGACGGAAACCACTACCATCTCTTCGTGGATGCATGCCTCGGTGGGGCTCCCACAACGGCCCATTTTGGATATGCCGGACCGCTTACCGAAGCGGTGCTGCTCGGTACCATCGCGAATCGTTTTCCCAAGCAAGAGCTGTTGTGGCAAGCCAATGCGATGGCGATCCCCAATCACGATAAAGCCAATGCTCTCCTGCGAAGGACCTATCGCAATGGCTTTGAAGTTGAGAATCTCTCCTGATCGTCATTGATCTGTTGGAAGAGCAAGTCGCATTCGGTTCGTAGTTGGAGCATCTGATCCGAGCTCCATTGCTGCCCGATGCGACTTACGAGATGGAGAGTTGCGATTCCGGCGATGGCAAGCAACGGAACGACTCCCATCCAACTTGATTTACCTAACCACCAGATCGAGAAAACGAAAATCGAAGAGAAGAACGCAATAAATGCTAGGGCAAGATAAAGGAACCAAACCAGAGTCCACACTTCTTGCCTTGGGGCAAAGCGTCCGAGAACGCGAGTACCACCGGCATCATCATCATCGAGATGAAGTGACAGGTGAGGAGACCAGTATCGGATCTCTGCTTTGGGAACATGCAATTCGGAATACCGATCAAACGACTGACAATGATTGCTCCACTCAGAACCCTTCAAAACCTCTTGTACATGTCGATTTACCGCATCGCAGGGGTAGGTGAGGTGAAGCTCAAACGTCGGTCTCAGTGAGGTGAAGAGCATCGTTTCCAATCCTATCTATTTCGATTGTTCTAATTCCGGGATTGAGACTCCGAGGCCCCTCGCCTGGTTGGTGACTGAGTCTCCAACACGATCAGATCCAGGTCAGCTTCGATTTACAAGCCCCAGTCCGATTGGTTTTTTCGCGATTCCTCCGCTCCGACGGCCATCCTGCTCTTTTGGGCTGGCGATGCCCAAACCATGCCATGAGAATAGGTAGCCAATTCAGTCCGTCGACATTAACTAGCTTGAATTCGAAACCAGAGGAATCCGTCCATCACATCTTTTGATCTTGAACGTCAGCGTAGACGCACTTTTGCCATTATTTCTCACCCGGATGCGGGCAAAACGACTCTTACCGAGAAACTCCTGCTTTTTGGCGGGCAGTTGGAAGTCGCAGGCGCAGTTAGGGGGAGAAAGACTCAAAAATCTGCCACTTCCGATTGGATGGAATTGGAAAAACAGAGAGGGATTTCCGTCAGTTCGACGGTGTTGACGTTTGAATATGCAAACTGTCAAGTGAACTTGCTGGACACACCAGGACACCACGATTTCAGTGAAGATACGTACCGCACATTGATGGCGGCGGATGCAGCCGTGATGGTGATCGATCTTGCCAAGGGGATCGAGTCGCAAACCGAGAAACTCTTTCGTGTGTGTGCACTTCGGAAAATTCCTGTGATGACATTTGTCAACAAAGTGGACAGGCCTGGCCGGTCACCTTTAGATATCATCGATGAGATCGAGCGAAAATTTTCGATCGAAGCGGTGCCTCACAATTGGCCGCTTGGCACCGGCCCAGAGCTCAGTGGTATTGTCGACTTGCTGGAAAACAATATTCACTTGTTCAATGATCGGAGCAGTGATCGGCGAATCGCGTCGTCGGTTGTTTCGTGGGACGAGCTTTCGGGCTTGCCCGAGGAACTTGTGGAAACGGTTCGCGAAGAAGTTGAATTGGTGCGAATGGCTGGTGCCCAGTTGGACTACGCTCGGTTTATGAAAGGCGAGCAAACGCCTGTTTACTTCGGCAGCGCGATGACCAACTTCGGGGTCGAGCATTTTCTCAACGGCTTTCTGAAACTATGCCCACCGCCGGGTGCTCGGTTGAGCAACATTGGATTCGTGGCAGGTAACAGGCCAGAATTCTCTGGTTTCGTTTTTAAGATTCAGGCAAACCTAGACCCGCGTCACCGGGACCGCGTTGCGTTTTTGCGGGTCTGTACCGGTAGGTTTCAACGCGACATGGAAGTCACAGTGACGCGGAGCGGCAAGAGATTGCGGTTGCCAAGAGCCTTGCGCATCTTTGGTCAAGAGCGACAAACAATGGATGAGGCATATCCAGGCGATATCATTGGCATTGTTTGCCCTGGAGAGTTTCGACTGGGGGATACGCTTTGCGAAGGGACACCGATCCAGTTCGAACCGCTACCGCAGTTCTCTCCCGAGTTTTTTGCAGTGCTGGATTGTCCAGACTCTTCGCGCCGAAAGCAGTTTGATCGTGGACTAGCGCAATTGGTCGAGGAGGGGGCTATCCAAGTGTTTTACGATGCGCGAGCGACGCGACGCGAAATGATTCTAGCCGCAGTGGGTGAATTGCAATTTGATGTCGTTCAGTTCCGAATGCAGTCCGAATACAACGTACCCACCAAAGTAAACTGGCGTCCGTACAAGATGGTGCGTTGGTTCAATGTCTCGGACGAGGTAAAGGAAGAGATCAAGTTGCCATACATGGCAAAAATCGTTCGCGATCAATTTGGGCACGATGCCATGCTATTGCAATCCGAGTGGGATGAAAAAGTGCTCGAGCGAGAGAATCCCAAAATTAAATTCCACGCGATCCGGCTCTCGAATTTCGAAGAGAACAGCGAGTTGGAACCCATGAGTCAAACGACGTAGATCGCAGCGACCGTGGACCAGGTGGCCGACGGCCTTGGCTTCGCGAACTTGGACTCACCCATCTTTGAGACGTCAGTCTCCGGTTCAGTGGTTTGTTCACGCTTCTGAAACCAGAATGGAAACAGCGCAAAACCCCCTCTCCCTTCTAAAAGAGACTGCTGATTTAATCCGCATTAATCCCAACCCGACGCGTTAGCGAGGGACGGTCTGCCCCTCGCTAAGGCAAATCTTTGCGTCTTTGCGTCTTGGCGTGCGTCGCATTTCTGATTTGAGAACGACCGGCATTACCGAGGACGAGGAGTTGACTCAACGCAAGTCAAAAACGGCTGACCGAGTGCTTCGCGTGCGTGCCATTGTTATCGGCCTTCCCGTCGGCACTATCACCGGTAAAAGCCATTTTGCAGGTCCGCTAGGATCGGGTACAATGATCGGCAATGAGGAGATTATCATGACCATAGACGTTCCGCAAGAATTTCAGTAATCGATGGTACAGCATTGGCTTTGCCAATGTTTTGGTGCATCACTTCTTTACCTTTGTCTTCTCGAACAACGTCGCTCAGCAAGCTCTCGAGAGGTTCTTCACACTTACCTGCCCGCAATCATGGGCCACTCTTACGACATTTGAACGACGATTGGTTCGTTCTGCGTGGAAGGACTGTACCGAGGTTGGAAACAAGGCTAACATTGGCTCGCGAGCAACCAAAACGACGAGACGATCAAGGACAGAATCGACGAGACTCAACGTACGAAACATATGCAAACTCTACGCCCGATGTTAAGACCAAGCCAACGAGCCAATGGTAGGGAAGTGCAAGGAAGCAAAACCCTTTAGCAAACCGAGTACCAACGAGCATCAAAGCAGCCAAGCTGGCGCGGTAAGGGGCATCCCTAGCGAATCAAGAACTGCCGCTTGGGCTTCTCGAACATGGGATTAAATTCTGGCTAACTTCTTAAGCCCCAAAACAGAGATCGGGCAATTGACCGCAGTCCAGCCCGCGTACGTCCCTAGAACAACGACGCAGAATCTAATCCTTTATATGTTATTTTGCGGGTTTAGTGACGTACCCGATTTCCTTTAGATCCTTCGCGATCATCTTAAGGGTCGCATCAGGATTTAGCGATTCCACAATTTCAGTCGTTAACGGAAGATGTTGGTATACATGTTTGATGCTATCAATTGGAAGTTCGGTCTCATAATAATCCTCCGCAAACGTTTGGTATGTTTTCGGTTTCCCATCCAGGAATCCCAAGAGATATCGCGAACCGTCCGGATCGGCGGAACGCGGGAACTTGATTTTACCAGTCGACCAGTCTTTGTCGCCATACAGTCGCCAAATGCAGAAAGTTACATCTGACATTGAGAAAGCAGGTTCGAGCAACGCAGCCGAAAACGAGTTCGGCACATCCTCGAGTACGCCTGTCCAAATCGACGGCGGGTTCTCGCGATATGGGGTCATCGGCGATTCATGAACGAAACCTTTCAGAAGGCAACCACTCCGATTGAAAGACGCGAAGAAGTCATCGCCGCTTCCATTTCGCATCGAGCCCATCTCCTCCCCACGGCCCCATTTTGCGTTAAACGAAAAGTACCGCATGTCCCATTCGTCGGGCGACATAATGCAATCAAGAACCGCGAGAGACTGCAGCAGCGCTTTCAGTGAATCAACATCGGGGAGTGGTGTCAGGTTACGAGTTGAAATCGATGCCATTGAGTTCTCTGAGCAAAATAACGATTAAGTTCACCTGTTTCGCGGAAGTGAACTTGGGTATGGTACCTTGGGCTGATCGCGAAATCAGGTGCAACTTCTGGTTGAACGGTGTTCCATTCGCAACCTCGCTCGGCACTCCGTTGCTCCTTAGGATTTTACCACAGGCCCATTTACCCGTGGGACGCTTGGCTATCCTTTTTTTACGTTTCTAGTCCGCGACGGAATCCAATGTGTGCGGACCTTCGGTGTTCTGGGTGGCGTGCCTGTTGATCCTTGGTCGGTTCACGAAGTCGCTTCATGCTGCCTCCGTTTGGTTCGGTAAACTTAGCCCGACTACGGGTGGTCCACGACCTGCTCTGAATTCGCTGTGCGACACGAGCCTTGCTCCGCATTGTGGGCAGCGACACGTTTCTCTGTATCCAGACTCTTCGCAAATCTCCTGCCATGTCCTTGTTTGCTGCTCTTTGCACGCCGCAGGCATTCCGAGTGCTTCGCGAGCTTCGGCGATCTGCGAATGCTGATTGCCACTGTAAAGCCCGTAGCCGCGAACCGTTTGCAATCGAAGTGGCGGCACATGCTCTAGCAGGCGGCGAATAAACGTGTTGACTGGAAGACTCGTCACGCCTTGCTCTTTTCCGTCCCCTCCCTCATGCGTACCAATCCGGTAGCGGAACGTTACTTGACCATTCTCGAGAGACAGCAGCCTTGAGTTCCCGATCGGCCCGCCCTTGAGATACCTCGCCAAATAAGTTGCCACGCCTGCCCCAGTCGGATAGCGATTGAGAATCTTGACGTTCCAGTCAACCTTGGTCAACTTCTTCAGCAACACATCGAAATCTTGCTCGGTCATCGTCGGCGGAAGCTTGATCTTGCCCGATGCAATCTTTTGCTTGAGCATCGCTTTGAATTTGCCTCTGAACTTAATCATGAGTACCTTGCGAGGCAACAAGCATGACTTTTTAAGTTGAAGCCATCGACCAGCAGTGCCCAGCCCACCGGCAGTGACGAGCACATGCAGATGGATGTGCTCCTGAAGCGTTTGGTTCCAAGTATGCAAAGCGCATAGCAAGCCAACTCGTCCGCCAAGATACTTTGGAGGGAAAAAAGGGGTCATGGAGGGAAAAAAGGGGTCAGTTCTCATTTGCAGCAGTAGTCTAAAAAGAGACCTGACCCCTTTGTTATCCCTCCGGCTTGAGACACTTGAGTTTGAATCTACGCCTTAAGATTAAGCTTCGCATCGCGTAACAAACCCTCGGTTTTCCCATTGCAACCTACGGAGGAGTGATTAGCGTCACGGTAGGAAAGTAAGTCCCGTAACGAGCGGCATCACGTGTCACGAGCGTGAGGTGTTCGGATTCAGCGTAGATGATCGGGTTGACCAAAATTGGGCCCTGCGTCGCAGCGCTGCGGAACTGCATTTCGGACCATGCAAGCCATATTGGATCAGCCGTAGCGATATCCAATAAAACACTGGTGTCAAAAAGGTTCACTCTTCACCGCGAGTTATCGCTAGGATGTTTGCCGTATTCACGCCCGGAATGGCCCCACCGCAAGCTCGTTGCAACCAACTGTCAACATGTGGAGCAGTTACCCGCTTCGACTGAAACGACTCCAACCAATTGGCGAGTTCTTCCACCTGCTGGGCAGGCAGTTTCTCGATAGCATCCTCAATTTCCTCGATGGTTTTCATACTATGGTTATATCATTATCGACACTCCAGTTGCAAGGCTCGTGCCCCGCCCCACCGGACCCTAGTAGCACGCCAATCATTTGCGAAATAGCGGGGCAAGCCCGCTTTTCGCCGTGGTCGGCACGGTGGCCGAATGCCTTGGCTTCGCGAACTTGGGCCTTGTGCCCAATGTTTGCAACATGCTTGGTGTGCTATGAACCTTGCCCCGTCACCGAATTTATTGGGACAGTTTTGCCAGACTCCAATGGTCGTACCCGGCAGGTGCGACCTACGCTTTTGTGCCTACATCTTATGATTTCGGACCATCGCCGATGAACTTGATGCCCAGTTCACGCAATTGTTTTGGCGACACCTCGGATGGCGCGCCCATCATGAGGTCCTCGGCTTTTTGATTCATTGGGAACAAAATGACTTCGCGAATGTTAGGCTCGTCCGCAAGCAACATCACGATGCGATCCACGCCCGGTGCTGAGCCTCCGTGAGGCGGCGCACCAAACTTAAAGGCATTGATCATCCCTCGGAACTTTTCGTCCACCAAACTCCGCTCGTAACCCGCGAGCTCAAATGCTTTGTACATGATCTCAGGCTTGTGATTTCGGATCGCTCCCGAGGACAATTCGATTCCGTTGCAAACAATGTCGTATTGATATGCCAAAATATCGAGCGGATCCATGTTCACCAGCGCCTCCATCTCCCCTTGTGGCATTGAGAAAGGGTTGTGACTGAAGGCTACCTTTTGTTCGATGTCGTCCCATTCATACATCGGGAAGTCCACGATCCAACAGAACTTGAAAGTATTCTTCTCGATCAAGTCGAGCTCAAGGCCAATACGCGTTCGAGCCAAGCCAGACAGCTTGGCCGCGTTGCTCGCTTTGTCACATGCAAAGAACACGCCGTCATCCGGACCAAGTTTCATTTGTTGGACAAGCTGTGCAACGCGCTCTGGCCCAAGGTTCTTGGCAACGCCACCGCCACCTTCTCCCCCTTTGAAATTGATATAACCGAGTCCTCCAAAGCCTTCGTCTTTCGCCCATTGATTGGTGCCGTCGAAAAAGCTTCGAGCTCGAATGCCCGCTCCTGGTGCAGGAATCGCTCGGACCACTGCCCCGTCCTCAATCATCTTTGCGAAAACACCGAATCCACCCCCTCGGAAAACTTCGGTCACATCCGCAATAACGATGGGATTGCGCAAGTCAGGCTTGTCGCTGCCGTATTTGAGCATCGATTCCTTGTAAGCAATTCGAGGAAAAGGGGGTTGCGTGACCGCCTTGCCTTGTGCAAATTCTTCAAAAACGCCGTGCAACACAGGTTCGATGGCTTCGAAGACGTCCTCTTGCGTGACGAAACTCATTTCGAAGTCAAGTTGATAGAACTCGCCCGGCGATCGGTCCGCTCTGGCATCTTCGTCGCGAAAGCACGGGGCAATTTGGAAATAGCGATCGAATCCAGCCACCATCAGCAGTTGCTTGAACATTTGTGGCGCTTGAGGCAACGCATAGAACTTGCCGTGATGGATGCGCGACGGGACCAAAAAGTCTCGGGCACCTTCAGGACTGGAGGCGGTAAGAATGGGCGTTTGGAATTCCGTGAAGCCCTGATCGATCATGCGTCTGCGAAGACTCGCAATCACATTGCTCCGCAAAACAATGTTGGCGTGAAGCTTTTCGCGACGAAGATCGAGGAATCGGTTGCGAAGCCGGATTTCCTCTGGGTATTCCGCATTTCCGAACACCGGCAGCGGAAGATCGGCGGCCTCCGAAAGCAATTCAATCGAAATGGCTCGCACCTCGATCTCCCCCGTGGGAAGATTGGGATTGGTGGCGTCTTTCCCGCGTGCAGTAACACGGCCATCCACGCAAATGACAGACTCGCTTCGCAGCGATTCCGTCAATGCAAATGCTGTGCTTTCCCGCTCGACTACAATCTGCGTGACTCCATAGTGATCTCGCAAATCGATGAAAAGTAAATTGCCGAAATCTCGTTTGCGATAGACCCAACCGGAAAGACGAACTGTTTGTCCAACGTCCTCTTGGCGAAGTTGAGAGCAGTGGTGTGTACGATATGCGTGCATTAAATTATCGAATACAAAGAGAGGTTTTAGGCTCGGCGTCGGTCAGATGCAAGGCCTAGCAACTTATCGACAAATACACGCTTTCTCAACCCCAACGGTACGTTGTTTCCTCGTCTGAGCGAATAGTTGGACAGGATTTCACGGAGCCCGTATGATCCTTGGCAGCGAGGAAGCCCCGTAAATCAACATCCCTCAATCATTTGCCAAAACTTGGCACTATGAAACCAAATGATACTCCTGATTGATAACTACGATTCGTTTACTTACAACTTGGTGCAACGACTGGGAGAGATCGATTCGACATTGGACGTTCAACCAATCAGGAACGATGAAATAACGATTGATGAAATTAGGGCCATGCAGCCCGAGCGAATCATTTTGTCGCCTGGTCCCTGCACGCCAACCGAAGCGGGAATTTGCGTTCCGCTGATCGAGCAATTGCACCGCGAATTTCCCATTTTGGGCGTTTGCCTTGGGCATCAATCGATTGGGCAGGCTTTTGGCGGCAAAATCGTGCGAGCCCCAGAATTGATGCATGGAAAGACGGACAGAATTAAGCACGACAATCGAGGTATGTTTGCCGGCATCGAGAATCCTTTCGTTGCAACCCGATACCACTCGCTGGTCATTTTGCCAGAAAGCTTGCCGAATTGCCTGGAGGTTTCGGCTTGGGTGCACGACCGAAACGGAAATCGGATTATTATGGGGGTTCGGCATCGTGAATATGCAGTCGAAGGTTGGCAGTTTCATCCTGAGAGTTTTCTAACCGAACCTGGTCCGGAATTGCTCCAACGATTTTTGACATGGACTGGCACTCCGAAGACTTTGTTGACATGATGTTTCATCCTTATTCGGAAGTGATTCGTTCGGAAGCGATTCTGGCTGAGAATGGTTACTGCCCAAAATCTCCTCTTTCCTAGATCCTATTGACAGTATGCTTTGCGTTACGATTGCGAGAACCAGACACAAACATGTGCTAACTGAGCACGCTCAGGTTGCAGAACTTGGTGCCAAGCTTGTAGAGCTACGATTAGACTATATTGGGAGAAGCATCGATCTCGCACGATTGCTTAAAAACCGTCCGACACCCGTCGTAGTTACCTGCCGACGCAAAGAAGATGGTGGCAGATGGGACCGTTCGGAAGAAGAGCGATTGATGCTCTTGCGATCGGCGATTGCAATGGGAATCGAATACGTCGATTTGGAAGAGGATACTGCGGTCAAAATTCCGCGTTACGGAAAAACCAAACGCATCGTCAGTTTACATAACTTCGAAGGTACCCCGCCCGATCTTGAATCGTTGCACGCAGGATTATGCAAGATTGATGCCGACATTGTCAAAATCGCGGCGTTCTCCAATTCGTTCCGTGATACGGCTCGCATGTTGCAGTTGATGAAGACGGCCAAGGTCCCGACCGTTGGGATTAGCATGGGGGAATTCGGAACACCAACGCGAGTCTTGGCAATGCGATATGGGGCACCCTTTACCTTTTGTGTTTTCAACACGGACAGGCGGGTTGCTCCCGGTCAACTAAGCTTCGATCAAATGCAAAATGTCTATCGTGCCAGTTCGATCACTCCGGAGACAAGGCTATACGGCGTGGTTGCGGATCCAGTCGCGCATTCGTACAGTCCTCTCATTCATAACGCCTCCTTTTTGGCGAACAACTTAGACTATCGTTATGTGCCTTTTCAGGTCGCGCCGGAGGATCTTGAGATGTTCTTAGGATGGTGCCAATCGGAACGAATCGGAGGGCTGAGCGTCACGATTCCGCACAAACAAACGATCCTCCCGATGCTAAGCCAAGCGGAGTCCGCAGCACAAGGAATTGGCGCTTGTAACACCGTCGTGTTTTCGGAAGGAGAGATGATCGGCTATAATACCGACTATCGAGCATCCATGGATTGCTTGTCAGAAGCCATGTCCAAGCTCACTGGCCTGCCCGATCCATTCGAGCGACAATCTGCTCTGATCTTAGGGAGCGGCGGTGTCTCGCGAGCTATCGCGTACGGACTAGCTCAACGAAGAGCCTGGATAACGATTGCAAGTCGAAATCGCGAGTCTGCTGAAAAATTGGCTAAGCACGTTAATGGCAAGTCGATTGCATGGGAAGAACGTCATCTGATCGAGCCCAAAATCATTGTCAACGGAACACCAGTCGGCATGTTTCCTGAAATGGATGAGTCTCCGTTTCCTGCTAAGAGCTTTAAGTCCGGAACGTTGGTATTTGATACGATCTACAATCCAGAACAAACGCTCTTTATCAAAGGCGCCAGAGCAGCACAATGTCCAGTCATTACGGGCCTTCAAATGTTTGTTCGACAAGCCGCATACCAATATCGACTCTTCACCGGACTTGAACCACCGATCGATGTCATGGTCAAAACACTCAAGAAAGCTATCTCGCCAGTGAATTACAAGGATCTTGACGAGGAAGACGATGAAATCGATACGGATGTAGAAACCGACGGAGAGGATTGATCGCGAATGAATCTCGCCAAGCCGATCGTGGACTGGTCAAGCGCCTTGGCGAACAGGCTTCGATCGGATTGGATCACTTGGCGACTGGCTAAGCCTTATCCTTTACGAAAACAGAATGAGTCGATGGGGGCTTATGGCGAACGCATTGCCTCGATTTATCTCGAACGGCAAGGTTACTTCATTCTCGAACGATCGTTTAGGCTCAAGTCGGGTGAGATCGATCTGATTGCGGCTTGGCAGCGGCGGGTCGTGGTGTTTGTTGAAGTGAAGACCTGGGCCGTGCAATTAGAGAATTCGGGCGGCCCGAGCGATGCGGTAGATGACCGAAAACAAGAAAAAATTTCACGGACGGCAATGACTTATATGAAACGTCACAGGCTGCTTGATAACGCTGGAAGAGCCGATGTCATCGAAGTTGTGCTAGGTGGTTCACCGCAGCGACCCAAAATTCGGCACTTTGAAAATGCCTTCGAAGCGGTTGGTTCGTTTCAAATGTTCTCTTAGACTCATGCGTGTTCAAGAAACGTGCGTTACAATTCTAAAGCGACCATCCAACCCTCGCTTAATCTAATCCAATTCCACCTATTGGGCCAATCACCGTGTACCGATCAAGATCCGTTCTGCTGTTCCTTTCCATTTGCATATTCGGCGCCCGAATGCCCGCCGATGATTCGCTTCAGTTTCGTGGCACCAATTCCGATGGGTTCGTTTTGGAAAAGAACGTCCCTGAGGTTTGGGATTTGAATTCGCAAATCAAGTGGCAAGTCGCCGTTCCGGGCGAAGGTTGGTCCGCCCCAATTGTCGTCGGTGAACGTTTGTTCCTAACCACTTCTGTTTCGGCTGGACGCAAGGATATGAACTCCGAGCATGACTGGCAGGTTCTCTGTTTTGACAAAACCACGGGCAAATCCCTTTGGTCCAAGAGTGTTATCAAGGGAAAGCCACGCTTAGGAACCCACCGAGACAATACCTATGCGTCCGAAACGCCAGTTTGTGATGGCAAGCACTTGGTGGTTTACTTTGGAATGATGGGGCTTGTTTGTTTCGACCTGGATGGAAACGAGCTTTGGAAAAAAGATCTTGGCAATTACCCAATGCAACTAAATTGGGGAACATCAAGCTCGCCAGTGATGCATGGCAACTTGGTGTACCTTCAAGTCGACAACGATCAGAAATCATTTCTTGTTGCCCTTGATATTGCAACTGGCGTGGAAAAGTGGCGCAAGGACCGCGATGAGTCATCTAACTGGGGATCACCCATTATTTGGCAAAATGCGAAACGAACCGAGTTGATTACAGCCGGACGGACGATTCGATCCTATAAGCCCGACGATGGTTCATTGCTCTGGCAATTGACATTGAATGCAGGGGGTGTTTGTTCGACTCCAACCGGTGACTCGGATGTATTGATCGTTGGAAACCAAGGACGCCAGGGGGCTGGGATGATGGCGGTTCGAGCAGGTGCAACGGGTGATGTCAGTCTCAAAGAAAACGAAGCATCGAACTCAAGCGTTTTATGGAGTACGAAAAAATTTGGTCCACAACGTTCCTCACCGATGATGGTCGGGGGTCAAGTCTACTTGTTCGGTCAGCGGGATGGGCAGCTAACCTGCGTTGATGCGAAATCGGGTGAAGTACTCTATCAAGAGCGAATTCCAAATGCTGGAGCGTTTTGGGCTTCGCCGTGGGTCAACAACGGACTTATCTATTGCACGGACGAAAACGGCAACACCTACGTTCTCAAGCCTGGACCAAAACTGGAGGTCGTTCGGGTCAACAAATTGCCGCCGAAAGAGGAATCGCGATTCTGGGCAACGTCAGCCGCTTCCGATGGATTCCTATTCATTCGATCCTCGAATACCCTGTTTGCCTTGTCGGCGAAGTGAATAAGATTTTTCGACACTTTTCGGCGAACGCCACCGTACTCAGACGAGCGGCAGACTGAAAACTACCAATCATACCCGATACGTAAGTGAGGGACCTTAGAAATTGTCAGTCGCTTACGCTCTATCGCTTCGGGATGGGATAGTTCTCGTTCCCTGGCTCTGCCGGGGAACGCACTGCTCCAGAGGCTCTGCGGCTCTGCCTCGCTTCGCATTGAGAGCCGAGAGCGAACAGGTGCGGTAACCACAGGCGGAGCCTGCAATTCAGCGGGTTCCAAGGCAGAGCCTTGGAACCAGTTGGCAGTTGGTGGCGTCGGGATAAGTGTCCGTTTTTTCTGCTATAACCATGGAACAACAAAACCCTCCAGCCCGTCGAGCTCAGTAGTCTCGTTCGTGGAAAAGGGCGATGGTCAATTACCACTGGCGTACAGCCAGTGGTACGAATCAAATGCAAGGTTGAATCAGAATCACGCACCCTCAACTAGTTTGCGCACTTGTTCGCTGGTGAGCGCTTGCTTCCAAATACGAACATCGTCGATCACGCCGTCCATATACTCATCCGTCCCGGTATTGCCGATTTGAATGGTCTGGCCAGATCGCATCAGTCGGGGCTCGCCGCTGAACGGTATTGTCTTCTTGAGATCTGCATCGAGATAGAGCCGGCACTCCTTGCGCTGGTTGTCGACGACGAACGTAACGTGATACCAACGCTGTAATTCAAGGTCGCCACCTTGTCCGTTGCTGCCTGTATCGTTCTTGTAGAAGTTTACCTTTGTGTCGATCCAGCGACTGCCATCGCCAATGTCACCGTGAACCTTGTCCGCATTCACTTTCATATCGAAATTGAATTCACCCCCGGCCCGTGAGCCGAGGATTCCTGAGAAAGTCGGCTCCTTGGTGAGCCATACCCAAGCGGAAACGGTAAACGTTCCGATCTCGAAATCCGGGGAATGCGGGATGCTAACGTGGTCCCCTTTCGCGCGGTCAAAGAGCAGTCCCTTGCCAATTTTCCCTTCGTGTGATTTTGCATTGTGGTTCACACCATGATGTCCCCCTGCGCTATCGCGAACTTCGCGCCCCTCGTCATCGAGTTTCCAGTGGGCGATCGGCGTCGGAAGGCGGAGGTCATCCCCAACAGCAGCTCCGGCAAAAGGACAGGCCGCAAGCAAGATAAAGCAAGTGAGTTTCATGGTGTTACTTACGAGGCGAGTAGTCGGTTGGAACAAGAAAGCGAACGTCATTACCGCTACCACGACCCGCCGGAAGATTTGGATGCGAGTCGCGATATTTTTTCATGAACTCAGGAAACTCGCTTCTGAATCCTTTCCAAGACGAGTCGGAGGATGCTTTATCTTTATGGGCTAACAGATAGATAAAGGCACTATTGTCCGTTGCAGTCCAAAACTTGACTGTCTGCATCCCATGCTTGGTGAAGATTTCTTTTTCGCCAGAACCAAACCGATCCACGGTATGCGGCACGCGTTCCGGCCCATCGTTGTATTGCCGTAGTTCCCAAAGTCGCGCGGGGGCATCTGAGTTTTTGTTGACGGGCTCGTCGATGGCAGAGAAATCCGTCTCTCGCATAAAGATAGCGCTAGGAGCTTTGGCCAAGATCTTGCCCTTTTCCTCGGATTTGGCTGCAACCGCTTTCCACTCAGGGTCCGCGATAAAGGCTTTCCAAGACGCATCTTTGGCAGCTTCGTCCTTGTGGGCGATAATGTAGATGAGCATATTGTCTTTATCATCGTCGCTCTTCGCTGCCCCATCGATCACGTTCCAGTAGATGATGTTCTCCATGCCGTGCTTTTCAAATAGCTTCATCGTGTGATCGCGAAACCGAGCATGCAGATCCGGCAGCTTGCCTGGATTCGTGGTGTAGAAACGCAGCTCGTATAGCTTGCCATCTTTCTTTGCAGTCGGCTGTTGGGCTGTTGCATTCGAAAAAAGAGTTGCACATACTGCAACGAGAAGAGTGACTTTAGACAGAGTCTGCATGGTTGGCACCTGAACGGCGGGGTTGAAGTTGCATTGGAAAGGGCATGTTTTGACATGTCTGACCAGTGTACTGCAAGACTCCACGAAAAGGAAACTGGCATCAACCACAGAAACACGCTATTACTTGAAGGCAATCCCGATGCGACCATCCAATCAACGATTTTTCGCCATTCTGGCTTCGATATTGAGCCTAACTGCAAGCTTGCGGGCACAGCCAGTTCGCGACGTGCAGGAGAGTTACTTCAATCAAAAAGTTGCAGACTCCAATCCGCTACGCACCGAGCAAGCTCGTGAGTTGGATGCGTACATCAAAAGCATGGCTTTAGATACAACGCGCTTTGCAGACCTTTTCCAACCGAACTTCGCGTCTTCACAAGCCTTTGAACAATCTGCCATGCCGCTTCGCAAGGCATTCTGCGAATCCATAGGCTACCCACCTCCCGGTCAGCGACCAAAGGAGTTATCTACCTTCACGCAAATGGGTGAAGACCAGCTTGGAATTTACTATCGAGCCATGATTCCGGTGCTGCCTGGCGTGCATTCCGAAGGGATTTACATTGTTCCAAAGTCGATTCGCGGCAAGGCGCCGCTGATGATATCGATGCATGGTGGGGGTGGATCTCCAGAAGTTGCGCTTTTCAATGGTGGAGCCAACTATCACGACATGGTTCGGGGTGCGGTGAAGCGTGGATACGTCGTCTATGCGCCTCAGCACTTGTTCCGGGCCGAGGAGTACCCTCAAGATATTCGACGCCAGATCGATGATCGATTGCGATTGATCGGTACCAGCATTACTGCGGTCGAGATCGCCAAGATTACTTATGCGATCGATGAATTAGCCAATCGCCCAGAAGTGGATATGTCGCGCATCGGCATGGTGGGCCTGTCCTACGGGGGATACTATGCCCAAGTGACGCCTGCCATCGATACTCGGATCAAAGTCTCTGTGTCAAGCTGTTACTTTGGCGTTCAAGAAGGGCGCTACGAGCAGGACGAGCTCTCGGTCCCTTCCGACTTCCGATTTATGAATCGCATGACTTTATTTAACGACGCGGACTTGGTTGCCTTGATTTGTCCAAGAGCCCACCAAATCCAAGCTGGCACAAAGGACAACGCTTCTCATCGCGAAAAAGGGAAGAGTCTAGCTCCACGTGCGGCAGCGTATTTCGAGAAACTGCATTTGAGCGACCGTTTCCAACATGTCGTCTTTGAAGGAGGCCACGAATTCAATGACGAATCTGCATGGGCGTTTGTCGAAAAGCATTTGTAATGCTATTGGAGCGTCCAAACTTCGTTGCGCAACGCTCCGCCGTCGTGATTTCTGCGACGCGGAGCCGTCTTGAATGCTGCGACGCGGAGCGTCGCACAACTAAGGATTCACTACGCTGACTTCTTGTTGGCAAGGTCGCTTTGATTGAGTTTGTTGTAAAGCGTCTTGAGGCTGATTCCCAACTCCTCCGCAGCAGCGGGTTTGTTTCCTTGATGACGATGAATAGCTTCTTGTACGGCAACCAACTCCATCTCTTTTAGGCTCAGTGGGCTGATCGAGTTGGTCGCCCCCTTGATTTCGCGTTTGACTCGCTTGTCGGAAAAATGGCGAGGCAAGTGCTCAGGCAAAATCGGTGGATGATCGCATAGGATAGTCGCGTGTTCGACCACATTGGCCAATTCTCTCACATTTCCCGGCCAAGGGTGCTGTTTGAGTATCTGGATCGTTTCGTCTGCGAACACGTTCTCAATCGATGCATGTTCGGGTCGGTGTCTCAGATACAGATGTCGAGCAAGGGGCATGACATCTTCCATCCGTTCGCGAAGGGCAGGCACGTGAATCTCAAAGGTATTGATGCGAAACATCAAATCCTCCCGAAACGTTCCGGATTCTACCATGCTGTCCAGATCGCGATGCGTTGCGCAGATAACCCGAACGTCAACATGAAGTGTTTGGTTATCGCCGACCCGCCGAATATCGCCACTCTCCAATACTCGCAGAAGCTTTGCTTGCATGGACAAAGGCAATTCACCGATTTCATCGAGGAAAATGGAGCCGCCGTTGGCCACTTCGAAAAGTCCTTCTCGCTGAGAGTCTGCACCGGTGAAGGAACCCTTTTTGTGGCCGAACAGTTCGCTTTCGATTAAATGCTCCGGCAACGCTCCGCAATTGACTGCAACGAACGCTTTATCTTTCCGCAAGCTTTCATCGTGGACGCCACGGGCCACAAGCTCTTTCCCACAACCGGTTTCCCCTCGGATCAAAACGGTGCTTTGTGTGGGTGCTACCTTGCGAATGAGTTGCAGTACGTCGGACATGGCTTTTGAGCTGCCAATCAAACGACGAGAGGCCGACGGTGAAGCGTTGTTTGAGCGATCGATGGCAGCCGATTGTCGCTTGAGCGCACGGCGTGCAGCGACGCGCTGAAGCAGGGTCTGCAGTTCAGAGAGCCGACAGGGTTTGCTCAAATAATCGATCACGCCAAATCGCAACGCAGCCACCGCGGACTCAAGCGATTGCTTGCCTGTCAAGACGATGGATTCTTAGCAGGTGACAGCGTGGCGGCTCGTTCGATAACTTGGATACCATTCATGCCCGGCATATCCAAATCGACGATCAAGCAATCGAACGACTCTCGTTCGAGCGCAGCGACAGCCGTGTAGCCATCGGGGCAAACTGTGACGCGGTGCCCGAGATGTGGCAACTCCATTCGCATCAATTCCTGCAAGGAGGTTTCGTCGTCAGCAAATAAAATGGAGAGCTGGCTATGCTGTGAGTTTTTCATGGATTGTGTCATAAGATGAGTTGCTAGCGGGTTGACTGGGTAAGACTACTTCAATGCGAGAGCCTTGATTTGCGCCCTGACTTTTGGGAGTGATCCGACCGCCATGGTCGGCAATGATGCGGCTGGTGATAGGGAGTCCGAGTCCAGTTCCACGGCCATCGCGTCGACGCGTGAAGAACGGCTCGAACAAATGCTGAAGCACTTCTTCGGACATGCCGCAACCGTTGTCATCGATGATCAAACGAACGGAGTCGCTCAGCGCCTCGACCGTTACTCGAACGAATCCATCGTTGCGGCCAGGATCCAAGGATTCGAGAGCATTGGTGAGTAGGTTCAGAATGACCTGTTTCATTTCTTGTGGACTTGCCCAAGCGATCATGGGCATCGGTCGCGGTTGAAATTCGATCTTCTGAGATCGGAATTGACCAAGGTGTCGTACCATACCGACCACGTCTTGGACAACCTCATTCATGTCGATCGATTGCTTGCGTTGGTCGGTCCCAAGCCTTGAAAAGTCAAGTAACCGTTCGGTAATTCCTTTGCAACGGAAGGCTTCATCTTGAATGCGTCGCAGGTAGGTTCGAAGCGTGTTCAAGTCGACCCCCTGAGCGGCTTCCAATCCGGATGGTTGTTCCGCCACTGCGTCGGTCGATTCAATGGGGTGAAGAATCCGATGCAATCGCGATTCGAGAGCTTCTGCGCTCCAAGCAATGGAGGCCAATGGATTGTTGATCTCGTGCGCGACTCCGGCGGCCAGGAAGCCGACACTTGCCAATTGTTCGTTGCGGATTACTTCCTGAGATCGTTCTCGCACTTGTTCATTGAGGTCGCGTTGAATATCCAAAAAACTCGCTGCCCCCAAGTTGATCGCGTCCGCCAACTCGGCCAATTCATCCTTGCTGTCAACATGAATACGATGCGAGAAATCGCCTGAGGCAACGCGGCGTGATCCGGCCAGCAACTCCTTGAACGGTCTTATGACAGCGATACGCGCATAGGTAATGAGCCCAACCAACAAGATCGCCGCCAACGAGGCACTGCTCCAAGCCATGATAATCCACGTCCGATATCGAGATCGAACCTCGTCCTTAAAGCTCGCCATTTTCTCGGTAAGCTTGGTAGGCAGTAAATGCGCCAGATTAGAAAGCTGTTCAATGTCCTGCATTTGATCGACCACAAATGCGTCGCTACCCGACTCCAAGAGATCCCCGTGCCTGTGGGCAATAATGTTGAGCAATTCAGATAGCTCTGACGTCTTTCTGAATTCGTCGGTCCGATCGGATAAAAAGGGATCGTCCATGCCAGAACGTTCCAAACACCACTTGTAACGAGCCAAAACGAGCCGCACGCGTTGGAGTTGTTCTTGAAAGCGAAGTTCGGAACGGCGTGCTTCTAGGCCAAACTGCACGGGGAATTGTTTGATCTCCATCGGTTGGTTGATATCAAGGCGACGAAACCCAATCCGAAGTTCGTCGATGGCTCGCGTCAGTTCGGTGGTAAGGGGCATCTCGGATGCGCGGCTACTGAGCGTGTTTGCTAGATCCCGATAGGCATACACTCCTCGAAAACTGCTATATCCGAGAACGGCAACCACGATTCCCAATACGACCACTGAGACAAGCAGTTTCTTGCGAATCGTCCAGGTGGAGAGCCTTGGGATCGGTAGTTTGGCCATCGTCTTATCCCTTTTTCGCGTTACACAAATCGCGGTCATCGAGCCGTTCGTTCATCCCATGGGACCCCTCGGTAGGAACTGCGTGGATAATTGGATTGAGGTGGTGCGACAGTCGGTGGAGTGCTCGTTTGAGGTTGAGCAAGATTATGAACACGAAAGGCATTCATGTTGGGTAATGCAAATTGAGATGTGTCATCGGGTGACAGGCCGTTCACGAGGTAAGCACCTATGGAAATATCTAATTCCAAAGTGGGATCGCCGGCCGGAATCAATTGCACTTTGATGTCATGGGGCAACGATGTTTGAATCGAAGGATAGTATTGATGCTTGGACTGTTGAGCGTTAGCCACGAGTCGGCCTGTAGGATCACGCAGAAAAACTTGTTTGCTGTATCCGAATTTCGGATCGATAACGAGTGTTCGAGCATAGGCGCCAATTGGACTTGGAACCGATGACGTCAGTTCGACCAAACCATCGGCGCGGGTGATCGGGTTTTGCACAAGTTGACTTGGATTGAGCTCACTGATCCCCATGGCCTCGATTAGCCAGACCGGGGAAACTGGCAGTATGCGACGTTCCACTTGTGATTCGAATTCGTCGTGTCTAGCAAAAACCATTTCGGGCGTAGTACCAAAATTTCGCATTGTCAACCAAAACGCTTCCTCATTGCTACCGATGTCGACTCCAGCCACTCCGCCGGCAATGCTTGCGGTCATGCGAAACTTCTTTGCGCGAGCCCAAGTAACGTTGGTGTTGATGGATCGTTCGTTGTTGAGCGTCACGCTAACCGAGTTCGATTGCAGGGACTGGACGTTTCGCGTTCGATTGAGAACCTCGACCAATTGATCGAGTGTCGGAGGGGCAGCAAACATCGGCTGAGGCTGAAAATCTGGAATCGTTCGTTTGGGAATGCAGGTGGCACCGCAAGTGACAAACGCTAACAGGATCATCGCCAAGCATTGCAATGCTGTTTGAGCTTTTGGCTTATCCGTTTTGGATGAGATATGCTGCGGGTTACGATTCACTGTAAAGCAGTTCGATCAATTTTTGTTGAAGATGTGCGGCACTTTCAGAATCGGGGTGACAGATTTGGACCGTAAATGTTCGCCCGTGTTGTCCATGGTGGAGGTGGAGATACGTATCCTCATCCGAGGGAACGTTGTCATCTTGTTCTGTCAGGATACGCCGACGGATCAACAGCAATGAGAGCAGGTATGCGAGTTCGCAATCCTCTGGCTGTTCACACAATCGTTCCAGAGCGTCCAAGAGTACTTGGGTTGGTGCAAGGGCGAGTTTGCCTGTCGGTTTCGCGGGCATTTGGCTCGCCCACCATCCGACAGTACCCTCGAGTGGTCCGTTCCAATGTTCTTTACTGAGGTCTAGCCGGACCAACTCACTCCCTTTTTGAAGCACGACGGAATAGTACCGCTCGTTCGGTTCAAACGGGCGATTTGCCTTGTGGCATCGTCGAGCGCTTCGTTGGATGGTGTATTCCTGCATGCATTGGCTTGTAGAAAAACGTGCCCAAAAAAGCAATACGAGTTGGCTAACCGCTTGTGAGGAACGTGTTTACCGGTAATGAGAGCAAAACAATTGGGACAATTGTTCTACAATGCAGCCGCGAGGATCAATGCGAGATTGGCTCCGAGAAATCCGCCTAGCATGACCTTGAATGACATCCGATCCAAGCGTTTCGAAAGGGCTTGCTCGCCGCAGATGTCGTACAGGTATAGCGAAAACGTTGACTCGACCAAAGTTACCAAAATCGTCAGAGTCCCGAGCAAATTCACCACATCCGCCAATGCGAGTTCACCCGTGTCGGGAACGAAACTGTTCACAAGATAGGAATTGGCAACTGCGGCAAACAAGGCACCTACGCCCAGCCCAAATCGTGGATCGACGTCTGTTGGTTTGATAAAGCATGATAAAAAGGCGATCGCAACCGCGATGTACAGGGCCTGAAACATTTTCCAGTACAGTCCCCACCCCGATCGATCCAAAGTTAAGCCAAAGCGAATTTGAGAGAAGGTCGATTTGCTTCCGTTAATGAGTCGAGGATCACCGCGTGTTGATTTATACGAGTGGGGTTTTTCGAACAAACTCCAATTCGAAAGGACGTAGCCTGGAATATTCACACGCGAACTCGTGTTGGAGTTCTCTATGTCGGGAACAAACACCATTCTTTGTCGGACCGATTCGCCGTTTTCTAATGCGAGCAAAAGTAGATGTTCGTCGAGAGGGAATCGCTTGATCGAAAAGGACTTTGTGATTTTTGCTTCAATTTGATAACGTTCGTAGTGGTCTTCTCCGTCATGGTGTTCCGCTTGTCTTTCCTTTGACTCGATTGAACCATTGACAACGACCAGATTTTCGGCAGGGCTAGCGGAAGGTCCGCGCCAACGAAACCAGACATCGAAAACCACGGTCCAAACCGTCTCCTTCATCGAGAGACTTGGAATGCGTTCCAAGTAGATTCCGACAGAAACTTGCGTTGCGTCTTGAGTATCCGCGATTTCGGCAGCAGTTACGAAAGGATCCGGCTCATTGGGAGACAACCAAAATCTCTCTTCCAGACGTTCAGCGCGTTTGACACTCCACTGCGACCAGGCCAACCCACCCCCGCACAACACAAAGAAGACGATGAGTATGATGGTTCCATTACGGAACCAAAGTTGCTCCTCGTCCCGATTCATCGTTCCTTCTGCATCGATGATGCTATTCATGGATGAATCCTTTTTGCGTCGTCCAATAGCATCGCTCGCAATCGAAACCTTTACAACGTGGCGAGCTCATTCCCAGGCTCCGCCTGGGAACGCAATGTAGTGAAGGCTCCTGCCTCCTGAGTTCACCAACGAAGGATGCATTTCCGCGAGGCGGAGCCTCGCTTGCATTGAGTTACCAGGCAGAGCCTGGTAACTAGATTGCACAGTGCAACAGGACTCGCAATCCGTGCCACTAGTTCTTGACTTCGAACTCGGCATCGATAGCGTCGTCGTCCCCTTCCGCTTTGGCTGGTTTCTCACCTGCCGGTGCTGTGCCCGCTTGCGGTCCGAGGGTTGAACGAAACGCTTGTGCCGATTGCTCAAGCTCCATTGTGGCGGATTTGATCACAGCCGCATCGTTGGATGCCATGGATTCGCGAGCTTTCTTGATGGCCATTTCGAGTGGCTCTCGGTCCGATGCGCTCAGTTTCTCGCCTTGATCCTTGATCGCTTTTTCAAGCCCATAAATCGTGTTTTCTGCTCGGTTCTTTGCTTCAGCCAGTTCGACGAACTTCTTGTCTTCGTCCGCATTCGTCTCAGCTTCCCGGCGCATTCGTTCGATCTCATCCTTGCTCAATCCGCTCGATTGTTCGATCTTAACGCTCGACTGCTTGCCGGACTTGAGGTCTTTGGCCGAGACGTTCAAAATTCCGTTTTGATCGATGTCAAACTTCACTTCGATTTGAGGCATACCTCGTGGTTGGGATTCGATTCCTTCAAGATTGAACTGATCGAGCAATCGGTTGTGCTGTGCCATCTTGCGTTCTCCTTGGAACACACTTACGGTCACTGCGGTTTGCCCGTCGGCAGCAGTCGAGAACGTTTGCTTCTTTTCGACTGGAATCGTTGTGTTGCGTTCGATCAAGGCGGTCAGCACCCCTCCTTCGGTTTCGATACCGAGAGTCAACGGTGTAACGTCGAGCAGCAGCACATCGCGTCGATCTCCCGAAAGTACTGCACCTTGGATGGCAGCCCCTACAGCGACGACTTCGTCTGGGTTGACTCCTTGGTGTGGCTCTTTTCCGAAGATGTCCTTGACGATCTGACGCACTTTCGGAACGCGCGTCGATCCTCCGACCAATACGACTTCGTCGATATCGGATGGCTTCATCTTGGCATCTGCAAGCGCTTGCAAGACCGGCTTGCGGCATCTTTCGATGAGTTCATCCACAAGCCCTTCGAAAGTGCTGCGTGTTATCGACATTTGCAAGTGCTTCGGTCCAGAAGCGTCCGCCGTGATGAATGGCAAGTTGATGTCGGTCTGCGGCAAGCTACTAAGTTCCTTCTTGGCCTTTTCGCAAGCTTCTTGCAGTCGCTGCAACGACATGGCATCTTTGCGCAAATCGATACCATTATCTTTTTGGAATTGGCTAGCAACATAATTCACGAGCTGCTGATCGAAGTCGTCGCCTCCCAAGTGCGTATCGCCGCTGGTGCTGATGACCTCGAAAACTTTGCTGTTATTATCCTCGTCGGTGCTCGTTGCAACTTCGAGAACAGAAACGTCAAAGGTACCACCGCCCAAGTCAAAGACGATAATCTTTTGGTCTTTGGTCTTGTCTAAACCATAGGCGAGAGCGGCAGCGGTTGGCTCATTAATGATCCGTGCAACTTCGAGGCCTGCGATCTGCCCCGCGTCTTTGGTCGCTTGTCGTTGAGCATCGTTGAAGTATGCTGGAACCGTAATAACCGCTTTGCTAACACGGTGTCCAAGATAGGACTCGGCTGCTTCTTTGAGTTTGCGAAGAACCTTGGCGGAGATCTCCTGCGGCGTAAATTGTTGATCGCCGATTTGGACTTTAACGTATTCGTTTGCTCCCCCTACGACCTGGTACGGAACGATTTTCTCTTCCGACTCGACTTCGGAGTGCCGTCGACCCATGAAACGTTTAACCGATGAGACGGTTCGACGGGGGTTGGTTACTGCTTGTCGACGAGCTGGTTCGCCAACGATCGTCTCGCTTTTGTCCGTGAAAGCCACGACGCTAGGCGTTAGTCGATTGCCTTCCGCATTCGGAATAACTTTGACCTCCGTTCCCTCCATCACAGCAACGACAGAGTTGGTAGTTCCCAAGTCGATCCCAATAATTTTTTCGCCTGATGCCATAAGTGATTCCTCTGCGTTACGATGTTGACGGGGTTAAGTGCGATTGCAATTTTAGTAGGGGAGGTAGCCTTCGGTGGTTACACAGGCCGTTTAAGCAATCATTGTGCCAATTAAATGCTTGCCTAGGAGAAAAGTACCGCAAAGTCTTTTATGATATAGACTTGCGTCGCTAGCAAAAACTTAAGTGCCTGATACGTACGGCGAGTCCTAGCCCCTTGAACGCCAATTTGACAGAAAACAACCCGTTTTTCACTCGTTCGGCCGAGGAGATGGACTTGATCGAAAAGCTACACGAAATCGACACAAAGATACTGGAATTGGCCAAGGAGAGGTGCAACCTGCTGGCTCAGTCCAGCCAGGAAGCTCAGAAAGAGGGTCGCGGTTTCGGCAGCTTGCGAGAAATGCAATCCTTGCAAGCCGTTGGACCGGAGGACGAATTCGGAAGCCGACTGCTGCGTTTTGTCTCTGGCCTAACGTACCAAACGGCAGTGGTCCGTCAGACGATTGCGTTTCTTGGGCCAGAGTTCTCGTATTCGTATTCTGCGACCGCTAAGTACTTCGGCGCAATAGATGGCTTGCAGGCGGTCAGTAGCATCGGAGCGGTGTTCGAAGAAATCGAACGTGGCCACGCAAAATATGGAGTCGTCCCGATTGAGAACTCGACAGATGGACGGATCGTGGACACCCTGAACATGTTTATCAAGACTCCGCTGAGGATCTGCGGTGAGGTACTGTTGCCCATTCATCACAATCTACTCGCGAAATGCAAACGGGAAGAGATTCGCGAAATCTACAGCAAACCGCAAGCGCTTTCGCAATGCCGTGCGTGGCTCGGGAGCCATCTCCCCGAGGCGCGATGGGTGGAGGTCGCAAGCACAGCAACCGCAGCCAAAATAGCTGCTGAGACTCCGAACGTGGCTGCAGTCGCATCACGAGAGGCCGGAATTGCCAACGGGCTTGATCTCATCGCCGCCTCGATTGAAGACAATCCCAACAACGTCACTCGATTCGTTATTATTGGGAATGAACGTGTTCCGCAAACGGGAGATGACAAAACGTCGATCATGTTTCAAGTGCCACACAAACCGGGCGCACTTGCCGATGTCATGGTGTTGTTGCGAGACAACGGTCTTAATTTGACTTGGATCGAATCCTTTCCAGTTCCAGGTGTCACTAGCGAATACTATTTCTTCGTCGAGCTAGAAGGTCACGAATACCAATCAAACGTTCAAGCTGCATTGCAGTCGCTCAGTCGCACGGCGCTCAGGCTGGGTCTGTTGGGATCGTATCCAAAAGCGAGAGAAGCCTGTCAAATGCTTATGGGTTAAACATTGCTAAGCACAACCGTATGAGTCTTCGAGTGAAACAAACTGATAGCCGAAGGGCGATAGCCCCGGTTCTCGACGAATGGCGAGCAATTGGAAAACCGGGGCTATCGCCCTTCGGCTAATTGGTATCAAAACATATGCGGATGTGCTTATTACGCGGCTAACTATTGCGCCTAGCCTGCTTGAGCTAGGTAGTGCCAGAGTCTCGTGCTTGCTCGGATTCCTCGATAGTAATCCTCTAAGCAGAATTTTTCGTTTGGACTATGCGCTCCGTCGTCGTCCAAACCCCAGCCCAACAAGAGCACGTCGGCATTGGTCGCCTCAACCATTTGCGCAACGATGGGGATCGAGCCACCTTCGCGGATCAATACGGGCTTCACACCGAAACCTTCTTCTACGGCCCGCATAGCCCCCAGCATAAACGGAGAATTGGGGTCGGCCATTACGCCGCGACCGCCATGCAGATCGATCAGTTCAATGCGCACACCCGGAGGTGTATGTTGCGCGAGAAAGGAACGAAGTTGTTCGGTAACAGCCTTGGGTTGTTGATTGGGCACTAATCGAAAACTTATCTTGGCACCTGTCCACGATGGAATGATCGTCTTGCCCCCTTCCCCTTGATAGCCACCGAGCAAGCCATGGACGTCCAACGTTGGGCGAGCCCATCGTCGTTCGAGTGTGGTGTAGCCCGCTTCACCCGTCAACGCATCCACACCCAATTGTTCGGCAAACGCTTCGTCTGAAAAGTTCAGCTGCTGCCACATCCTGCGTTCGCTGGCTTCGAGGTCTACGACGGAATCATAAAAGCCGGGCAATTGAATTCTGCCGTCCGGAGTTTTCATTTCGGTGAGTATCCGTGCAAGCGCAAGACCTGGATTTGTAACGGTCCCGCCAAAGGACCCGGAGTGCAAGTCCGCTTTGGGGCCATGGACGCGAATCTCGTAGTACGCGATCCCTCGTAATCCGTAAGTGATTGCCGGTTGCCCTTGGGCATACTGCGACGAATCGGAAATGACAATGACATCGCTCGCAATCTGGTCGGCAATTTCAGGGAGCTTGGTTTCGAGGACTTCGCTACCGCTTTCCTCTTGTCCTTCGATCAAAAATTTCACTTGAAGAGGGAGTTTTTGGTTGCACCGGTGCCAGGCAATCACGCTTTGGATGTGCGTCATCATCTGCCCTTTGTCGTCGGTCGAACCGCGGGCGTAGATGTTTCCGTCCTTAAGTAACGGCTCGAAAGGGGGGGAATGCCACAAATTCAGTGGATCTGCCGGCTGAACGTCATAGTGTCCATAGACAAGAACGACGGGTTTCCCAGGAACTGGTTCTGTTTCCGCGTATACCAGCGACGGCCCGTCCCCTGGAATCAACCGAGTCTTGAGTCCGCCCGAGGCCAATTTCGCTTGAACCCAGTTCGCCGCTGCGGCCATTTCCGGTCGCTTGGTACTATCCGCGCTGATGCTAGCAATTCGAAGCAATTCGAAAAGTTCATCCAATTGACTCTGCCGATTATTCTGCAAGTAGCGATCGATGGAAGTAAAATCAGTCATGTTCGGTTATAAGTTTTGTACGAATTGTGCTTGCCAAGACTACCCACGCTACATTTACAATATAATCTAGCTGGAACTATTTTGCAGGATGCGACGGCACTGCTGGTTTTCGCGACCGTCGCCTTGCTGTTCATTCAACAACACGTTTTTCAACGCCAACCACATTTCAACACAAAGGGAACCAACCCATGACGGATTCCGACACAGCCGTCGCCGAGCCGATCGTGCGTCCACAGAATCAAAAGCCAAAAGCCAAGCGACAACCCCGCTACCACGTGATACTTTGGGATGATCCCAACCACACATTCGAGTATGTCATCGAAATGATGAAGAACTTGTTCCGGCTATCGCAAGCGGACGGAAAACGTATTGCGGAAGAAGTTGATAGGACGGGCCGTGCGATTTGCTTAACGACAACGCGAGAGCATGCCGAGCTTAAGAGAGACCAAATCCGTGGCTTTGGTCGCGATCCGTTTAGTACCAAGTCGACGGGCAGTATGGCCGCATCGATAGAGCCTGAGTTGTAGCCGCCAATGAGCAAACGCTATGAAAACAATTCCTCGCCGACGGAGTTGTTGCCGGGTGATATCGAATACGAAATGGGCACACCGATTCCAGGCAAGATTCTGGAAAAAGAACTTTGGGTCCAAACAGCCATCAAAAAGCTTCCTGAGAATGAGCCGCTCAACATTGGGGCAATCTTCGGGCGGGTCGCACCTGTCGCAATTGACATTGGTTGTGGGAATGGTCGATTCGCGCTTTCCTCGGCGGTTCGAAGACCGAATTGGGACCATTTAGCAATCGACATATTGCCGGCGGTTGTTCGATACGGGACGCGACGCGGAAATCAGCGTGGACTCTCCAACTTACGGTTTGCTGTTTGCGACGGTTGGCGATTCCTGGCGAACTACCTACAACCTAGTTCGGTTGACGAAATCCATATTTACCATCCTCAACCATTTGCTGATCCGAACCAATCGAGTCGTCGAATGATGACGCCGGATTTCTTGGTTTGGATGCACAATCGTTTAACGACCACGGGGCAAGTGTTTCTGCAATCCGATCGTCGAGAGTATTGGGATTACATATCGCTCATTATGAACCGTATGTTTGAATGGCGAGAGATAGAAGGTCGCTGGCCTGATGATGAGTTTGGTCGTTCACGTCGCGAAGTATTATCCATTGAGCAAGGTATGCCAATCTATCGCGGTGTTGGAACGATGCGCACAGACTTGTCGGCAGACGAGATTCAATTGATAGCGTCCGAGTTGCCGCAGCCAAAGTTTCAAGTCGAACGCGGCGAAACAAGAAACAAGCGGCCGCTTCGCAAGCGCCCACCTCGCCAACACAATCGGCGCACACATCCTCCAAAAACAACATAGGATCGTTCGAGAAACAACTGTCGTAACTGAACTAGTGAGCGTTCAGCAGATGCGGTTTTCAGAACTTACCGATTTGTGTTCAAACGTCTTCTCATTGACTTTGCGTAGACAAACTGTTGTTCGTCCCCTTCGGCCCTTCAGGGCGATGTTTACGCTCTCGAGCTGGGAAAGCCATCGAAACGCTGCCAGTTTAAAAAATCAATGCAAGCATAGTCGTCTTTAAAAGGTACTTTCCAAGAAAAGCATTTTCAATTGCTGTATTCTATAGCAACACCCGGAACTTTCGGGTCATCCGAATACTCCGAACAAGGTAACCAACTGACCGGTTTTAAGGCCTCATGAAATCCCCACACCCAATGATTGACGAACTATTGAGCGGTATGCTAGATGGCGTACTGTCCGACGACGAAGTACGTCAATTGGAAGACGCAATGTCGGCGGATCCCTCCGTTGAGAAGCGACTGGATGAGTTGTCGAGGTTGCGAACGGGATTGCTAAGTGGTCGAAGCCGAAGCAGGCTTGGAGCGGAATTCGCCGGCAAGGTTTTGAAACTATCCCAAGAGCGAGCGATTGGGATGGGATCGGAATGTCCTGCATGGTTGGGCATCCGTCAAGGTGAGTCGGCTCGCTCGAAATTCGTAAAATCTAAGGTTGCGGATCAACCGTCGAAGCTACCTTGGGTTTACGGTGTAGTCCTAGCATCGGCTGCGGTTTTTGCCCTTGTCTATGCTTCTTTGCCAGGCCGGGACGCACAAAGCAACTTGGCGGAATCATCATGGCAGGAAAGCAAAGCTGCACCGGAAGATCGCGGTGGTAACACCAGTTCGCTTCTTGCAGCAAATCAACCCGACAGTGGCTCGCACGAAACTACGATTCCAGAGTTTTCGTCAACGAAGCCGTCGATTGTCGATTCCATGGCACAGAACGAACCATCGAAGACAACGGTACCAAGCAGCAATCCAACGACTTCCAACCTCGCCATCAACTCGCGTCCCAATTACAGCACGACTGTTGTGAATTTAGGTCCGAAAGCCGACCTAAACCAAAACAAAACCAAGCCCGAGTTTGATGTGCCATCCGAAAAACTGTTTGCCTTGGTGATCGATATTTCAATCGACAAAGTGGCGATCGAGAATCGAGCGCTGGAGTCGATTTTGAAAAGCCACGATGTGGTTTATGCTGAGGATTTGATTATCAATGCGGAGCAATTGGCCGCGCTCGAAGACTCTCAACTTATTGGTCGAGCCAATGCAGTCGAGTCTGAGAAGATGGGAGTCATGTTTATTCGGGCGCCTATCGATAAGCTTAGTTTGGCCATTGAGGAGATAATCGACCGTTACAAAGATTTCCCGGAATTCACGATGGGTCTTGCTTATGACAGCTCGGTGAACCTGTTGATTAAGCAGTTGAGCGGAATCAAAATTGCGGAAGGAAAAAGTGGAGTCGTTCTGAATCTTGCTCCGCCGCAGTCCTCAAGATCTTCATTACCCTTTACCGCTTCTGTTCGTAAATCGGGAATGTTTTCGCGTGAGATGATGAAAAAGGGAACTAGTCAAGTTTTGCCTGAAACCCAGCAAATGTCTTATGTTCTACTTATGTTCCGGGCAGCCAAATAGCAATGAGATTGGCCGCTGGGCGAATGCAGAGAAACCGGAGCGGCTCGCCCATGGATTCACGAGCGGGCTCGCTTGGAAGTCCGTCGTACCATTAAAGCAACAAGCCGTTGCTTATCGGGTTATGATGGGTAGTTTTCAGTCTGCGGCTCGCTTAAGATTCGTCCGATGAATCTACCCGCACTGGGACTACTTCGAACTACCGGGACCACCTGAGTTCACAACACCAGGCAGAGGGACACCTTGGCCAGCACCACTATTGCTGCCTGGCCCCGGCCCTGCACTTGTATTTCCTGCCCCCCCTTTTCCGAAACCGCCGGGACTTTGTCCAAATCCGCCTGGACCGGGACCACCCTGTGCGGCTGCCCTCGCCGCTTGCCTGGCGCTTTGCATAAACACATTTCCAATGTTCATGATTTGTTCCATTGCCTCGTCGAAGTCCTGTTGTGTTTCAGCGGCGAAGAATGCACCCAGGGAAACGTTCGTTGCGAACATCCCTTGAGCTACCGCTTTGTGAATGGCTTTAGGGTCAGAAGATTGAACTGCCTGTGTCGCTTGCCCCATGACCTGGTTCCATGATTTGAGCATTTCCTCCGGCAACCAGCGGCCCTCCGATAGGACGAATTTCCCCATCCCGGGCACCATCACTTGGCTTGCCGAAATATTCTCGATCTTGACGTCGTCCGGAACGGGAGTGATCATCGCCTTCAATGCGCTATCCGTCGGGATAAGTCGATCCAAAGCATCTGATTTCGCAGCGACATTAGCGACATAACCGCCAAGCAGGTCTCTCATGTTTGTTTCCTGAAGACTTTTGACTTCAAGAAACTCGGTCGGAACCATCGCCTCAACCAATGCAACGATGGAGTCGTAGGACTTTTCAAGGAGCGGTCGTTGATCGGGAGGTATGGGCAAAACCTTGCTATTGAGGAAAAACTGCTTCTTGGTCGTCAGCGCTTCAAGCAGGGTTTTGCGAAAGTTTTTGACCAAGTCAAGCGTTCGCTGTTCGATGCGAGTCGATGCAAGTTGCACTAGGTCTTCCACTTGTTTTTGTTTGCTTGCAGGGAGTGCATCCCACAAAACCATTGGATTTTTGTTCTGCAGTTCGCGCAGAATGATGTCCTTGAATTTGACCGCCGTCGCGGTCGAAGGAAATTCCACAACTTTTGCAGGCTCCGAAGGAGCTGCTGGGCTAGAAAGCCCATGTTTGGCAATCGATCGAGCTCGGAGCCGGCTCTTGTCGTCTAGTTTGTAAAGCGGGAGGGTTACCTCCTTGCCATCCATTTTCCGCAACAACAACTGCACGCCGTCCAACTTGACGAACTCGGCTTCGATCGTTCTCTTGCCAGTACTATCCGTCCAACTTTGCGTGATCGCCGATTTTTCTTGAGCCATGGAATTCGGCGGACTCATGACAACCAAGGGCAACGACAGTGGAATTGCCAATGACAGCGACATCGTAGCGCGAAAGGCTACGCAACGACTTAGGGGCCACCGATATGTAGTACGCATCGTGAGTATCTCGAGGGGAAGTGGAGAAAGATTCGTTCTCAAATTCGTCGAACGAATTCCCCTATCGTATCCCCAGACCGCCAACCAATTCAATCGATTGTGGCTAAGTCAGGCGGGTTTTCATGGAAATTGTCGGTAGAAAAGCTCTGGTTCCCAAGCTGGGTAACGGAGTTGGGGAAGAATTTCGCATGCGTTTCCGTCCTGTGGTATACTAGTGTTGAGGAATCTAAACATGATTGAGATCTCGTATTCTGGTGATGCCCTTTGGGAAAGAATCGAAAGAGCCGTGGAGATCGTAAAGGACCGTCTGCGACGTGTCACCCGAGCTTTAAACACTGCAAATATTCCGTACGCTGTGATCGGTGGTAATGCCGTCCAGCACTGGGTTGCTCAAGTCGACGAATCTGTCGTTCGTAACACTCGTGACGTTGATATTATCTTAAACGAACCGGATTTGGAGCGTGCGATTCCGGCTTTGGCTTCCGAGGGATTCATCTACCGTCGCTCTGCCGGAGTGACGATGTTCCTCGACGGTCCAAACGCCAAGGCACGCGATGCCGTTCATGTTGTCTTTGCAGGAAAAAAAGTACGACCGGAATATTTAGAACCGGTTCCTGATATCGACGAATACGCACTCATCGAAGATGCCCGTACGCTCCCATTCGATCGCCTAGTCAAAATGAAACTGACCTCGTTTCGACGAAAAGATCAAGTGCACATTCTTGATTTGATCTCGATTGGTTTGATTGACGAAAGTTGGCTCGAGCGATTCTCGCCTGAACTACGGCTTCGACTAGAGGAATTACTGAATGATCCCGACGGTTAGAGATCTTGGAACGGTAAATCCTGTGAGTTTCTTTCGGCGAGTCCATCTTTGAAATGCTTTCGGCAGACGGAGACGTAGCGTTCGTTGCCACCGATTTGGATTTGTTCTCCTTCTCGAACCGGTTTTCCGTTGCCGTCGATTCGCAGCACCATGGTTGCCTTTCGTCCGCAGTGGCAAATGGTTTTGATCTCGTGGAGCGTATCGGCCCAAGCCATCAAATGTTGGCTACCCTCAAACAAATTGCCTTGAAAATCGGTTCTGAGTCCGTAGGCTAAAACCGGGATGTCCAGGTCATCGCAAACATCGCTCAATTGTCGGACTTGCTGGCGAGTCAAGAACTGCGATTCGTCGACGAGCACGCAGTGGACGGTTTTCTTCGCGTGCTCTTTTTGAATGGAACGAAACAAATTGACTGAGGGCGAGAACGCGATCGAGTCCGCTTGCAGTCCAATTCGAGAGCTAATCTTTCCAACGCCAAACCGATCATCGATTTCAGGCGAGAAGACGAGCGTGTTCATTCCGCGTTCTCGATAGTTGTAGCTGGACTGGAGCAGGATCGTCGACTTGCCAGCGTTCATCGTAGAATAGTAAAAAAAAAGCTTCGCCAACTATCCGGCTCCTATTGAGTCTTCGATCGCCGTCGGTTTGGCAATCGCCACAAAGATATCGTGCAGCGATGGCTTCACCATCTCAAAATGCTCGACTTCTCCGGCCGCCATGAGCGATTGAAGGATCTCGCGTCGATTCGCTTCTTTCGACAAGACCAGGTCCACAAAACGCCCGCGAACCATTTGTTCCTCCACTCCAGGAATCAAGAAAGGGATACTGTCGGCTCGGCTTAGTCGTATTCTCAAACGGGGTTCGCCGTACTGAGCCGAGATTTGCTCCAGCGAACCGTCAAGGACTTTATTGCCTTTAAAAATCATGCAGACTCGGTCGCACATCTGTTCGGCCATGGCCATGTCATGCGTGCTAAAAAGGACCGTCGTCCCCTCGTCGCGCAGCCGGAGCACGGCGTCGCGTAACACTTCCATGTTCACAGGATCCAAACCGGTAAAGGGTTCATCCAAAATGAGCAGCTTAGGGTTTGCGACGACGGCGCTGATGAATTGTATTTTTTGAGCCATACCCTTGGATAATTGGTCGATTCGCTTGTCTTGCCAATCGTCTGCACCGAGCTCCTTGAGCCACCGCAGGATGCTCTCATCTGGCCGCTTGACCCCTTTGATCCGAGCGAAGTACCTCAAAACACGGCGCACGGTCATACGTCGATAGAGGCCACGCTCTTCCGGTAGGTAGCCGACCCGATCATCGGCGCAGTCTCCGTGGTCGCTACCAAGCACATGCACAACGCCGGTATCCGGCTTGTAGATCCGAAGGATCATGCGCATGGTCGTTGTCTTGCCGGAACCATTCGGTCCGATGAACCCGTAGATAGATCCCGCTGGCACCGACAAATCCATCGGATGGACCGCTTGGTGATTCCCAAACTTTTTGGAAACTCCTCGAAGTTCAACGGCAAGCGAGTTCATGTGCAAGTGTTTTCTAATGAACTACGAAACAATTGGGACGACTGTTCTACGAAATGAAATCTAGCCACGTTTAGACTTCATAGAGAACAATGATCAGAACATCGGCAGCACTGAAAGAGCCTTGAAGCCCATGCTTGCCCGCTTGCGGCGAGATGTTGCCATGAATCGAGAGGATCTTGGACTTGCTTTCGGCAATCCAACGATTGATTTGCTGTTCCATCTCGCCCAGTTCGTTATCGACACTCTTAAAGATTTTGACTTGTTGCATGTTGCATCCTTTGAGGCGAGTGGCAGTGATGTTGATACCCGGGAGCGAGAGGCGCCCGACGATCTTGGCATTGGTTCGGCAGGAACCTCGCCCCACCGCTCCCTACCCCGTTGGAACCGTGGGCCCCCGTTGGAACCGTGGGCTGATAGATTTCAGTCTACTACTCGCCTTAGTAAAACCGATCCGCAGCCACGGTCGCCAAAAATTGTACAGTAGCCAAGGAAAACTGGAGAGAGCCGATCGCTGGAAGTAGCAACTGCCCTAGCAATTGATGGTAGAATTAGGGTTGAGGTGATCAATGGTCGAAATAAAATTTGTTGGAGATGCCCTTTGGGCCAGGATTGAGCGAGCCGTGGAAATCGTCAAGGATCGCATGCGGCGGGTAACAACGTCGCTAAATAGCGCGAATGTTCCGTACGCAGTTATTGGCGGTAATGCGGTTCAACATTGGGTGGCTCAGGTGGACGAATCTGTCGTCAGGAACACCCGCGATGTCGATATCATTTTGAATCGAAGCGATCTTCCCGCTGCGATAAAAGCGTTGGAGCCAGTCGGGTTTATTTTTCGACAATCCGCCGGCGTGACGATGTTTTTAGATGGTCCGGACGCTAAGGCCCGCGACGCAGTCCATGTCGTCTTTGCTGGTGAGAAAGTACGGGATACGTATGTTGAACCGGTGCCGTCCATTGACGACTACGCGATGATGCAGGAGGCTAGAACCCTCCCCCTGGAAGCGCTTGTGCGAATGAAATTGACCTCCTTTCGAGACAAAGATCGAGTTCACGTTCGAGACATGATTTCGATTGGAATGATCGACGAGTCCTGGTTGGAGCGTTTTCACCCGGTACTCCAAGAACGACTGAAGGAATTGCTCGACAATCCGGATGGCTAGTCGCGTTAGAGTTTTTGACGTCCGCTCAAGGCGTCCGCCAAGATCTCTTTGTTGGTAAATTCCAGGACACTGCCGCTTGTGACACCGCGAGCCAGTCGGGTCAGAGCGACCGGATACTCCGCCAATTGGTTGGAGATAAAAAGGGCCGTTCCATCCCCCTCGACGTTGGGATTGGTGGCCATAATGACTTCGGAAAAATTCCCTGCACGCACTCGTTCGACGAGTGCATCGATCGTCAATTGATCTGGACCGATGCCTTCCAAAGGGGCGATTCGTCCCAACAAGACGTGATAAAGTCCGTGAAATACTCCCGCTTGCTCAAGGGCGATCAAGTCTCTGGGCTGTTCGACGATACAAATCAGCGATGTGTCACGGCGAGGATCCATGCAAATATTGCAAAGCTCACCTTCGGCCAAGTTGTAGCAGGTGTCGCAGTAGCGAACGTTTTCTCGCACGCTACGAATGGCGTCCGACAGCGCAAATGCTTCCGTTTCGTGAACGCGGAGCAGGTGATATGCGAGCCGTTCGGCAGTCTTGCGGCCAATGCCAGGCAATTTGCCCAACTGATCGATCAATTCCGTAACCGATTGTGATATCTCTGTCATGTCGTGCAAAGTTCTCCTTGGTAACCGTCGCGTGTGTTGATAACATATCACAAGCGATTTTGAACGCTAAGCAAACTTTTCCTGAACTATCCTTTTTTCATCGGTTGCCATGTCCGTCCTTTTGCAGATTCGCGATGCCAACAAACGCTACGGCGACCAAGTTTTGCTGGACAACGCAGAGTGCACCATCACCAGCGATACCAAAGTTGGATTCATGGGCCGAAACGGTGCGGGCAAGTCCACTTTGCTTCGATGCATCTTGGGAGACGAGGAACTCGACACCGGCACGATCATCCGGCACCCGAAACTAAAGTTGGGTTATCTTCGGCAGCACGACCCATTCTTGCCAGGCGAGACTTCACTGGAGTTTCTGATGCGGGACAGCGAGCAGCCCGATTGGAAGTGTGGCGAGGTTGCGGGTCAGTTCGAACTCAAGGGAAAATACCTTGACGGACCTGTGGGTGAACTTTCCGGTGGTTGGCAAACGCGGGTGAAGCTCGCGGCGTTGCTTTTGCACGAGCCCAATTTGCTGCTGCTAGACGAACCGACCAACTTCCTGGACTTGCGAACGCAGATTCTGCTCGAGCATTTCCTGCGAGACTTCCGAGAGGCTTGCTTGATCGTCTCCCACGATCGAGCCTTTCTGGGTGCAACCTGTGAGTCAACGCTCGATTTGTCGTCGGGTAAGCTGACGATGTATCCAGGCAAGGTCGATGACTTTTTGGTCTATCAAGCCGAACTTGCGGAGCATAACCAACGCGTCAACGCTGCCACGGAAGTCAAGCGAAAGCAGCTTCAAGAGTTCGTCGACAAGAACCGCGCCCGAGCTAGCACCGCGACTCGGGCAAAGTCCAAAAGCAAGATGCTCGATCGTCTGGAGTTTATCGATATCCAAGCCGAGCAAGCGCGAGCCACAATCCGCGCTCCGATGGTCGAACCGCGGAAAGGGCCAGCCGTTCGTTGCAAGGATCTAGCTATCGGTTACGACGATCGAGCTGTGGCCAAGGGAATCGATTTGGAGATTGAACATGGTTCGAGAGCTGCGATTGTGGGTGACAACGGTCAAGGAAAAACGACGTTGCTGCGAACGTTGGTAAGGTCGCTGCAACCCGTCGGTGGTGATGTTCGGTGGGGATTCGGCTGCGAAATCGGAACGTACGCGCAACACGTTTACACGAGTTTGCCAGATCAAAAAACGGTCTTGGAGTATCTTGAATACGAAGCGGTCCCGGGTACCAAGACTCAAACCATCTTAGATGTGGCGGGCGCAATGCTCTTTCGCGGCGAAGCGGTGCGAAAAAAGATTTCGGTCTTGAGCGGAGGTGAACGCGCAAGACTTTGCATGGCAACGCTGCTGCTCGGCAAATGCAATATTCTCGTGCTCGACGAACCGGGTAATCACTTGGACGTCGAGACGGTCGAAGCATTGGCAGACGCCCTCATCGACTACAAGGGGACCGTCATCTTTACATCGCACGATCGGCATTTCATGAAGCGAGTGGCCTCCAGCATTGTCGAAGTCAAGGACGGAACCGTCGTCAATTATCGCGGCGACTACGATGCCTACTTGTATATGGTCAACAAAGAAATCGACGCCGTCGAAAACGAACGGAAAGGGACCGGTGCTCGCAGTTCAAGCAAACCGCCCGCAAGTTCCAGTGCAAAGCCAAACGCCAGTGCAAAGCCAAACACCAGCGCAAAGCCAAACACCAGCGCAAAGCCAAACGCAACCGGAAAAGATCGAGGCAAGATTTCCGCGCAAAAGCAAGATATCTTGGCAAATGACGAACGCGTCATCAAGAAAGAAGTGAACCAGTTAGAAAAATTAATTGCAAGACTCGATGCGCAGAAGAAGACGCTTAACGAACAATTGATGCATTCGACCGAAGCGATCGCGGCTATGAAATTGCACGAAGAGCTTACGCAAGTGACGACCGAGTTGGAGTCCGCCGAAATGCGCTGGTCAGAATTGCAAGAACAGTTAGAAGGATTTTAAAGAGTCACCCTGATACCATATGGCTCGCGCACGCAAGAGCCCCGATTTTTCTTCTCCTCGCCCCGATTCGGAGCGAGGGGAGCAACGCGTTCTAGAAAAATATCGTGTCCATTCAACTTGTCTCATCCAACCTTGAACTTCACGTTGCCGAGATTTCGATCGATGACTTGGTGGACTGTCAAGCGTTCGCGGAGCAACTGGCATCGATGGTTCGAACGCCGTTGACGATCGCGCTGTCCGGCACGTTAGGTGCTGGCAAAACGCAATGGACACGTTACTTTGCGATGGCGCTGGGTGCACCGGGACGAACGATTAGCAGCCCGACGTTCATGCTCGTTCATCAATATGCCAGCCAACCTCCGATCTTTCATCTGGACGCCTATCGCATCGGCGACGAGGAGGAAATGCTTGAACTTGGAATCGAAGAAATGATGGATTCAGAAGCCGTGACTATCATTGAATGGGCGGATCGTTTTCCGGCGTTACTGCCACGCAACACGCTCCGTTTGCACTTCGAAGTCGCTAACGATCAGGCTGCTAGGAAGATCAAGTTCGAGGCAAGCGGTCAGCGCGCTCAGGCAATTCTCCGCGAATGGATCGCCATAGGGTCATAGAAACGGCAGTTCACTTGGTTTATGCTTGAGGCGAGCGGTAGATTGCAGTATCCCAACCCGAAGCGTAACGGGCTGTTGATTTAATGGTAACCCGAAGCGTTAGAGCGTTAGCGAGGGATTGTTCGTCCCTCACTTACGTATCGGGTTATAATTGATAATTTTCAGTCTGCGCTTTCACGCCCCCTTTTCCTTTTTGGTTGAGTTATCGACGCATGTCGCAATTGGTTCACGAATCGTCCAAGCGGATCATTGCCAACATTGAGAAGGTGATCGTCGGCAAACGCAAACAACTTGTTCTGTCCCTGGTCTCCTGGTTTTCCGGCGGACACATCTTGCTCGAAGATGTGCCTGGAGTCGCCAAGACGATGCTGGCAAGAGCGTTGGCGGCCAGTGTTGGCTGCATTTTCAAGCGAGTGCAATGTACGCCGGATCTTTTGCCGAGCGACATCACTGGGGCAGCCATCTTCAATCAAAAGTCGAGCGAGTTTGAATTTAGGCCCGGTCCTTTGTTTACCAATATTCTGTTGGCAGACGAAATCAACCGAACCACACCGCGAGCGCAATCATCGTTGCTCGAAGCGATGGCCGAATCGTGCGCGACAATTGATGGAGTCACGCACAAGCTTCCCAATCCATTCTTGGTCATTGCGACACAAAACCCGATCGATCACGAAGGGACCTTTCCGTTGCCGGAAGCCCAGCTCGATCGATTCTTTATGA
>JAIPFP010000265.1 GCA_021736575.1 Pirellula sp. | reverse complement strand
GGTTCGATATGCAAAACACAGGCTGGCAGCCTGTACTACGTGGTAGCTTTTGCACTGCCGATCGCCTTAAAAGCGCGGAGGTCGCGATAGGGATATCCGCGAACGGATGAACTTCCTTACAATGAGCGAACCTTCTCATCCTGCCGTAATCGCCATTCACGTATCACATAGCCGGAAATCATATGTCCCACGCACTTAGCTCCATCGGGAAACGCACCGAGAATAAAACGACCATCAGCCAACGACCGGGCCAGTTGGATTTGTCGATCGGGCAGTACATCATCAATCGTATGCAAGATTATGGGATACAAGACTGCTTCGGAATCCCGGGCGACTATGTCCTGAATTTTTATAGCATGTTGGAGAAAAGCCCGATCAACATGGTCGGCTGTACCCGCGAGGATTGCGCTGGGTTTGCTGCAGATGCTTACGCAAGGATCCGAGGCATGGGTGCGTTGTGCGTGACTTATTGCGTTGGAGGTCTGTCGGTTTGTAACAGTGTCGCGGGTGCTTTTGCAGAAAAATCGCCGGTTGTTTTGATCACGGGTTCTCCAGGAATGAATGAACGCATCAACAATCCTTTGCTTCACCACAAGGTTCGCGACTTCAGCACGCAACGCGAAGTATTCGAGAAACTCTGCATCGCGTCAACGGAATTGGTCGATCCGCTCGTGGCGTTTAGCGAAATCGACCGCGTTTTGGACGCTTGCTATCGATTCAAGCGTCCGGTGTATATCGAATTACCCCGCGACATGGTCAATGTCGTCCCCTCGATAACGCACGCATATCGACGCCCATCGATTGAGTACGATTCGCTCGCATTGGAGGAGGCCGTTCGCGAAGCCATCGAACGGATCAACCATTCAAAGAAGCCCATGATTATTGCAGGTGTTGAAATCCACCGATTCGGCTTGCAAGATCAATTGATCAAATTGGCCGAACGGGCGAAGATCCCAATCGCTGCTACGATTCTTGGGAAAAGTGTTGTCGATGAGACTCACCCGTTGTACTGCGGACTATACGAGGGAGCCATGGGACGCGACGATGTCACCAAGTACGTCGAGGAGAGCGATTGCATTTTGCTGCTCGGTGCATTCATGACCGACATCAACTTGGGGATCTACACCGCCCAACTTGAAGTCAGAAATTGCATTTATGCCACGAGCGAGCATCTTCAGATTTCGTATCACCATTATCCACAAGTACCGTTGGCCGATTTTCTAGACCGTCTCATCGAAGCAAATCCGCAACCAGCCCAGCGCGTCATTCCTGACACTCTCCATGTTAAAAAGCCTGTTGGATTCCAAATCGAATCGGACCGCCCGTTGGAGGTAAGTCGAATGATGTCACGCATCAATTCTCAAATCGATGCACAAACAATTGTGATTGCCGACATTGGAGATGCGCTCTTTGCCTCGTCTGAATTGGTGATCCATGAGAAAACAGACTTTATGTCGCCTGCATATTATACCTCGATGGGGTTTTCGGTACCTGCTGCATTGGGTGCTTGCGTTGCCAAACCGGACGATCGGGTGCTGGTCATTGTTGGCGACGGTGCATTTCAAATGACAGGCCAAGAGATGTCATCGCTCATTCGGCTCGGCCACAATCCCGTTATTATTGTGCTCGATAATCACGGTTATGGAACCGAGCGGTTTTTGCAGGAAGGGACCTGGAAATACAACGAGATTGCGGTTTGGAATTACTCCAAATTGCCGGAAGTGTACGGCGGAGGCAAAGGCTATCTAGTAGCGACGGAATCGGAGTTCGACGTGGCTCTCAATGCCGCATGGTCGGATCGATCTCAGCTACACCTTATTCACGCAAAATTGGCTGAGGGGGACGCAAGCAGCACGCTGATGCGACTTGCGAATAGACTCAAGCACCGCGTTTAGGCAGTAGGTTGACCAATCGACCACCAAGCTTGTAAAATAAACTGCCACTCTTTCAAGCGAGATAATGCCAATGCCGTCCTTTTTAACACGTCTTTTCCTGGCGCTTTGCCTGGTTTTGTGTTTGCCTTTGCTCTCGGCCGACGTCTACGGTTTCCAAAAGTCCAAATCCAAGAGCTTGGACTTCGGACTTGGAAGCGGTCTTGGAGACGGTTTCAACGACTCCCTGCTAGGCACTCCATACGAGTACGAAGCGAGTTACGAAGCTGAGGAGGGTGGACTTCGCGGGCGGGTCAACGTTCAAGTCAAGCTCAATGCTGGCTATCACACCTTTTCCACAACGCAGCCTCCGGGAGGTCCCGCCCCGACTGTCATCACCATTACTTCTCCCGGGGTAACGCTCGCCGGCCCATTCTCGCCTGACACCTCGTTTGACATATCGCTCAAAGAAGAAGGTTTCGAGGGCGTGCGCGTCGAGTTGCATCACGACACCGTTTCGTGGACTGCACCCGTCACTTTCCAGACACCCATCGCCACCGGCGCTCCTCCTTTAAAGATCAAGGTGGACTCGCAAGTATGTGAACGATCGTGCATTCCCGTCCGCGGACTGGAACTACAAGCGAAATTCAAGGGCTTCTATGCATCCGCAAAAACACAAGCAAGTACCGGTCCGTTCCGAGCACCCAACAGCCCTATCGAATGGACCGTTTCACAAACCAAATCTGTGGTTAGAGCAGGGGATACATTCGATCTTGTTCTCGTCGCAAAACCCGATGCGAACTATCACATCTATAAATTCGATCCGAATGATGGCAAAACCGAATCGCGAACGCTGATTGCTTTAACTCAGAAAGCGGGTTTGGTCGCAGGCGGTCCCAAGACGAATAGCAAAGTCATTTTGAAAGATCTCGGTGGCGGAATCGATGTCGAATACTACCAAGGGGAAGTGACGTGGCGAATCCCTCTTCAAGTCCCAAAGCAAGCGATCAGCGGCATTTATCCCATGGAGGGAATGATCGGCTACCAAGGCTGCACCGATGGCTCTTGCGATGAACCTCGCGGGATTCGATTCCAGTTTGATGTCAATGTCGGCTCCGAATCGAAAGCGGAAGTAGTTAACGCCGCGATGACCGCGGTTTCGTTTAACGATGTCGCAAAGAATCCAAATTTATCCAAATGGATCGATGGACCGACGATCAAGCTGACGCTGAGTTCGTTCGAGATCTGGACCAAGTTTTGCCTGGCGATGCTGGGTGGTTTTATCCTCAACTTCATGCCATGCGTTTTGCCGGTGATTGGCCTCAAAGTACTTGGATTCGTGAGCGAAGCGGGGGGTGATCGCAGGACGGCCTCGTTGCTCACATTGACCTATGCTGCGGGCATCGTCTCTCTGGTCTTGGCGCTCGGTCTACTCAGTATTTTGATTCGGTACAATACGGGGACCGCATATGGTTGGGGCGAGCAATTCGGTGCCATTGGGTTTCGAGTGATTATCACAGCCTTTATGTTCTCTTTGGCGTTGAGTTTTCTGGGTGTTTGGGAGATTCCAATTCCAGGTTTTGCGATGAGCAAGACAAGTACGGAGCTTTCCAATCGGGAAGGCTACCTAGGCGCCTTTTTTAAAGGCTTGATCACGACGATCTTGGCGACGCCATGCAGCGCACCGTTCTTGGGGGGAGTGTTTATTGTTGCGTTGAGCCAGCCTGCTTGGGTGGTGCTGCTGATTTTCTTTGGTGTTGGGCTAGGTATGGCACTTCCTTACTTGGTGGTCGCCGCACAGCCATCCATGCTTTCCTTTTTGCCGAAGCCTGGTCCCTGGATGGAGACGTTCAAGGAACTTCTGGCATTTCCGATGTTGCTCTCGGTCGTTTTCCTGGTCAGCGGGTTTTTGGATGAGGACCGAATGGCAATGCTTTCGGCTCTCATGTTTGTTTGGTTTTCGTGTTGGCTGATCGGGAGGGTTCCCGCTTGGGCCGAGACAAATACCAAGGTCAAAGCATGGGGGGTGGCTGCGATTGTTACTTTGCTGGGTACCTATGGTTCGTTTTACCTATTGCAACCATCACGCTATCAGCTTGCGTGGCAAGAATATGACGAATCCAAGCTGGATGCACTGGTTTCAAATGGCAAAACCGTCATGATCGATTTTACTGCTAATTGGTGCCAAAACTGCAAACTCAATCTGCGCGTTGCTTTGGAAACCAAGAAAGTGAAAGAACTCCTGGAGTCGGATGGCATCGTTCCCATGGTTGCCGACATGACAAACTACCCGCCGAATATCCGAGCAAAACTAAACGAGCTCAATAGCTTGTCGATTCCGATTTTGGCCATATATTCTGCTTCTGCTCCAGATAATCCTATTGTCTTACGGGACATACTCACCGAAACTCAAGTCCTTGAAGCGCTTAAGTTAGCAGGGCCGAGTAAGAAAATGGAGAGCTTACCGACATCTGCCAATTCCAATTCCTTACCCGTTGTACAATAACATCGAGGAAACGTCCGCATGGATAGCACCGAGCACCAGTCAATACGAGTGCAAATTTTTGAGTACCTCAAGAAAGTATGTGGAGGCTCCCCTCGCGGCAACGATTCCCTGGCTATGATCGGTATCGATTCGGTCGCCATGGCGGAACTTACGTTCGAGCTTGAAAAGCGATTCTCGATCAAAATAGACGACGACATATTGGACGTCGATACCGTGGATGATCTGATCCAATACGTAACCAACCGAAAAATGGCTAAGTCGAAGTAATTAGGCGACGTAACCCGAAGCGTGACGGGCTGTTGATTTAATGGTACGACGGACTTCCAAGTCCGTCGAATTCCCCATCGACGGACTTGGAAGTCCGTCGTACTGCCCTTACTCAATAACGACTTCATTAAATCAACAGCCCGGAGAGCGATTGCATTCGGCTACTCGCTCACCGACTCGTTGATTTAATCGTGTTTCCTTTCTCGGAATCAAGAGAGACCTAAGGCTTTTTGCATTTGCTTGCGGACGAGGGTTAAACGTTCCAAGCCGCCGCCGCCAACCTCGGCTGTTGTCCAACCAGTGAAGCCGATTTCGTCGAGCCCCTTTTGCACTTCGCCCCATGGCAAATCATCATCCTCCGAAGTGATATCCACAAACTTGTTCTTAGCTCTGCTAAAACCCTTGATATCTAGCTTCACGGCGCGTCGACCAAAAGCATTGATCCAAGCACGTGGCTGCCCATACTTCCAGTGGTTACCGATGTCATAGTACATTCCGACCCATGGACTATTGAAACTATCGACAAATCGAATAAATCGATCGGGATTCTGCTCAGGCGGAGCATCGTGATCGTAATGCATCTTGTTCCAAACATTTTCGAATAGAATCGATTGACCTATCGAAGCTGCTAACGGAATCAGTTTCTTGATTTCGTGTTGAGCCCTAGCGTCTATTTCTTCGGCTGTTCCATCGTTTCCACTGCCGACGACGATCAAGACACCGCTTCCGCCGATTGCATGCGATACTCGCAAACAATGTTCGATGTTGGCAACACCTTGCGCACGGTCCTCTTCCTTTGGGCTTGTCAATCGCATATTCCAGTGTGCATGATTGATCGCATTGTGACAAAACACGCCCGATTCCTGAACGGCTGCCCTGGCTTGCTCAACCGTAAACATCCCAGCTTCATCGAAATCGACGCCGTCGAAACCTGCTGCGCCAGCCAGTTTGAGTCGTTCGGTTAACGAAAGCTTCTTGCCACCCTCTTCTTTGGTGATCATTCCGAGCTTGCACGAGAGCAAGATCTTTTTCCCTGCGGGTGGCACAGGTAGGCTCTGGTTTTCGGCGGCCTTTTCAGTGGCTGATACGTGCGTTGCTTGCGTCGCTCCGGTAACGGCAGCGGCCGCAATCGCGCTGGCGGATAAAAACGTTCTACGGTCGAGAGGTGTTTTCTGGGAATTCATCCGGATCGTCTCCAAGAGATAGTTGTTTTCAAAATGGGATTCGCCATTGTAGCAAACTCAATCTACTTGGCGGATGGGGAGGAAGTCCGTCGGTTTGTCCGACTCCGGCGAGTTGCAAGGCGAGCGGCAGATTGCCGTATCCCAACCCGACGCGTAAGTTTTGAAGTTGCGCTATTTGATTAGGGGCATAGCCCAGGTCGTTTACATAGCCCAGCCTGAAGGGCTTATCTTTACCACATTTCGCAGCACGCCAGACTCGAAATCCCAATCGATTTGCGTGATCCCAGCGCTTTTTCTCCCCCTCTCCCCGCTTCGGGGAGAGGGGGCCGGGGGGTGAGGGGTAGAGCTGTGAAATGGCAACTTCCGGTGCAGCTATTTGTTTACCCTGCTGAAACGCAGCTAGACATTGAATTCACGATCAAAAAACCAATCAAAACGCAGTCCAAAACCCCTCACCCCCAGCCCCTTTCCCCGAGACCAGGGCGAGGGGAGCAAGACCAAAAGATGTGGTCGGACCTTTGGCCCGGAAGCACAGAGAACTTGCAACCTGAAAAAAGCGTTAGCGAGGGACAATTTCGCCGGTCCCTCACTCACGTATCGGTTTATGATTGGTAGTTTTCATTCTGCCCTCCGCCCACAGTAATTCTTAGCACCGAAAAGCAATTCATGACCGACGCAAAGTTTGATGTCTTCCTCAGTCACAACAGCAAAGACAAACCAAGTGTACGTGAACTGATGCAGCAACTGCTTGCCTATCAAAACTTGTCCGGCGATCCTATCCAAGTTTGGTTTGACGAAGATGAGCTGCAACCCGGCATTCCTTGGCAACAACTGCTCGAACATGGAATCAAGAACTCACGCAGCGTGGCGGTACTGATCGGCAAGGACGGGCTTGGACCTTGGGAAGACGAAGAAATGCAGGGTGCGTTGCGTCTGGCAGTGAAAGACAAACGCCCAGTCATTCCTGTGCTTCTTCCTGGTGCACACGACCAGCCTGAGCTGCCCATGTTTTTAGGCAATCGAACTTGGGTGGATCTTCGAAGTGGCTTTGCAGACGATGGGCTCGAAAAGTTGGTATGGGGCATCACTGGGAAGAAGCTTAAACGGTTGCGGTCAATCAAACAACCAGCGAGGCCTGATCCATCGGAAACGCCAACCGACCCGTTACTTGCCGATCTCTTAACGATGATCAAAAAGAAACAGGTCGTGGTCGTCGTGGGCTCAGGTGTTTCCATGTCCACCAATCGCAAGTCGCCGACGTGGCGCAAGTTGATTGAATCAGGAATTCCACATTGCAAGACAATGGGGGCCAACGAACGCTGGTGCCAATCGGTCTCCGGGCAGCTCGAACTTGACGACGAGCCAGACATGCTTCTTTCGGCTGCCGAGTTGGTTCACAAGAAACTGAGCTCCAACGGTGGAGGTGAGATGGCCCGCTGGCTGCGCTCGATGTTTGAATCGTTGGAAGTTGTTGACCCTAAAGTTATAGAAGCATTGGCCGCACTGGATCTTCCGCTGCTAACTACGAACTACGATGACCTAATCGAGAGAGTGACCGGACTGAAATATGTCACTTGGAGAGATTCCCGCCACGTCGCTCGAGTCGTGCGGAGAGATGATCGTCGCGTGTTGCATTTGCACGGACATTGGGACGCACCCGAGTCGGTAGTGCTGGGCATTCGGTCCTATGAAGCGGTCAAAAACAACGAACATACGAAAGCCATTATGCAGGCTCTGGCGATGACCAACAGTTTGCTGTTTGTGGGTTGCGGTGACGAAGGACTGAGCGATCCGAACTTCGGCAATTTTTTGAGTTGGCTCGAAGCCGTAGAGACAACAGCGGGAGTCGAACATCGACACTACCGGTTGGTCACAAGGAAAGATTCTTTTCCACCGCGAGGGCGGTTGTTTCCAATAGAATACGGTGAGTCCTATGATGATCTGCCACCGTTTCTTGCAAGGCTGAAACCAGTCGCCTCGAGGGAAAAAGGCCCACCGGGAGAACGGACCAGTTCGGTGAAACCATCGTCGCTGCCAGATAGTATCGACCACTACCTTGAGAGCCTGTCAGCAGAAACCTCGCACTTGACGCTATTGGGAATGGGCCGCAGCCTGCAAATTGAATTGCCGATTGCAGAGGCGTTTGTTCCTCTACGCACGACGCTGTCCCGTTCGATGGAACAGCGTGAAACCGGGCGATTCAAAGAAGGCCACGCCGAATTTGAAAAGGATGTCGAACTGGGAGATGTGTTTCGAGAATCGAATCAATTCGGCCAACGTGGTGTCATCCTCTTGGGCGAACCAGGATCCGGCAAGACAACCGGCGCGCGACAACTTGCCTGGCGATTGTCGAGTGGTCAATGTTTGCCTCAGGATCTCGGATTGCCCGCCGGGATTGTGCCGGTGCTGCTTCGATTCCGCAATCTCAGTTCGAAAATCCTGGCCATGAAGTCGGGAGGATTTAAAGAGTTTCTTCTGGCGGAAACGCACCGCGAAAATGCTCCGGACGGTCTCCAGTCGCCTGGCAACGAACTCTGGAACTTGAAATCGGGACTGCTGTGGATTCTAGATGGCCTGGATGAAGTCATCGATTCAAAGGCCCGCGAACAAGTATCTGGCTGGATGAAGCGGGCCATCGAACAACGCGCACAAGATCGCTTCTTGGTCACTTGCCGCTTTCAAGGTTACTTTCGTGCGGGTGTGCCACTCGGTCCCAAGTTTGTTGAATTCCACGTCCGCCCGTTAACCGATGCACAAGTCAATCAGTTCGTCCGCGAGTGGTTTGCTGCGGCGTATGCGAAACTGCTTGGTCCTGGCGATCGAGCAGCTTCGCGCGCTCAAGTCGATAACGATGAGTTGCTGCGCATTTTGGCTCAGGACGAATACCAGACTGGACGCATACGCGAACTTTGTACCAATCCACTGCTACTGACCATTCTGTGCATCGTCTTTCATGAGG
>JAIPFP010000264.1 GCA_021736575.1 Pirellula sp. | reverse complement strand
GGGTACTAGCTTGAATTTAGGCGTCGATCATAACATGGACCGAAAACCGTGGGCTAAGGCCCTTCGGCTAATCAGCCGCAACGCGTTAGCGTACGGTTTAGCCCGACTCATGATCCACACCCTCCTGTTCAGAAACCCCACGCCTAAACTTGAAGCTGCTGCAAAAATTAAGCAAAGACTTGATGAATGACGTTACCGTGGATGTCGGTCAAGCGAAAGTCGCGGCCAGAGTAGCGATAGGTAAGCTGGGTATGGTCGAGACCCATGAGGTGCAAAATGGTTGCGTGCAAGTCGTGCGTGTGCACCGGATTCTCAACGGCTGTTGCTCCATATTCGTCGGACAATCCATGACTCGTTCCTCCGTTCACGCCGCCACCGGCGAGGAAGCAAGTGAAATTGCGATTGTAATGGCCACGCCCCTTGGGGTCTGCGTCCTCCCACGGCGTGCGACCAAACTCGGAACATCCGACGATGAGTGTATCGTCGAGCAATCCACGCTGCCGCAGGTCCTTGATCAGGCCAGCGATCGGTCGGTCGACGTTTTTCGCCAAGCCCGCATGCTGTGTAATATCCCCGTGATGGTCCCAATTCGAATTGGAGCCAACATCGAATAAATTGACCACCCGTACCCCGCGTTCGACCAAGCGACGCGCAGTCAGGCACTGAGCTGCAAACGAAGCCGGATCAGACGTGTTGCCGCCGTAAAGATCGAGAACGTGCTGCGGCTCTCTGCGAATATCAAACGCTTCGGGAGCCTCGCGCATTAATCCCTGTGCTGTTTGTATGGAAGCGATCCGGGACTGTAGATCGAGTTCTCGACCATGCCGCTCGAAGTGCTCTAGGTTCAAATCACTCAGCATCATGCTTTCTAACTCACGACGCGTTACCGATGCCACCGGACTCTCTACGTTGGGTAAAGGATTCGAGCCGGGAAATAACCTCGTCCCCTTGTGATAACCGGGCAAGAAACTCGCATCCCATGCCAAGTATGCGTTGTACGGTTCTTTCGCTGCCAACACAACGAACGGGGGCAGATTGGTGTTCAGCGTGCCCAGTCCATAACTGAGCCACGAACCAATACTGGGCATAGGAATCGTGATCGAACCGGTCAGCATCCCCAGAGTTGCCGCAGAATGACCTGCGGAATCGCCACGTACCGTATGCAAAAAACAGATCTCATCGACAACCGAGCCGACATTCGAAAACAACTCGCTGACCATCTTGCCGCATGCACCGTAGGGCTGAAATTTCCAGGGCGAAGCTTTTAATGGCTTCTCGTTTTGGCTCAGTTTCTTTCCATGATCCTGCTGCAACTTGGGCTTGTAGTCGAACGTATCGACATGCGAAAGGCCACCCGTAAAGAAGAACAGGATCAAATGCTTGGCACGAGCGACGTGATGTCCAAGCTTGGGCTCCAACGGATGACCGCCATTCATGGCCGCTGCGCAGGCCAACCGATTATGAATCGACAAGCCACCCATGGTGGAAAGGGCAGTCGCTTGCCTTAAGAAATCGCGTCGGTTCGACAAATCTGCAGGAATCATATGGAACCGTATTCTCATTCAGTGCGCAAAGGAAAAGGAACCGTTCGAATCAATCCACATAAAAGAACTCGTTCGCAGCGAACAGAGCGCGAACCAAACTGGACCATGCTTCCACCTCGCGACGATCTATTGGCACTCCCTCTGCCTCGAGCGACTGAACATAGCGATCAATAAATGCTGTGCACTTGGCAACTTCATCGTCGGTCGGCCGACGACCGAAAACGTGCAAATAAGCGGACTCGATCCGATCTTGGGAGACATTCAAAGCATTCAAAAGACTGTTTGCAAAACCATTCGCCTTTTGGTGAACGAATGCGCTGTTGAGCAGGTACAGCGCTTGCATGGAAACGGTCGAACTGTCCCGGATGGGGGTCGAGAGGCTGGGATCCGCTCCGTTGAATAGCGATAGATAGGGGTGGGCGTGCAATCTCTGAACCATCAAGTAAACGCTTCGATGGTCCGATGGATAACAAACATCATTGAATTGATGATGCGCCGTGTAACGCCACTTGGAGGGCTCAGGAAAGGGATGCGGACCAGGCCGGCTCAGGTTGAGCGAACCACCAAGCATCAAAAGCGTGTCTCGCAACGACTCGGCATCCAATCGGCGACGATCGAAACGCCAGTAGTGGATGTTTCCGGAATCGACCTGGAAATTTTTTGCGTCGCCATCCGTGGAAAGCTGATAGGTATTGGACAACATGATGCTCCGGTGCAGCGACTTGATCGACCAACCGGATTCGATCAATGCGTTTGCCAGCCAATCCAGCAATTCGGGATGTGTTGGCGGCGATCCACGAAATCCGTAATCGGACGGGGTCGGAACAATCGATTTGCCGAAATGGTTCTGCCAAATGCGATTGGCCATCACGCGAGCTGTCAAAAAATTACCCTTATTCGTCAGCCAATGAGCCAACTCCAATCGCCCACTGGCACCGGACGGAATTGCCAACGGATCCGCGTCGAGTATTTTGGGAATGCCTCGACGCGCGGTAACGCCGCTTGATGTGTGCGGATTTCCATTGGTCTGAATCGGGACGTCGACCGGCTTTAGTTCGCCAACCGCATAGGCCGTTGGAATCCCAGCAAGTGGGTCCTCTTTGTCCTGACTTGCCTGCTTCTCACGCATCTGCTTTGGCGAAATCAACGAAGCAAACTTGGTTTGTTTCCTGACCTCTTCTGCGCCGGCAAACGGATATTGAGTACTGGCAAAGAATCCATACATTCCATAGTAGTCTTCCATGGTTAGCGGATCGAATTTGTGATCGTGGCAGCGTGCGCAACGGATCGACAGGCCCATGATCGCAGGCCCAAGTGTCGAGAGCGTGTCCTCGATAATTAAGTGCATATCTTCTAGCTCGCGCGTTCCAATGCGTTTCGATTGCGCGATAAAGCCAGTGGCGATCACCAGACGTGCGTACTCGGACTCCGGTGCATCCTTGGCGATCAGGTCGCCCGCCAATTGTTCGTGCAGAAAGCGATCGTATGGCACGTCTGCGTTGAACGCATCGATGACGTAGTCTCGATACAAATAGGCTTGAGGGATGGGGTAGTCCGAGTTGTCCCCTGCTGTGTCGGCGTAGCGCACCAGATCGAGCCAATGGCGAGCCCATCGCTCACCGTAGCGTGGCGAACTCAATAACTCATCGACCACGTCTGCAAATGCGTTCGGAGAGTTGTCTTTCAGAAACGCGTCGATTTGTTCGGGCGTGGGAGGCAAACCGATCAGGTCGAAATACGCGCGGCGCAGCAGTGATAGTTTGCTCGCAGGCGGGACTGGCTTCAGTCCGTTTTCCCGCTGAGCGACTGCGATCAAGCGGTCGATCGGTTGCGTAGCCCAGAGCGTCGGATCTTCGGGGAGTTCGACCGGTTTGAGCGGCTCAAAGGCCCAATGCCGTCTGTCGCTGGGGATTGGGGCGGTGAGCGAGGCTGGCCATTTTGCACCAGCCTCGATCCATCGTGTGAGGTCCTCGACCGCCTGTTCCGATAGCGGCTTCTCGGGCGGCATCTTGATTTCCGCGTCGGCATCTCTGCGGACAGCACGCACGAGCAAACTTGTGTGTGGGTTACCTGGCTCGATTGCCAATCCGCTATCACCACCCTTGTTTACGCCTTCTTGTGAATCGAGCCTCAAACCTCCACTGGCTTTTTTGGGTCCATGGCATTCGATACAAGAGCTAGCCAGAACGGGCCGGATCCTAGTTTCGAAGAAGGTTTCGTCGTCGTCGGTCGCCTTGCTGGCGCGCACGGTACCTAGGAAGACAAAGACAGCAGCAAACAGCGTCCTTTCAAAAAACCGAACAGTTCGCGCAATCATTCCTTTGCAACTCCAACGTAAACGGATGTCCGGGTTCGTAAAGACTCTTTATTGAAGCAGTTTTTCTGGGCAGATGCAAGTTTTAAGTCCATTTAAAAGCAGGTATTCAGGCAGGATAAGCTTAAACTGCTGCGAGCGTTAAGGGGCTAAGAAAACATGGTGTCCATCGAAACCGTTCACCCGTTGAAGCCGTCGCTCTCCCTGTTAAAATACTTATCACCCTGTTAAGTTGCTTGACCTGCTAAACGTTGCTTTGATTGCTCGTGTTTGTTCACTCCACTTGATCGCTTGGATGGTTCTATGGGAAGACGCGGAGTTTTGGTTAATGGTCCACGTCTCGTCGAGCTCTATCGTCGTCAGGGCTGGAGTCAGCTAGATCTGGCTGGCAAGTCGAGCGTCTTGAACTTGAGTTTTACGAAATCGAATTAGGGGAATAACGAAATGGGTCAACTTGTTTGTATGGGTGCAATGATGAAGTGCAGCTTTGGGGCAGGACCATCGTCTTTGCTCGTCCTCGAACCTACGGTCCTAAGTGAATCGCTTCCATCCGCGAACATCATGGATAACAAGCCGTTCGCCAACATTCCTCCGTTCATCATGTGTTCGTCGGTTGCAAATCCCACAGTGGCGGCCGCAACGGCCGCAGCCCTTGGAGTTCTGACGCCGATGCCGTGTATGCCGGTTATCCCAGGTCCTTGGGTGCCAGGCTCACCAACAGTGCTGTTGCGAGAAGCCCCAGCCTTGAACAACTCCAGCAAGTTGATGTGCGCCTATGCCGGAGTGATCAGCATCGTGATGCCACAAACAACCATGGAGATGGTGCCATAATGAGGATCGTTCGATCAATTCGTGTTGCATGGCGCGAAGGCGAGTAGGTCGAGCCCTAGACTTTTCAGCATCTTGATTAGCATGGTCAGCATGGCCATGATGGTCGCGCTGACGGACATGGGTGGTGCCAGGCACGCCAGCGAGGCGGCAGCTTTCATGGTGATCCTTTACGCATTGATCGTGCGAATTCCGAACTATCTAAAATTGAAAACGAAATACATTGCCACCAGACTCACGGCCAAGATTAACGTAACAATCATTCCAAGCTTGGCAGAAAAGTTTTGCCTTTGATTGGCACGAAGGGCTTCGGATGTCCATTCGATTAATTCTTGCTCTTCGCCGAGCTTTTCGATCACACCTTTGACAAACGCTTGTCGATCGGGTGAGTCGCCGGTTGCCGCAAAGTAACAACCGCTGAAGAGGTTGGAAGATTCCTGCCCGTTCGTCGTTGCATCGAATCCGAACCCACCAGCCAGGAGTTCGCCCAAGCGAGCCTTCCAGGTACAACGTACTTTGGAGAGCAGTTCGTAGAGCTTAATATTTCCTGGGCGAGTCAATGCTTGTTCTTCGCGAAAAAGGGTATAGGACCAGTCTTCAAAAACGCCGCATAGGTGTGTTGCGAGCGACACCAATTGATCCGTTGTTGGTATTGCTTGAACATCGAATCGCCGTCCGAATCGTTGGCTGAGCGCACGTTCCTTGCCAACGCGATACACCAGTTCACGGAACCCGCGTTCCTTTTCCAGGCCGACGATCAAAGCGGAAACGGGGACTCTCAATTGGAAGGCAGAGCGAATGGTATTGAGATCGACTCGAATGGCTTTCTTGAGCTCGTCCACTTCCGCTTGAGAAGCATGGATGGATTCAAACTGGATCAAAGCAAGCACGCCATTGATTGGACAAAGTGGTTGTCGCTCTCGACGCAAGAGTTGGCCCAGATACTGTAACTCCTGTAGACATGCCGTCGAGTATTGATGCGAGACCAAAACTGGTTTTTTGTTGCTAAGCGGGTTGCTTTCGGCTGAGAAAGAGGCAGGGCCACGCAACGCCTCGCGCGGTGATGGGTTATAGGTCTGCTGGAGCACACGTTGGGGTGGCGCTGATTCCACTTGGGATATCAATTCGGCGGTCGGCGATTCATTGCCGAGGATTAATGTTCCACGGAAAGGACTTTGACCTGGTTTGGAAGAGGAGGATGCTATGGTCGGTTGGGGCTTGGCCGGTTCAACATTCGCGTTGACAAAGTTATCGAGTTCGAGCGTGCCACGCATGTTTGGGTTTTGCGGGGCAGGAATGGTCGGGACGGGTTCTCGCGTCGGGGAGGGATTGGAAAAGGATTCTGGAATATCAAAACCAGTTGGAGCGAATGCCGGGGACTCGACGCTGATAGCAGAAGACGCATATTCCACCGCAAGTTCTTCTCGAAGCGAAGCCAATGCACTGTTCCAACTTGAATCCGAGCAGAAGAGATAAATCGCTTCGGAATTTGCATACCAATGGATTGGTGCAGGTCCTTGCGGTACTCCCTCAACGCTAAATCGCATGCCTGTCGCGTTCATGATCGCCTTTTCCTGCGCTTCGCCGCTTGAGCCTGTGATCAAGAAGACCGGTACGGAACTAACGGACAATTCATTCTTTGCAAGCGATTGTATGCCTGCACGCCATGCATAATCCAATTCGGGAAATGACATGGGCAACCCCTCAAGCCAAAGGCGAATGGTTTTGTGGAGGACAATCGGTATCGCCACGACCAGCGCGAGAATGGTGAAAATACGCCACCAACTGAACGAGTGTCGCCATGGAATACTGTTTCGATCGAGCCGGAAGACAATCCAAACGGTTACTACGGTTGTCAAGAGAAAGACAACCATCAGAAAGGTTGCGCATCCAGGAGTGGTAACAGGGATGATTCTCGCGAGACATCCTAGGCGTGGCTCGTCTGCATCTTCTTGGTTTTCCGGATCACTCAGATCGCTCATCCAATGATTCCCAACGTAAAGATTATCGCTTGAATTTAGTGTGGTAAATGCAAAACAAGGTAGATGACACACCAGGCGGCGAGAATGGTTGCAAACAACCATGGCCACACGACGCGATTTTTGGAAGGCAAGGGTGGCGCTCCGATAATCTCGCGCGACGGACCGTTCAAGGCTGGCCGGCCTTGCCCTAGTCGAATGGACATGGAAACTTGTTTAGCCCAGCTCGAAATGTCCGAAGGTAAACCAAGGTTCTCGCTGATCATCATCGCGATGGATGGTTCGCTGTAGAGTCCTCGAAAACCGAGGATAACACAAACATAGTGGACTTCGAGCGCATCTCGCTGAGGCAGTGTCGATGCTTCCTTTGCGTTCACAAAAAAACGTTCCGCACATTCGCGGGTGTTGAATAGCTCTCGCTCCATCACGTTATTGCTCCACCAATCGCGATGAGCCCAACTCGCTTCAACGAGCATTTCATCGATCCAAGCGATCAGAGCGTAGCTGGAGAGATGCCAGTCTCGCCCCGTTCCGACGATGGCCTCGCCTTGATCGAGATAGGCACGCAATCTTACGCGTTCTTCCTGAGGATTCGGCTCCAATCCAGACGAAATGCGATCGAGCAAGTCCAACGAATGAAGCAAGAATGGATCAACGGCTAACGAATGTTTGGGTGTCATGTTTGGGCTGGAACAGCGAAGAGAGCAAATTTCAAAGCGATCTTGCGCCCAAATGCCGCGACCACAAGCGTCTGCTGGCCTTGAAGTCGGTCGAGATTCGCAATCAAGGAATCCTTCAAACGCATGGCAAGAGTTTGCGTTTCTTGTACGTCGCGCCAAGCTGGCGTTTCTTGCCGCGGCACTTCAAAAAAGACCCAGTCCGCCCGTCCCGGCAACGCGCGGATCTGACGATCAACCGGTGTGAGCGTAACGCCCGTCGCGCGTTGCTTGAACAAGAACTCGACCTGCCGACTGCTCCCGAGTTTTAGGTCGAGTTGTCCCGGTGACAAGAGTTCAAGGCATTCACGTTGCGTAAGCTCACCCTTGTCAACGCCGATAAACCATTGCCAATCCGAGTTAAACCAACGCGGGTCGAGAGAAACCTGCATGCCGTGACCTACTCCGACAAAATAGCGTTGTTGAACCTCGTAGTCTCGGACAGCATGGATCAGTAGCTCGATCCGAATCTTGACATCCATGAAAATCTCATAGAGGTTTTCATGGTCATAGGACCGTAACTCCGTTACCCGTCGGTCCGGACTAAAAATGGACAACTGTCCGACGATACGACACAACTCGATGTAAACGACCCGTGGGTGAACCCCTCGGTCGAACGCGAGAATGGACAGTGCGCCATAGGCAGTATTGAGCTGACTAAGCATATGCAGCCGTTCAAAATCGCCAGGATCTCGACTGTCCAATCCGATGCCGCGATTGATGACTTGTTGGCTAAGGACTTCTATCTTTTGGCCGATGACGTCAAAGATTGCGCGGATGATGTCTCGGCTTAGGCCTGACCAAGCATCGATTGAAATGAGAGGCGGAATAAACTGTGCATCCAAAACCGGAGCAGATTCACCTTCGCTGGCTCGTTTGATCTGAGCGATTGGCAACAGTTCGTAACCCGATAAATCTTGTGTTGAGACAAGGAGTTGCACGTTGAGGCGGAGCAACTGTATTTCCTGTTCGTCTCCCCCCCAGCTTTCATCGGGAAGATTGCTTTCCATTTCGAGATACCGCAACTCTCCTACGTTATCACTGTCGACTGCTCCGACGTTGGTTCTTCCCAGTCGGGTTTTCGGAATTCCGAGGAATACGCGAACCGTGGATTGAGTCTCGAAAGCGTCTTGCAAATTCTTGTTCACAGTCAACTCTTGGACATGCTTTGCCAAGTCCAATCGATCGGGTTCCTCACCCACCCCGATTTCGATTAAGGTGCCGTCGCGCATTCGGGCTCGAAGGCTGCGCAGTTCAAACTGTTGATTCCCGAGCGCTTCACGACTAAAGTCAAGAGAAACAAGCCCATAGTTGTGTGGATTATCAAACTGTCCCGAGGAACGAAAGACTTCTGTCCAAAAGCGGTCGGCCGCTTGAAAGTGATGAGGCCGAAGGAATGCTCCTTCATACCAATGGACAGGAAGATTTTTCATATGCAGTCGCTTTCAA
>JAIPFP010000263.1 GCA_021736575.1 Pirellula sp. | reverse complement strand
AAGATCGATTGCACGTTCATGATTTGCACGCCACCATTTTGCACATGCTAGGCGTCGATCATTGGAAACTTGTTTATGCACACCAAGGTCGACCGGAGCGGGCAACCCAAAATGAAGGCAAGGTCTGCAAGAAACTGCTTCTGGACGCTTAGATTTCGCACGAAATGACTGGCACCTCGTGCCTACACTTAAGCATATTGCAAATGGCCGCTCGGGGAGTTGAACCCCGACGCCTCTCGGCACCAGATCCTAAGTCTGGCGTGTCTGCCAATTTCACCAAGCGGCCTTGATTCTGCGAATCGAGTGCAGATTTTAGTCAGAAACAGGCTTGAGTGCGACTCCACTTTCAAAAATACATCGGTTTGTCGGTTTGGTAGGACGACGAAGTGGAATCCCGAAGCATTGTGCTGCGGTTCGTCCAGGTTTTTCGGCTAAAAAGGCTACTCTCTGGACGCTTGGGGTGCATGTAGCCTGAACGCATAACCAATCCGCAGGTCGAGCCTGCGGTATTTTACTGCTCTTAGGATGATCCCCGCCCTTCCGGATCGGCAGCTCAAAAACTACCACTTAGTACAGCCGCCAGCCTGGTTCGACATTCAAAACACAGGCTAGCAGCCTGTACTACGGGTACATCTAATCCTGCTGCTCGCCTAAGGACGCGGGGGATTCTAACGCTGCCATTGATAAACTTTTCCGCTTGCGAAGTTTGTTTCTAATTTGCTTGTTTTGCCAGCGTGACTTTGCATTGTTTGCTGGTGGTGAGGTCATTGATAGAGCGGTTGTGCACGATAGTCCGATACTTTCCGTTGTGACGCTTGCGAGGATCGAGCGTCATTTAACAGATTTGCTTGTATTGCCACCGGTTTGCAAGCATTTCGATTTTGAGCCGAATGCTGGTTTTCCAGCTTAGGTTCTTACGATGCGACAGCCTACTGGTTTGCGAACGGACGGACAGGTCATGATACAACGTACAAAACTTCAAAAATGGATTGCAAGCGGATGCATTGCGGCCACATGCCTCGCAGGTTGCAAGCAAACTGAGCGATTTCGAGCTTGGAGAGATTCTTCTGATGTTTCGTATTTCCAGAACTTTGTAACGCAGATTGAGTATCCTGACGTCAATGCTCCCATCGAGCCGGCGGTCATGCAAACGCCCATGCCGCTAGCGGTTCAAAACCCGAACGAATTGCCAACTTATGATCTAACCCTGCAGGAAGCGATTCGAAGTGCCCTGCAGAGCAGCGACGTATTTCGGAATCTTGGGGGCAACGTCGTTTCGACGCCACTAGGCCAACCGACCCACTACGACCCTGCATTGACGGAATTGAATCCACAGGCCGGCACACAAGCAGCCTTGGCGGCCTTTGATGCTCAAGTCACGTCGCAATTGTTTTGGCAAAAGAACAATCGCCCGTTTAACAACCTCGGCAACCCGTTTCTGCCGCTTGGCTTTCAACAGACCACCGGTACTTACACGAATGCAATCACGAAGCGAACGGCGACAGGTGCACAATACGCATTAAGAGCCAACGTTGTTTACGATAACAACAATAGTCCAGCTCGCTTGTACCGAAGCGACTTTGTCGGCTTCCTCGAGGCAGAGTATCGCCAGCCTTTGATGCAAGGGGCTGGAACGACTTACAACCGCATCGCAGGACCGAACGCTGCAATAGGTCAGTACAATGGGATTCTGATCGGGCGGATCAACACGGACATCTCGCTCGCGGACTTTGAAGCAGGCGTTATTCGACTAATCAGCGATGTCGAGGGCGCGTACTGGGAACTCTATTTTGCCTACCGAGCTCTCGACGTCCAAGTAACAGGGCGTGAAAGTGCGCAGCGGACTTGGCAGCTAGTCAACGAAAAACTAAAGCTTGGCGCCAGAGGTGGTGACATAGCCTCGGAATCGCAAGCCCGCTCGAGTTTCTATCTGTTTCAGTCGCAGGTTAATGATGCGTTAGCAGGCCCACAAGGTCTGTACAATTCCGAGCAAAGACTGCGATACGTCATGGGGCTACCTGCCACGGATGGCAGGTTAATTAAACCCATTGATAAGCCGATCGGGGCTGAAGTTGCAATCGATTGGGATGCCGCTTTGGGCGATGCCTTGACACGTAGAGTCGAAATTCGACGTCAAGAGTGGACAATCAAACGCAGGGAACTAGAACTCATTGCATCGAGACTCAATCGTCGCCCTCGTTTGGACGTATTGACGCAGTATCGTTGGCGAGGTTTGGGAAATCACCTCGTCGGAGCCCGCGATCCCGACAATCAATTTGCTAGTTTGACCCAAAACCTTACCGAAGGAAATTTTCAGGAATGGCAAGCTGGCTTCGATTGGTCCTACAATGTAGGGCTGCGACAAGCGTCTGTTGCTATGCGGCATGCCCAATTGAGTTTGGCTCGCGAAATGGAAATATTGACAGAGCAGCAGCTTCGAATTTCTCATGATCTGAGCAACGCGTCTCGCCAAATCTCACGAAGTTATATGCAACTTCAGGCCAACTACAATCGGAAAGAGGCAGACGATGCGCGAGTGGATGCACTTAGCCGCAGAAATAGAGAAGGCCTCGACGACCTTACGTTCTTGCTGCAGGCTCAGCAGTCACTTGCGACTAGCACCAGCGCTTTGTATCGATCTCTGATCGACTACAATTTGGCTCTGCGTGATTTCCATCGAGAAAAAGGCTCGCTGCTTGGTTACAATCAGGTCAATCTGTCCGAAGAAGCGTTGGATGCCAATATGTTGCAGGCAGCGTATCAACGCGGTCGACACTTTACACCGCGAGACAATCCTCAGGCAGTAACCGTGAAGGATCGGGTGAGCAATGGACCTATAAACCCAAGCGATGTCGGACAACCGGTCGCGACGAGTCAATCGGTTGCACCGGATTCGATTATGAACGAAATCATGGAAGTTACCACAGACCTTTAGTACCGCTTGGCGACGCGGACCATTTGATGCATGCCTGTGGGTTGTGACCTTCGCCCTAGCGTGAAGGAAACGATCGCCAGGGATAAACCCAGGACCACGAGCACCCCACCCGCTAGTCACTTATCCGATGGATACGCTAGAATAGCCGTCTGTGATACTCAATAATCGTGGAAAAGCTGGGCCAAACCATCTGCCGAGCGCTTTGCAACTGGCTGAACTAGAAGGTTGTACCTGGGATGTTGTCATTCTCGGAGCAGGCGTTGCGGGTGCGTCTGCTGCCATCCTCTCAGCCAAGCAAGGCCTCAAAACTTTGCTGGTCGAAGCCAAGCCCTTTCCTCGCGAAAAGGTCTGTGGCGGATGCTTGAATCTACGCGCTCAAGGGTCCCTCAAACGACTGGGTGTGCTAAACCAAGTCGAGTTGGCAGGCTCAATTCGCATCGATTCGATGCATTTGCAAATCCTTGCGACCTCGGTGAATTGGACGGTCCCCGCCATGATGAGCGTTCGGCGCTCGACATTGGACACCATACTCGTCGATGAGGCCGTCACGCAAGGTTGCGAATTCATTGACTCTGCACAGGGGAGCCTGATCGCGTCTGAATCGAATACGAGATCGGTCCGCATCCAGAAGCAAGACCAATCCGTTGTCGTAGAGGCAAAGTGTGTGCTCGTTGCAAGTGGACTGACCAGATCGCCGCTCAAAAATCCGACAAACTGGCCGGCCGTCGTTCATGAAGATTCTCGAATCGGAGTACAATGCATGCTGTCTGAAACAAATGCTGCGGCGTATGTTGGCAATCGGTTGCATATGTTGGTTGGCAAAAATGGCTATGCAGGCATTTGTAGTACGGATGGCAGTCACGTGGACGTTGCAGCCGCCATCGATCCGGCGAGCATTCAAACTCTGGGTGGCATAGAACAAGTTGTTGGTGGAATTCTCGAGGAATGCAACGCTCCACGGATTCAATGGCCTGAATTCAGTCCATGGATGGCAACACCGGCCTTGACTCGCAATTCCTCGCGAGTCGTAGAGCGATGCGTCTTTTTGATTGGAGACGCGATTGGATATGTCGAGCCATTTACGGGAGAAGGAATGTCCTGGGCACTTGCGAGCGCCGAAGCGGTGATGCCACACGTGATCGAAATAGCGTACAAAGAATGGAACGACCGCATGGCCGATCAATGGAGCGATTGGGCAGTTCGGCAACGAATACAAAAACAAAAAACTTGTCGTTGGATTGCAAGCCGAATCCGACGACCTCGTGGTGCGGCGTGGGTTTTGCGGGCTTGCAATTGGTGTCCGCCACTACGCGCAACTATTATTCGAAAGACAACTCAATGAGCCTCAATATCGCCGCCAATGTGCTTCCGAAGCAATCTACGAAAGCCTGCATCTTGGGTATAGGAACGGAGACACCCGAGCATTCGATCTCGCAGAACGAAGCTGCCTTGGTCGCCCAAGAATTAGGTTTATCCGTGAGGTGGCGAGATGCACTGCCAGCACTCTATCGCAAATCGGGAGTTCAGCGGCGCGGAAGTGTGCTTCTCGGCCCGGAAGAACTACCGCTGTCGCAGCGACAATCCTTCTACAGGCCGTCATGCGACACGGAGCTATTTGGCCCAAAGACATCAGAACGGATGAAGGTCTTTGCAGAACACGCTGGTCCAATGCTGCAGCGAGCTTGCGTGCAAGCGATTAAGAGTTCTGGCATCGCTGAATCGAGTATCACGCATTTGGTTACGGTTTCGTGCACTGGTTTCTTCGCGCCTGGAGTTGATATCGCGTTGATACAGTCTTTGGGCCTCGATTTGAATATTCAGCGAACCCACGTCGGCTTCATGGGTTGTCACGGTGCTCTCAATGCCATTCGTACAGCCAAAGCCATTGTCGAAGCAGATCCAACTGCGATCGTATTGGTGGGCGCAATTGAGCTGTGCAGTCTGCATCAGCAGTACACAGACGACGCCCAGCAGCTCGTTGCAAACGCACTCTTCGCCGATGGAGCTGCTAGCATCGTCATTGGTACACGACGTGAAGACGTGGAAGCGGTCAACCAAGATTTGGCCTATTTGGATACAGTCGATCAAGCCAATTGGACCATCGCTTCGACATTTTCCAAATGGATACCCAATACAACGAACTTGATGAGTTGGACGATTGGAAATTACGGTTTTCGCATGAGTCTCGATCCCCAAGTGCCTGCCGTCATCGAACGCAACCTCGAGATTGAGCTCAAGACTTGGTTAAACAATCAGGGGCTAGAGATTTCGGACATCGGTGCATGGGCCATTCATCCGGGTGGACCTCGCATCATTCAGGCAACGGGCAATGCGCTCGGACTTGCACAAGAATTCTTGCAACCCTCTCAAGCCATTTTGGAGAACTTTGGGAACATGTCTTCCCCGACGGTCTTATTCATTTTGGAGAAGCTGGCGATGGAAAAACCAGATGCCAGTTCGTGTGTCCTGTTGGCCTTCGGCCCCGGCCTTTGCATCGAAGCGGTTTTATTGAGATCCAAGTCCGAATTCTGATTTTGAGTTTCTATTGCGAGGAGCGGTCGAGCGCACCGGTCGAATACGATTAGTGCACGGCGAGTTGCCTCAGATGCTTGCGTTAGCGAAGCAATTTCAGCAGATGGGTTTTGCCAATAAGACGCCCAAACGCAACGAAATTGTTTCGATGTAGCTAGTCATTTTGCAACACTGTTAACCAAATCAACCGCGACGATATTCTCGATGCTGCGAGTATCGGTTTTCTGAGTGAACATCTCCTGGCGTATCTTTCGACCGGGAAAGTCGTCACAGGAGAGCAGCTTGACGCTCATCGGTCCTGCTTCGTTCGATTCCGTCCACTCGAAGACATCTGCTTCGTATTCTTTCTCGGATAAAACTACCTTTTCCGTTCCGGTCCGTATTGCCTTGAGCGATGGCAATTGGAATTGCTCCAGGCTGACTGAGGGTGGAACTCGAAACGTTGCGGCAAACTCAAAGGTTTGTGATGGGTTGTCGATTCGCGTTCCATCATGTCGCTCCACCAGCGTCTGGCTTTCGACAGCAACCTTTGTGTCGGACTTGTCGGTCAGAACAAGCGTTTCCGTTTCGACCACGGTTCCGTTGGGATTGGTGACTTCTTTTCTGCGAACGACCTTGGTCCCAACTTGGAAACGACTCCAATTTCCGAATTGAGGATTTATCGCCACCGGATAACTCTCCGATCCATTGGATTGGACGCCACCATTATTTGCTTGTTTGACTTTACCATCCGACGATTCTCGGGTGCCGCAACCCACCTCGAAGCAACAAGCCGAGGCGATCAAAATGCAATGAAGCGAGAACTTCTTTTTCGTAGACATTGGCAATCACTTCTGCATGGTTAGGACATGGGGTATCTGAAAAAACAAGAATGCGTCGTCTTCACTTTTTTGCCTTCGGCTTTGGTAATTTTCCTTGGCTCTCTTCGTCAGCCACTGCCGCATCCTCTCGTTTGACGGCTTCCTTTTGCTCCGCAGTAAGCTCTGTTGTTGGAATGACAGTTTCTGAACTACCGCATCCGCTTACAAAACTAAAGACAAATAAAGAACAAACCAAAATTCTTGCAGACATACCGACGGACCCTTATTGAAATTCAAAGTTTAAGAAAAAAGTAACGTTCGCGAACCGAACGCTTATTTCGTAGCGGAACAGCCCAAGCTGTCCGGTGAAGATTCGAACATCACTTGGCAATTCACCGGGCGGCTCGCGCCGCTCCGCTACAAAACACTTGATCGAACCGAAAGTGAATGGCATTCGGCTATCGACTGCGGACCAAACAACAAGACTTATTCGAGTGCTTCCGACACGACTCCGTCGTCGATAACGCAGGCTCGCATCCATACCAGTGGGTCGACGGAGAAGGACGAGAATCGAACAGAACCGTCACCGAATGTAGCGTTCAATCCGCCGGGGTGACTTGAGCCGAAATAGCGTCGCCATGTCGTACCGGTTGTTCCCAATGGTCCTAGCGCATTGTTGAACCAATACACGTTTTTATCCGAATCGGACTTAGGTGGGAAATGGTATCGAAGAACGCACTCATCCCAACCGGCGTTGTTCCAGCGTTCGTTGTCGCCCCCGTCTAAACCATGTCTCGATGCAGGCAAGTGTTTTTCAGCGGCCATGATTGAATTGGAGGTTCCATCGGTTACGTCGGCCATTCGACGCTTAGCGCCTTGTGCGGACCAAGTGATGTATCCTTTGCGGCCACCAACGTTTCCCCAGTTCTCCACTGTTCTCTCATTGCGTCTTGGGCTCAATCCAAGTGGTGGAGCAGGAATATCCCCCAAATTCTCGTGAACCTCACCTTGATAAAAACCGGCGCAACCGGCATAGTCGCAGCGACCAAACAAAGCGGACCCGTACCCCGTGGGTGCCCGACGAGATGGGCAGTAATACGTTGAGATGAGTGAACGAGCAACCGAATCTTCGCCGTTGTAATTTGGCGGTCGGCTAACATGGATGGCTGGCAAATCAAAATTGGCGAGATTGTAAACGTTGGTCTGTTCAATGTAGGGAAGGATTTGAAACCAATGGCTCCAGCCTTTTGGGTGCGCTGCGTTGCAGCATGTGCTTCCTTCGTACTGCCCGGGAGCTTCGTTGTACTGCATTCCCGGCAGGCTCGGATCTCCATCGTATGGCCCCTTAGGCATGTACTTGAGGGCCGATTCGTGATTCATGAAAGCCAATCCAATTTGCTTCATGTTGTTGCTGCACTGCATGCGTCTTGCAGCCTCACGAGCGGCTTGCACAGCGGGCAAAAGCAATCCAACCAGAATACCGATGATGGCAATAACCACCAACAACTCGACTAGCGTAAAGCCAGCCCTAACTCTCTTCCCAAACTGAAACAACATGTTAAACCCCTAACACAATAAAAGCACCGCCTAAGTTCTGCTGTTCGACGATGAACAAAGAACGACTGAGACTCAATGCCAGGCAAAGCCGTCGCTTGAGTTCCCAGCTTTCAGCTCAATGGTTTGGGATTGTAGAGGCGACAGAAACGGGTGCTAGCCTTGGAGAGGCATCTTCACAAAGTCTTCAAATTGGTGGCAAACGTTGGATTGCCAATTTGGACACTAAGGGCGTTCCAGCCTCAAAAGGACCGCGAGTAAAGTCAACATGCGATCCGTTATCGCGCTATGTTAAGAAGCAAAGAATTGCATGTTTAGAATTCGCGTAGATACCCGATACCAAATGGGTGGTGAATACGATTACTCCGCCCATGTTGACGACAAACGCTCCTCACATAGGTGCCTGGCACCTAACTTGACAGGGCGACTTGCCGACGGTACAATCGTTGCAAAGGAGATTGGAAATGCCTCGTACACCCCGTGCTGAACAGTTTGACCCGAACGAAGTTGGGATCGTCCACCTGATCCAGCGTTGCGTTCGAAGGACCTTTCTGGCTGGATTCGATGAAGCAACCGGAAAAGACTATTCCCATCGAAGGGAATGGATTCGCTCGCGCATGGAACGACTCGCTTCCGTCTTCGGTATCGATGTCCTTTCCTATGCGATTCTCTCAAATCACCTCCATATCGTCGCTCGGACTCGACCCGACATTACTCGTGAATGGTCAGACCAGGATGTCGCGTTGCGATGGCTCCGCATTTTTCCTGGACAGCGAATGGATGAACATTTGGCTGACCCCACCACAACCGCAGTCGATACTTTGGCCAACGACGCCGAACGTATCAAAGCGATTCGATTGCGTTTGTCCGATCCGTCCTGGTTTATGAAAGCTCTCTGCGAACCCATCGCTCGCCTCGCCAATTTCCAAGACAAAGTAACTGGCCACTTTTGGGAAGGTCGCTTCAAAGCACAAGCCATTACCGACGAAGCCGGTCTTTTGGCGTGCAGCATGTATGTCGACCTGAATCCGATCCGTGCCGCAA
>JAIPFP010000025.1 GCA_021736575.1 Pirellula sp. | reverse complement strand
AAACCGGTGGAGAGCCATGGCCCGTCTCTGCGGCTAGTAGCCACCAATTATCGCCCCACTGGCATAAAGCCAGTGGTAGCGAATCGAAGGAAAAAATGCTTCACAGCGTTGCCGAAGCGGGGCGAGGGGGAGAAAACGCAAGCCACTCTGCCAATGGAAATACTCATAGATTCGCCCTTTTGTCTTGATCCATTTCGAGAATCCCGTCTTTATCTCCTGAATGAGATCCGCCGGCGCACACGTCCTTGGATGCGCCACCAATAAATGGATATGATCTTCAACAGATCCTGCTCGCAACAATGTTCCATTCAATCGCGATACGATTCCTCCAGTGTACGCATGCAACTCATCGCGTTCAGAATCTTTAATCATCGGCTTTCGTTGCTTGGTCGAAAACACGACATGAACCAGAATACTTGATAGTGACTGTGACACTTAGCCTCCCCTTACTTCTCGATCATTTTTCTCAGTTCTTTCATTCCACTGAATATCTCCTTCTCAATGCTCTCCAACTCATCCAAAATCGCTTGCATAATCTTGCTCGACGATGTCTGACTTGGGCACGCAAAAACTTTGGTCGGTTCTGGGGTGATTTTGCTCGCTAAGTTGCAGTCTGCCTGACGTGCACACAGCAAAATTGCGTGTCCGTCTCAATCGTGCACGGAGTCCGAGTGAAAACGAGCGAAAATAAGAATCTTCGCCGCAAGTAGCTTCTAGAAAAGGACTTACGGAAAAACTGTTTTGAAGGAAAGCGATTTTGGAATTTAGATTGGAAATGAGAATCCCCCCATTTAGCACCATTCTGGCACATATCGCATGTACTTGCGTCCTGCTCCAGCGTCCACCGGTTTGATTAGCCCAGCGTCCACCGTGTCGCCAATAATACGCGATGCCTTTGAACTCTGATTTTCGTCCAACCCAAACCGCTTACGCACGGAAGCGTTCGTCATTTCGACTCCCGTCACGATGCAAAGGCAGGCATGCTGCAAACAGGCCCTGACCCGTTCTTCACGGCTCATGTCGTCGAGCGATTTGTGAGCCCACAATGTTGATTTCGTTGAGTCAACGGGGGTCTCAAATACCGGGGGTGGAAGTTGAAAAAATTCGACCGCACTAATAACCTTATCAATTCCGGCTCCAAGTTCCTCGCACATTTTCAATCGACGAGCCATACCTGCCAACGCTTCGTTGCGAGACCTTGGCGGGCCGTCGATGAATCGGATCGGATCAAGCAACGGTTTGCCCGGACTGGTAATCTCAATTCTTCGGTCGAAAATTTCCACCACTGGCCCGGCACCTCGGATCGAAAAATCTTGATGAATGATCGCGTTGCCGACTAACTCGCGAATGGCAATGCTCGGGTACATCTTGATTTGCTTGCGCAACGCTTGCCCGATTGGTTCGTTTTGTTCGACTTGTGAATTGACGAACGCGATCGCAGCTTCAAATGACGTTGCGTATCCACGAGTTGCCGGGGCATCCTCCCATTGCCGCTCAATATCGAATCGACCGTCACCCGCATACTTTACAACACGAATTGATTTGCGCCCCAATCGCCCAAAATCAGATAGGTTCTTGGCGAATAAGATCGCGCCCAAATTCGTAATGTCGTAACGCCCACCCGGCTGCGCGACAACAAGTTGTTCATCACAAAGACGCCCCAGAATTCCAACCTAGTCGGACGGTAGCGAGATCCCCAGCTTGTCAAAACAAACAGAGAAATCAATCAACTGGAGGACTTTTGGTCCATCCACGTCTTGCAACGCAATCCCCGCCTCGAATGTCGTGGTATCAAACGACGCCCAAAGTTTTCTTGCGTGTTCGGGATAATCTTTGAGTTTTCGTTTTTGACTATCAACACGAACGAACGCTTCGCTTCCGAAACGCACCGGCTGATTAGCTATTCAGCGACTCCCAAACTCGATCGACGAAGGCTTCGCCGTAGTTGGCCCCCGAAGCTTTTCCTTTACCGGCAATGATTCGTTTCGCAGCTCCGAAAGCTCCGTCCGTGTCAAAGCAGCTTCTCACTCGAAAAGCCGAAGTCTTCAGATTGTGAGCAAGCCCCATGTATCGCGTGCTGGCCGACTCCCCGAACGACGCCTCGAAAAATTGACCGGCGCGCCAAAGTGTTCGCTTCACCGCGGCGGACAGCCGTGCCCCAGCGAGACAGGCGTAGCCAACTGATATGACCGCCGGTAACCTTTCGTTTCCCTCAACCCCAAACTCTCAACCCTCAACGCTCCGAACCATGCACCTCCGCGGCCAAATCATCGACATCCCAAACCAACGCATTTTCCCGGGAGTGATCGAAATGGCCGACGGCAAAATTGTCGCCGTCCGCGAAGACCCATCGGTCACCGATCCCGGCTACCTCTGCTCGGGCTTCATCGACGCTCACGTGCACATCGAAAGTTCCCTGCTTACCCCGCCAGAATTCGCCCGCATTGCCGTCATCCATGGCACGGTCGGCACCGTCTCCGACCCCCACGAAATTGCCAATGTCCTCGGCATCGAGGGCGTGCGCTACATGCAGAAGTTGGCCACCCAAACCCCCTGCAAAATCCACTTCGGCATCCCCTCCTGCGTCCCCGCGACCAACTTCGAAACGGCCGGCGCCACCCTCGGACCCGACGCCATCGAGGAACTCTGCCGCGACAAATCACTGCTCTACCTCTCGGAAATGATGAACTTTCCCGGGGTCATCCATCGTGATCCCGAGGTCATGCAAAAAATCGAGATCGCCAAGCAATACGGCAAACGGATCGACGGACACGCCCCCGTCCTCCGCGGCGAGGATCTCAAGAAATACGTCTCCGCAGGCATCGAGACCGACCACGAGTGCTTCCAGATCGACGAAGCCCGGGAAAAACTTTCGCTCGGACAAAAAATCCTCATCCGCGAAGGCTCTGCGGCAAAAAATTTCGAGGAGCTCTGGCCCTTGCTCAACGAAGCGCCGGAATCCTGCATGCTCTGCAGCGACGACAAACATCCCGATGACCTCATGGAAGGCCACATCAACCAACTCTGCGCCCGCGCCATCGCCCACGGCGTCCCTCTCTTTCACGTCCTCCGCGCCGCGTGCCTCAATCCGGTCGAGCATTACGGACTCCGCTGCGGACTTCTCCGCCCCGGCGATCCCGCCGACCTCATCCGCCTCCACGACCTGGTTAGTTTCCGGGTCATGGAAACCTGGATCGACGGTCAGTGCGTGGCCCGCGACGGCCACTCCCTCCTCCCAAAATCAAAGTCCCCCCGCGCCAACCAATTCCACGCCACCACCAAGGTCCCCTCCCACTTCGCTGTGCCCATCCCTCCCCACCTTGCCCCCCAAGGCAGGGACGAGCGGCCCGCTCGTCCGCTCGATCAGGTAGGCGCCAATAAGCCACATGACCTTAAGATCCGCGTGATCGAAGCCCTCGACGGCCAAATCATCACCGGGGCCGGCGAGGCCGAAGCCCTCATCCACGAGAACTGCGCCGTGGCCGACCCATCGCGTGACATCCTCAAAATCACCGTGGTCAACCGCTACAAGGACGCTCCACCCGCCACGGCCTTCGTCCGCGGCGTCGGTCTCAAGTCCGGCGCCATCGCCTCCAGCGTGGCCCACGACTGCCATAACATCGTCGCCATCGGCACCTCCGATGAAGATCTGGCCCGCGTGATCAATCTTCTGATCCAAAACGAAGGCGGCATCGCCGCCATCGGTCCCAACGGCTTGGAAGACGTCCTTCCCCTCCCCGTTGCCGGCCTGATGAGCGACGGCTACGCCGAAGAGGTTGCCGCCGCCTACGTCCGCCTCACCCGGACGGCCAAGTCCCTCGGCAGCCCGCTCCACGCCCCCTACATGACCCTCAGCTTCCTCGCCCTCCTCGTCATCCCCGCCCTAAAACTCAGCGACCTGGGTCTCTTCGACGGCAGTAAGTTTGAATTTGTTCCGGTCTGGACGAGCAACCCCATCGCGACAGGGTAGCCATAACCGCAATCGTTGAGCGCTGACCAGAAGAAGGTCTTCTTTTCGCCAAACCTTTCCCCTGGAAGCTCCAGCGCACCGCCCTCAGGGTGAATGTATCAAGCGGAAGAATCCCCGGGGTGTGCGAGCACCGGTGCGTCGAGCTTCGGCAAGCTGCCTTGAGAACGGATTTCGATTGGACATCATTTCATTGACAGCGTTGGAATCGAGCAAAAAGCGTTTCATCCAAGATCTTTCGCCAAGCGGTCCACACGATCGAAGAAATGAACTTTATCCCATAGCTTCTGCTGTGCCGATGCGGCGTCCCACGCTGCTTGTTCTTCCGGTGTGATCAGGAACGGTTCGAGCTGATGCACTGCATTGATCCACGCTTCAATTGCTTCGGGCGTTTCATCTAGGATTCGGTCCCTCGGATTGTAATTCTCCAATGTTGGGTAAATACGAATCTCAACCTCCGTACCGTCTGGTCTACAAAACCTCGCCGTTTCCCGATACGCTTGACACTTCTCGCTCGACGCCAGTACTATGTCTCGCCTATTCGTGCTCGATGTTGCAACCGTCCTCTGGCTCCATGACGAGGACAGATGCTGACTGCATCTCGATTGTCCGTTTCCAGAATACTCTCCCTTGTTAGGTGTTTCGTTGGAGATATGAATACAGCGACCAAATTCCAGTTCGTAATGATCAGCCTTGTGTTCGCGACGATTTTCGCATCGAACGATTGCCGTGTGTTTGCTCAAACGGCTGGCGAGAAATTTACGAATGTAAAAGTACTGACCGCTATGCCTGCTGAGCACATGGGGAAAGTCATGAACATGATGTCCGCGTCCCTTGGAGTTAACTGCAGCTATTGCCATGAAGGTACTAACTTCGCAAAGGAAAACGTGGGTCACAAGGACGAAGCTCGCAAGATGTTAACGATGACGCTGGGCATCAACACCGCGCACTTCGAAGGTAAGCCAAGTGTCTCGTGTTATACGTGCCATCGTGGAAACACGAATGCTGCATCGACGACTCCGCTCGATTCCACGACCGATTCGACGATTGCAACAAGGCCTCTACCATCTCACTCTGCGTCCCAACCAACCGTGGAAGCCATCCTCCAAAAACACATTGAAGCGTTAGGTGGTCGTGAAAAACTTGAGTCCATCAAGACGCGTCATATCGTCGCGCAACGTGTCGAACCGAATGGCCAATCGGAACCAGAAGAGCTATGGCAGACTTCGGGTGGGCAATCGCGAATGGTAACGAAGTATGGGAACGTTGTGATTGCGGAAGTCTTCGACGGTAAAGATACTTGGAAGAGCGTTAACGACCGCATGATTGATCTCAAGTTGGACGAGGTCGAACAAATTCGGCGAGAAGCATTGGTAGCATGGGGGCTCAACTTAGAGTCCATCCGTTCCATGTTGGAATACAAACAGGTGGAACAAATCGGTGACCGCAACGCTCATTTGATCGTCAGGAAAACGTCCGGCAATTTTGATGAGCGATTGTATTTTGACGTGGAAAGCGGTTTGCTCACCCGACGCATATGCTCTGTTCCGACCGTCCTCGGAGCCTTTGAATATCAAGTTGAATATAACGACTACCAAGTGATGAGCGATTTCTTGCAACCCACCAAGATTCGATTTGCGGTGCCCAACATTACTTGGACACGACAAGTCATTTCGGTGGAGATCAACCCCGACATCAACTCAACACTGTTTCAAAAACCATAGTTTAACTGGAAAGAACTAACCCGCGGACTTTGGCTTTTCTCGCCTCAATTCAACAAAGTTAGGCGACCTCGACCCCTTTTGGCAACCGTTCACGCAACTTTGACAACTCGATTTGGCTAGCTTCGAGAGGTCCGACGGCCAAATCAAACCGATCCAAAACGAAATCCATCCACGAAGCACAATCGCTGCACAAAGCACAACTACTAAAACCGCAATTCCTGTTTGAGTATTCATCGCGACTAGCTCCACGATTCGAAGAATTGGTAAGTGAGCCACGCTCCAATATACGCTAATGTCGTCATATAGACAAAGGAGAAAATCGGCCATCGCCATGAGTTGGTTTCGCGACGTATGGTCATCAAGGTTGCAGAACACTGAGCACACAATGCGAAAAACACCATGATGGACATGGCTGTTGCCAGCGAAAAAACAGGTCGCCCATCCGGCCGTCGCGCCTGTTGCATTTGATCCTGTAAGCTCTGGCTTTTCTCATCCTCGCCCGTCCCGAGCGAATAAATCGTACCAAGCGTAGCGATGATAACTTCGCGGGCTGGAAACGATGCAATCACCGCGACGCCGATCTTCCAGTCCCAGCCCAACGGCCGCACAATAGGTTCGATACGATGCCCCGCCATCCCCAAGAAACTAGTTTCGATCAGTTCGCTACGAAGACGATTCACTTCACCGAGCTTCTCTTCTATTTGCTTCTCGCGAATTTGGTTTTCTTCTATTTGCGTCTGCTCAAGCGATACCGGGGCGATGGCTTGTGTTCTTTGAAGTTGCTCTAAAGTTGCGACCGACTCGTCAAGCAGCCTGTGATCGCCAGGAAAGTAACATGCCGCCCAAATCAAAATGGTGGTGCAGAAAATCAGCGATCCCGCGCGAGCCACAAAGGAAACAACTCGCTCCCAGACACGTTGGTAAATGACAACCATCGATGGCCACTTGTAACTGTGCAACTCCATCAAGAACGTCGCTGGCTCACCGGGAAAAAGGAATCTCTTGAGTAGCCAAGCCACTGGGATTGCAACGATGGCACCAATGGATTGCATTCCCATCAGAACGATGCCTTGCAACGAGATCCACCCACCCGCATACTTGATCGCGGGCACAAAGGCACTGACCATCAAAACATATACCGGAATTCGAGCCGAGCAACTCATCAGCGGAGCAATCAAGAGCGTCACCATGCGGTCTTTGCGGCTCTCGATCGTCCGCGTTGCCATGATGCCTGGGACCGCGCATGCAAACGACGACATCAACGGCAAGAACGATTTGCCGCTCAAGCCCACCGATGTCATCAGTTTGTCCATTACGAATGCCGCTCTCGCCATGTAGCCGCAATCCTCAAGTACCGCGATAAAGAAGAACAGGATCGCGATCTGAGGGACGAACAAGACAACACCACCCACGCCAGCGATGACTCCATCGACCAACAAGCTGCGAAGCGCGCCTGGGGGCAGGAATGCTTCAATGCCGCCACTCGCTAGACCTTGAATCCATTGAATTCCGTCCATGGGCCACTTTGCGACCCACCAAATGGATTGAAACACCACAAACATGATCAATGCGAAGATCAGCATCCCGACCCATCGATGCGTAAGCCACTGGTCGATGCGGTCGCTAGAGGATGCGGAGCGTGTTTCTTTTCGCGTAACAGCTCCATCAATGAGTTGCCGAATCCATCCGTATCTCGCTTTGGTCTCAAACATCGGAACCTTGCAACCAGCCACCCGAAGCCTCTCCCTGGCTTGCTCGATTTGAGTGTTGATTTCGTGCAGGCCCGATTGGCACAACGATTTTTGAAAGTGCCCATCCGAGTCAATAAGGAGTCGGTCGACTTTATAAAGTGAAGTCTTGCGTCCGTTCGAATGCAGCCACTCGGAGAGCTTCTGTGCCTCTTGATGGAACGCTTCTGGGAACTGCGCACGGGCAAGTTGGGCGGAAGCAGGTTTTGTTCGTGGAGATTGAAGCGTTTGTTCTATTGTTCTTCGAAGCTCGTCGATGCCTTTTCGTTTGTTTGCCGACGTGCATACGACTGGCACACCAAGTCGTTTCGCAATGACTTCTGCTTCTACCGTGAGACCTTCTGCTTCTACCCGATCCCACATGTTCAAAACGGCGATGACAGGCAATCCCAGTTCGTAGACTTGGCTGAACAAATAGAAATTTCGCTCAATATTGGACGCATCCAAAATCACAATTGCAATTTCAGGAGCCGCTTGATGAGCCAGTTCGCCGGACAACACGTTGACCGCGACGGCTTCGTCTGCCGATCGTGCGGCAAGCGAATACGTTCCCGGTAAATCGATTACATCGATGGACAGTTTCGAACCTGTCAGACGACCGACCTTTTGCTCGACGGTCACCCCTGGATAGTTGCCAACTCTGGCATTGAGGCCACACAGGGCATTGAAGAGACTGCTCTTACCTGTATTTGGGTTGCCGATCAATGCGACGGTTCGGGTTGATGTTTCTGAGACGGTAGCCGTCGGCATCATGCACCCTTGGTAACAAGAACGCGGGAAGACTCCGTTTTGCGAAGGCTCAGGCGATAGCCTCGGATGGAGAATTCGGTAGGATCCCCCATGGGAGCTCGACCGATCATACTGATCTCCTCGCCGTCAATGAGCCCCATCTCCATCAGCCGACTTGCGATAACATCGTTGCCAAGAATTTCAACGATGGTAGCAGACTCCCCCGGATTGAGTTCGTCCAACCGCATGCTCATGGGGGACACTATTCAACAGTTGGGACAACAAAAATATCAGCGGAGTCGCCCAGTCGAAGGCTGATCCGACGCCCTTCGATACATATCAAACAGGGCTCGCCACGACAAACCATGCGAACCTTGCACCCTTGTCGAATGCCCAACTCTTCAAGCCTCTGCACTTGGCAAGGGCGGCCGCACATCTCCACGATAGTGCCTTGAGAGTCACAGGGCAGGAATTCGATTGGCAGGGGGACCGAGTCGGTGATCATAAACCACTGAATTGGAAAAAAGTTTCTTAACTCGAAACCAGATCGTCCGTTGGAATGAATCTCGTCGTTTTCATCGGCGAACCGACAAGACTTAGTTGAGACTCAATTTCAACAGGATCATCTACGGGAAGTATACTCCCTACGGCGGCGACTGAAAAGCTGACTTTTAAGCAATTTCCCCAATGTTCGCCATTTAACACATGGTTTGCTGTCAAAACGGACAACCCATTAGAAGCGACGCGAGCAACCGAACCTGTGCTGATGTGGTTCCGATTTGTTCAAGATTTCTGAAATTGACGCTAATTTCCTAGTATCTTCAGCACCGGAAAGACGATGACCGGAGGTATGGCGAGGTTTTTTAAGGACTATGGCGGTAACTTTTCGTGATGCGAATCCTGCGGGTGCAAAGTTTACCCGTTGCATTCAACCTGAATCGTTTGCAAGAGATTCTTTGAGTGACCTAGATTTTCAAACTGTCGAAATCGATCGACTTTTAGTAAACTCCATCGACTTGAGTGGCCGCAGTAGTAGTTATGGTGCCTGTAAATCGGCACCAGAAGAAGTCGAAAGGCGATAGCGTGCAACAACCGACTAAGGGTAAGAAAACTTTTTACGACCGCTGGGGATGGATCATCCTCATTGGCAGTTTGTCGTGTGTACCCTTCGCATTTTTCAGCGCTGGGAAAGCCATTCAAAGCAACGTTAACAAAATTGAGGATTGGCTTCCGAAGTCGTTTGCTGAAACGGGCGAGCTTGCTTGGTTTCGCAAGAATTTTCCATCTGACCAGTTCATTCTAGTAAGCTGGGACGGTTGCAAGTTGGGCGAAGAGCCATCCACAGGGGCTGGCGAGGACGATCCTCGCATCGCAAGACTGGCCGCGTTAGTTTCGCCACCTGACATCGATCCCAACAACCTCGACACGGTTGAAGCGAAAAAATACTTTAAAGGCGTTTCCACGGGCCGGCAGCTCCTAGACCAACTAACGTCTGGAACTCATCCTTTAACCTATCCCGATGCGATTGAGCGACTAAAGGGTTCGATTCTGGGACCTGATGGTCGACAGACCTGTGTTATCGTGTCCCTCGACCCAGAAACGACAGTTAAGCTGAAGCCGATTCTCGGTCACGGCCAGATGCGAATTTTTCGGCCGAATGTTCCGCCGGGTGTTTTGAGACGATTGATTGCACAGGCAGGAATTGCAGACGCGGATTTGCACTTGGGCGGGCCCCCAGTCGACAACATATCGATCGATGAAGAAGGCGAAAAGACACTCGTCCGGCTCGCTGGGTTCTCGGGCTTAATCGGGCTTGGCTTGGCATGGTGGTCGTTACGAAGCGTCGTTTTGACGTTCATTGTGTTTTTCTGTTCGGTAACAAGCGCTGCGGCGTCTCTTGGAATGATCTGGGCCACCGGCGAGACTGTCGATGCCATTGTTCTCTCGATGCCTTCCCTGGTTTATGTGCTTGCGATTTCCGGTGCGGTTCACTTCATCAATTATTATCGCGACGCGGTCCAGGAAGGTGGACTGTCTGGAGCGACCGAACGAGCGGTCATCCACGCGCTTAAGCCAGCCATTTTATGCTCAGTCACCACCGCCATCGGATTGTTGTCGCTGTGTGCGTCGGAGCTAACTCCGATTCGAAAGTTCGGTTTTTATGCTGCCACAGGAGTCATGATCCTGAACGTGATTTTATTTTTGTTGCTCCCGGCGGCTTTGCATATCATTGGGTACGCGAAAAAATGGGTGGTGGCTCCAACGCCATCGACCGGTAAAGGATCCAAAAAGGCTGAAATTGCTCACGTGCCTACCGAAACGAAGGCAGAAAAACTTTGGGGCACGATCGCGAGCTTCATCGTCCGAAACCATTTCGGAGTTGCGACCACGTGCGTGCTCGTCGTAGCGGTCATTGGATTTGGGCTGTCGCGAACTCGAACAAGTATCGATCTACTGGAGTTGTTCGATTCCAACGCAAGAATCCTCAAGGATTATCGTTGGCTCGAGAAAAATTTAGGGATGTTGGTTCCGCTTGAGATTGTCATCCAGTTCGATCCGCAAAGTATCGCCAAAACTGCGGAGGCAAGGTCCGACGACGCAAAGCTGGACGGTTCCAAAGGGGATGAGCCAGCGATAGGCGATGACCCAACCCGACTGTCGTTTTTGGAACGGATGGAAACGACCGTTCAAATCCAAGAAACGATCAACAACCATTTTGGCGACAAAGGTTCCAAGATAGTTGGACGCAGCATGTCTGCCGCCACCTTTGCATCAAGCTTGCCAACCAAAGGGGTCAGCACTCAGAAGTATCTTGAGCGCGTTGTCTACAATAAAGCCCTTGAGAGCAAACGCGATGAGTTCATGCGCTCCGGTTTTCTGCGAGTCGACGCGGAGACGGGTGAGGAGCTTTGGCGAATCAGCCTGCGTGTTGCTGCCTTTCAGGGTGTCGACTACGGACAGTTCGTGCACGAGTTGCGTGATGCGGTCGCTCCGATCGTTGATGCACATAGTGATCGCGTCCGCATTTTGAAGCAGATCGCTGCGTGGACAGGTGAAAACAAGTTTACTGGCAAGGAAGTGATGATTTGGGATCCAGCCGCCTCGGATGCAAAGGATTCCGATGGACCGAGCCAATCCAAGCTTCGATCGGACGAGATTTCAGCCCTTTTAAGTAAAGCCCGCGTCAAAGTTACGCGGGGCTCGATCGATCCGAGTTCCTTGCCGTTGGTCCAACTCCAGAAATTGAGCGACTTTGATGCGGTGGTGTTGACCGGTGCCTTTTCGGATCAGGATATTGGAACCTTGGGTGTGACACTTGGCAAAGTGATCGACTTGCAAGCAGTGGATCCGAACTCTCCTAAGCGTTGGGTTGCGTCGACGTACACAGGCGTCGTCCCAATCGTTTACAAGGCGCAACGTGCACTACTGCAGAGTTTAGTCGAGAGCACCCTTTGGTCGTTTTTGACGATCACACCGCTGATGATGTTTGTGTCGCGGAGCTTCAATGCTGGGTTCGTTGCAATGATTCCAAACGTGTTGCCTGTTGTGGTGATCTTTGGAGCCATGGGATGGCTCAATATCCCGATCGATATTGGGTCCATGATGTCGGCAAGTATCGCATTGGGCGTTGCGGTCGACGACACGATTCACTTTTTGTCGTGGTTTCGCGGCGATTTGAAGCAAACCGGTAATCGTCAAGAGGCGATCGTGGCATGCTACAAGCGATGCGCAACACCAACACTGCAAGCGGCCTGCATTAGCGGGCTAGGATTGTCTGTCTTTGCCTTCAGCACGTTTACGCCGACACAACGTTTTGGCTGGTTGATGTTGACGATTCTGGTTGCGGGCGTAGTTGCCGAATTAATCTTGTTGCCTGCGATTTTGGCGGGTCCTTTGGGCAAGGCCTTTGAGCCCAGTCAATCGCGACACAACGTCTTGTCGCGTTACATGCTCATTATGAGGTACGAGATGAGAAGACGCTTCGATAGCAAGGCACGGATGGTGCCGGTTGCAAGTGATCGAGAATTGCAGAGCGCTGCTTGAAACAAGGTGGCACTCCCAGATCTGTGATTTTATGGTAGCAGGCACATTCTGTGTGCCGTCCGCAATTCAGAAACCTTTTCTTGCCGGGACTTTCACCAACCAACAACCCCCTCCACAATGGCTGACGATATTTTTGATCGGTTGATGACTGAACTTCATCGCCGAGTTTCTGAACTTCCGGAAGGCTCCTATACCACGAAACTCCTACAGGGTGGAGTTACGAAAATCGGAAGCAAGATACTTGAGGAAGCCAACGAAGTCATCGAAGCAGCGGCCGAACCCGGCGAGGCTGGCCGCGAGCACACGATTCGTGAAGCCGGGGACGTGATCTATCACCTGTGGGTCCTGTTGGCAAGTCGCGGCATTGCGGTCGATGATGTGCGCAAGGAATTAGAACGCCGAGAAGGCGTGTCTGGCTTGCAAGAAAAACTCCAACGTGGACAGGAAAAAGTTTCGTGAGTTTTGCTGTAAACCATCTTCGAATCGGAATCCCAAGCAAAGGCCGTTTAAGTGAACTGGCCACAGAATTGCTTTTGCAGGCAGGGCTGAATTTCCGCCGCCAGGACCGCTCATTGTTCGCCCGAGTCAGCAGCATCCCAGCCGAAATAACCTTTCTTCGAACGGATGACATTCCAACGCTGTGTTCCGAGGGGGCCATCGATCTCGGGATCACCGGCAGCGATCTCGTCGAGGAAGCACAAGCGGACGTGGTTGTCCGCATGAAACTAGGGGTTGGGAGATGCCGATTGGCCATTTGTGTTCCAACGCACTCCGACATCGAGAAACCGAGTCAACTCAAGGGGAAGCGGATCGCAACCAGTTTTCCGAACACAACCCAACGCTTTCTTAATCAACATGATGCACCGGTGCATTTGGTCAAGTTGAACGGGTCGGTGGAGGTTATGATTTCGCTGGGAGTGGCGGACGCAATTGTGGACTTGGTGGAAACAGGTAGTACGCTGGCGGCGAATCAATTGCGGATCTTGACGGAAATTGGACAATATGAAACCGTGCTGATTCAGAGCCCCAATTGCCGTGATACGGTTACGGCCGATAGGATTGTTCGGAGATTGGAAGGGGTTGTAATCGCGAGAGACTATTCGCTGCTCGAGTACAATGTACCTCGTTCGAAGCTGGCGGCAGCAGAGGCGATTACGCCCGGCTTCACTTCGCCTACGGTTACGAGCTTAGAGGATACGGCTTGGTGCGCAGTGCGCGCCATGGTCAAACGATGCGATATCATTCCGATAATGGAAAAGCTTGAGTCCTTGGGTGCTTTGGCGATCTTGGAAACGTCGATCAATAATTGCCGGCTTTAGACTCCAGAATCGATCCAGGCTAGAAGATTTCGTGGTCTTGGGATATGTTTCTGGACGTTTGAACCCCTGAATAAACCTATTTTGTTGCAGCCTAATGCGAGTATTATCACTCATCCGTTCGAGATTCGCCCCTGTTTTGGCTGCGTGGATCGACGACCCAACTGCCTTGCTTGCCGCGCTTGACCGAATCGTTCCATCTCGCGAAGTTCAGCATGCAGACTATCAAGCCAACGTTGCCATGCCTCTGCAAAAAAAGCTTGGAAAACCACCGTTGGCGATTGCCGAAGAAATCGTTTCTCAAGTCGACCTTTCCGACATCTGTTCGTCCGTTACCATCGCGGGACAGGGATATGTCAATTTGCGGCTTTCACCCAAATGGATCGCTGCTTGCTTGACCGAAGCATTTGCGGACCTTGAACGTCTAGCCGTTACCAAGGTCGCAGTCCCCAAGACGGTTGTCATTGACTTCTCCTCGCCCAACGTTGCCAAGCCGATGCACGTTGGGCACATTCGCTCAACCGTCATTGGAGACTCGATCGCCAAGATCCTCAAGTTCCTAGGGCACAATGTCATAACGGACAATCATCTCGGCGATTGGGGAACTCAGTTTGGAATGATCATTTATGGTTACAAGCACTTTCGCGATGACGATGCGTTCGCGAAGGCTCCTGTGGCGGAGTTGAGCAGACTCTACCGAATGGTCCAAAACATCATCGGCTACCAAAATGCGCTCGGGAACATTCCGAAGCTGGAGTTAGCTTTACCGAAAGCAGAGCAAAAAGTTGCCCTTGCGAAGCAGAAATCGGACGCATCCCCCAAGGATAAAAAGCTGGCAAAGGAAGTGGCCAATGCAGAAAACCAAGTCCGAGAAGCCCACGACGAACTTGTTAAGGCAAAAGAATCTGTGGCGGAGTCTCAGCATAACCCAGCGTTTCTAGCCGTTGCAAATGCGCATCCGGACTTGAACAGTCGCGTTCTCAGAGAGACTTCCAAGCTGCATGAAGGCGATGCGGAAAACATCAAGCTTTGGGAAGACTTTCTACCGAATTGCAAGGCCGAGATTCATAGCGTCTATCGCCGACTCAATGTTCAGTTTGACTACGAATACGGCGAAAGTTATTACCATGATTTGTTGCCCGGGGTGGTTGAGGACTTGCTTGCTCGATCGCTCGCGGTGCAAAGCGATGGTGCAATCTGCTTGTTCCTGGACGGGTACGAAGCACCGATGATTGTTCGCAAGCAAGATGGCGCCTATCTGTATGCGACCACGGATATCGCCACGGCCGTTTTCCGAGAGCGCGAGTTCGAACCCGACGTGTCGCTCTACGTTGTCGACCATCGACAAAGCGAACACTTTCAAAAACTCTTTGATGTGCTTCGCAAAATAGGCATCAATCATACCGAGTTGAATCACGTCTGTTTTGGAACGGTATTAGGTAACGATGGGAAGCCATTCAAGACGCGTTCGGGAACGGTGGTCGGTTTGGAATCGTTGCTCGACGAAGCGGTCGAACGGGCTTGGCAAGTGGTTTGCAATCCGGACCGCCTCAATAGCTCAGGTGTTGAATTTACCGAACAAGCGAAACGCACCATCGCAGAAACCGTTGGAATCGGTGCGATCAAGTATGCTGACCTAAGCCACAATCGAACTAGCAACTACATTTTTGACATGGACAAAATGGTTCAGCTTGAGGGCAATACTGCCGCCTACATCCAGTATTCCTATGCTCGCACGCGCAGTATTCTTCGCAAAGCGGAGTCCGAGGGTACCACATCCGACCAATTGAATTCGGCTATGCTGGATTTGGTTGCGGGACCCGAGTTGACCCTTGGCTTGCAATTGTTGCGGTTTGAAGACATGCTGACTCAATCGATGTGCGACTACTTACCCAATATGGTAACCGAGTATCTGTTTGAGACGGCTCGAATGTTCAGCAGTTTTTACGAACAATGTCCTGTGCTTAAAGCCGAGTCGCCGGAAACCGTTTTGTCGCGATTGAGGTTGACGGACTTGACTGGCTTGACACTTAAAAAAGGTCTAGAGCTTTTGGGTATTGGGACCGTAGAACGGATGTAGAATCAAGTGATAGCCAGCGATGACGAACCCATACCGACGATGCAGTACTATGGCCCAACCGATTCGTTTGGTTTCGGCCAGTTGAGCGAAGTTTGGCGAATGCGAGAGTTGCTCTACAGCTTCTTTCTGAGAGACTTGTTGATTCGATATCGACAAGTTGTGGTGGGCGTTCTCTGGGTCTTGCTACAACCCATCATGGGCATGCTTATCTTCATGGGTCTCTTTTCCGTGTTGGGCACGAATGCAGGCAGTTCCAACGTTGCATATGCGCCAATCGTTTTGACTGGGATGCTCTGTTGGCAACTGGTATCGAGCAGCTTTCGAGACGCCACAGGTTCGCTGGTGAACTATCGCCACGTCGTAACCAAGATTTACTTCCCACGACTTTTGTTACCGCTTGCGAGTTTATTGTGTGCGACCTTTGATTTTTTGATTGGCTCGTTATTGCTAATACCGGTTTGTTGGATGACAGGGACCGCTGTCGTTTGGAGCACGGTTTGGCTTGCTATTCCTATCGCGGCTTGGCTGATTGTGTTCTGCGCGGGCTGTATCGCTTGGCTCTCATCGCTCAATGCTCATTATCGCGATGTGGGGTATGCACTGCCGTTTGTCATGCAATTGGGTATGTTCATCTCGCCGATTGTGTACGATGTCGAACGCCTTCGGCATGTGCTCAGCGAGAAATGGTTATGGTTGTACGAAGCCAACCCGATCGCGACTTGTGTGGGCTTGCTTCGATGGGCAATCATGGGGACACCGCTGCCGAGTAGCGTTGGAATGGCGATAGCTGCCGCCATCACGGCCCTCGTTTTTTTTAGTGGACTGTCGTGGTTCCAACATGCCGATCAACAGCTCGCAGATCGGATCTAGCGATGAGCATCGAATCGATTCACCTAGATAAAGTATGCAAGCGATTTCGTTTGGGAACTGCAAATGAATACGGTCGACTGACCGAAGCGATTGCGTCGAATGTTGTGAAATGGTTACGCCAATCCCCTGCTCGCAAGCCAAGTTCTCGCAGCGATTCTCCCACGCAGCAGTTGGAGGATGGATGGTTTTGGGCATTGCGAGACATAGATTTGTCCATTCAGACAGGCGATATCGTTGGCATCGTTGGCCGCAACGGAGCAGGCAAGAGCACGCTTCTCAAGATACTTTCTCGCATCGTGACGCCCACTCAAGGCCGGGTGGGTGTGCGAGGTCGGGTGGGTAGTTTGTTGGAGGTTGGCACCGGCTTTCATCCTGAGTTAACGGGCCGCGAGAACGTCTTTCTCAATGGAGCACTCTTGGGGATGCCTCGGACCGAAATCAGGCGCCGTTTTGACGAGATTGTTGCCTTTGCGGAGATTGATTCGTTTTTAGACACACCCGTGAAACGCTATTCAAGCGGAATGGCGGTGCGACTTGCCTTCGCGGTTGCTGCGCATTTAGAACCAGATGTTTTGATCATCGACGAAGTACTCAGCGTCGGCGATCAAGCCTTTCAACGCAAGTGCTTAGGTAAAGCAAGTCAGCTTGGCGATCAAGGTCGAACCATTCTGATTGTTTCGCACAATCTATCTGCGGTAGCAAATCTATGCCGCCGAGCCGTGTTGATGCAAAGCGGAAAAATCGTGGCAGATGGCGCACCCGAGAGCATCATTGAACAGTATTTGTCCGATTCTCAAAGCGGGGGTGGTCGACGAAGTTGGGGGGATGATGAATCGGCACCCAGTTCAAGCGAAGTCCGGTTGCAAGCCGTCGTCGTCCGAGGCAATGGAATCGATGCTCCGACCGGCGAAGTCGATATCGACCGAGAGATCGTGGTCGCCGTCGACTACAAAGTCTTGTCCAACAATGCCAAAGTCAGTATTCAGATCCAGGTCAAGGACGAAACTGGAGCGTATGTATTTTGGTCGGCAAACGCCCCCTCGATGAGCGTCTCGCCCGATCCTTGGTTTGGCAAACCGCATCCGCGCGGCATGTATCGCAGCGAATGCCGCATTCCTGCGAACTTCCTCAATGACACACGTTATTTCATCAGCGTCTTGATTGGTCCCGAGGTTGGCGTGACATCATTGCGACAGGAATCGGTTTTGTCGTTTTTGGTTCATGACACGGGGGCGATGCGTCAAGAGTACACCGGATCCTGGCATGGCCCAGTCATCCGGCCCCGGTTGGATTGGAAAACGCAATCGCTTTAGCTACGCTCGATGGACCAGGTCGTTCCTTCTTTGCCGTCTTGCAGTGTGATGCCAATAGCGGTGAGGCCGTTGCGTACCGAATCGGACATCGCGAAATCACGCTTGGTCCTTGCCTCGGTTCTTACTTGGATGAGCAGCTTCATCAATCCGTCCAGAATCTCGGTCGAGTCTTCACTGTTACTGGACTGCTTAGGAGGTTTCATAAAGATTCCTAGAATGGCACCCATCTCTTTGAGTATCCCCATTCCCTGCGCAAACAAGTCGAGGTTAGGTTGCGTGCGACCCACTGCTTCTTCAAGCCGTTCCGAATCGATGAATCGGTTTAAGGAACGAGCCATTTCAAACAGGTCACCGGTGGCGCCACCCGTATTGAAATCGTCATCCATCTTGGTCAGAAAAGCCTCTCGCAAGCGAACGACTTCGCGAATGGTTTCGTTGCTGGATTCCGGAGCAACGAACTCGCTTCGAGTTTTGTTGGTTTTCAAACTGGTCGCGTCATAGAACGACAGTCCCGAGATCCTTTCGAAGCGCTGAATCAAGCGGTAAAACGCTTCAAGGGATGCACCTGCCTCGGCTAACTGTTCGTCTCCGAAGAGTGTTGTAGAACGATAATGGGAACGCAGCAGGAAGAAACGAATCCGTTCGCCGGTGTGTTTTTCGATCAACTTGGCCAACCCACCTGCACCTTTGCTACGCGAAATTTTGGTTTCGGCGCTGTTGGTCAGCGCAGGAGAAACGCCTGTGGGATTTACATGGGTGGCTTCATCGCGATCGTTCTTTCCGCCCACTTTTCCTTTGGCTTCGGCCGCTTGCATCAAACCGTTGTGTAGCCAGTAAGTCACCATTGGTTGTCCGTGGCAGCATCGGCTTTGTGCTAGTTCATTTTCATGGTGCGGGAAGACTAGGTCCAAACCACCGCCGTGAATATCGAATGTCTTGCCGAGAATACGGCGGCTCATGGCAGAGCACTCGATGTGCCAGCCGGGTCTACCGAGTCCCCAAGGGCTTGCCCAACTTGGCTCATCGGCTCTGGCTGATTTCCAAAGTGCGAAATCTCCAGGCGAACGTTTACGGGAAGCGGCATCGCCTCCTTCGCCTTGTTGCGAGTCGACCGAACGGTTGCTCAAGCGACCGTACTCGCTATCCTTCAATACGTCGAAGAAGACGTCCCCTCCATTGACATATGCGAAATCTTTTTCGATCAATTCCTGAACGAATCGAATGATCTCATCCATATTGTCTGTCGCTCTGGGCAAGTGATCGATTTGATCGACGCCCAGCGACTGGAGATTGGCAAGATAATCCGCCGTCATGGAAGTCGCGAGTTGGAACATGGATATCCCTTTTTCGCGAGATTTGTTGATCAGTTTGTCGTCGACGTCGGTGATGTTGACGACCCAAGTCACTTCATAACCACAGTAAACGAGGAATCGCTTAATCGTGTCAAAAATGACAGGCCCGACCATGTGGCCAATATGCGCTTCTGCATAGACCGTCGGGCCGCAAAGATACATGCCGACTTTGCCTGGTTGGATTGTTTGAAAAACGTCTTTGCTCTTCGTGAGCGTGTTGTAAATTCGAATCGTGTTGGTAGTCACGGCGTTGCGGTTGCAGTTGAAAAAGGACGGAAAGAACAAGGAAACTTAATTCTAGCAAATCTCGAGCAATCTTGGATGGTAGGTAATCGAGGATGGTAGGTAAATGGAACTCACTTTCGGTTTGAATGGGCCCTGAACGACAATGGTTTGCCGATTTTCGTAGGATAGCCCTGCCAGGGCTGCCAGGGCTGTCAATCAAAGAACAGGCTGGCAGCCTGTTCTACGGCTTACCAGTTGACACAAAGCTCGTGGTAGGAATCAAAACCAAGTTTGAACTAGATTTGAACTAGAATACGGAGTACTTTCAGAGAATCCAACGCCGTTCAAACTAAGCCTATGATTCCAATCTCAACCGATGCTCCGATCTATCACTACCCAATCGCAACGGTAGCGATGATAGTCATCAATGTCGTGTGCTTTATTGCTTTTTGTGCGAACCCAACGCCTCCGGACGTTTCTCTGCAAGCTCCGGATGGTCAGGTGTTCAAAAACGAAGATGAGCTAGATCATGAACTCCAGCGATTCAACAACAACGACGAAGCGATCCAAGTCTTCGTTGAGTCGTTGAAGCCTAAAAAGAAGCAAGGTGGCTGGGTTTCGACGTTTTCCGTCGAGTTCGGTACCTTTCAACCTTGGCAATGGCTTACGAACAACTTCATGCACGCGGGATGGATGCATCTGATTGGGAACATGGTTTTTCTTTGGGCTTTCGGGCTCATCGTCGAGGGGAAAGTTGGGCCCTATCTCTTCTCACTATTGTACCTGGGTATTGGAACTCTTTATGGCTTCGTGCTGCAGTTGAGTTCCATCGTGATCGGTTGGGAGGGAGAAGCACTCGGTGCCTCGGCGGCGATTTTCGGGCTGTTGGCGCTCTGCGTGGCTTGGGCACCAGCCAATGAATTCACCATTGTGAGTTGGTTCGGCATGCAGCCGTTGATGTTTGAGATCTCGATCTTGATGTATGGTTTTTTCTTTTTAGCCCAAGAACTAATCTTCTTTGGGCTTCAAGGTTTTACCATGAGTTCCGAACTGCTGCACATTATGGGATTTGTGGTGGCGCTGCCAATAGGTTTGGGGATGGTTCGATTGGGCTACGTGGATTGCGAAGGCTGGGATCTATTTTCGTTTTTGAATGGAAAGACTGGCGGCGAGTCCACGGTTGGACGCGACCAAGTTCGAGCCCGCGAGAAAAAGGCCGCTGCCAAGCTCCATGCCGAGAACATCAAGGCAAACCTGGTATCGGATCCAGGGGTACAGGGCCGGCAGTTGCAAGCACAAGTCGAACAAGCCATTGATCAAGGTGAGTTTTCGCTAGCAGTAAAGCTTCAGAATCGTATCGCCGCCTCGAATGCGACGGTCGGTTGGAAGCAAAACGACTTATACCGTGTTATTCAAGGCCTGCTTCGAGCCAAGAGTTACGCCGAAGCGATCCCGTTGATGGAACGGCACATCGAGACATTCGACGAGCACCGATTCTCGATCCAGTTGTTGCTCGTCAAGATCTGGCTACAAGACCAGCGCCCTCGCAAGGCCCTAGGCTACATGCAAGGGCTCAATCATTCCTTTCTGTCACCGGAACAAATGCAACCGCTAAAGCAGCTTGCTGCCGTCGCGAAAAAACAAATCGGAGAGGGCGTCGTTGAGATTCTGTAACGATCAATTAGGGGCGCCTTTCGCACGATTTTGGGCCGAATCATCGAAAGGACATTCCGAATCGGTCCCATCTGAATTTGCCTGCGGTAGCTTTTAGGGGGCCACGATTGGTGCTGAAGCTGTAGTCGCGAGACCAGAATAAGTTGTTCGGAATACCAACCACATCCGCCATAGGGATTGGGCCAATCGTTCTGCTGTCGGCGGCAAAAAATCGATTGTCACCAAGAAAAAAACACATCGATGATCCTCCCAAATAAGCAGGCGACAAATTCCGACGATTGCGATGAATAACCCTTGGCTTACGCCCGTTTGTGCCAATCCAACCGCTGCACCAAACGAAAGCAAAAGCTCAAAAATCCACCATAACGAGGCTCGTCGAAATCGCCCCGCGTAAACTTGACCGATTGGGCCTCCCATGAGACTTAGCAAAGCGGCAATCAAGGGTAGACGCTTTGTTGCGGGTGTTATGCCTCCCATTTCAGTCATTCGGTTTGTCACTAACATTGATTCTAATGCAGGGTGTTTCCAATCTGCAGCTTGTTAAGCGAGCGGCAGCTTGAGATATACCCGTAACACAGGCTGCTAGCCTGTTCTTTTTAGACTATTACAGGCTGGCAGCCTGTGCTACGTGGTAGTTTTTGGTCTGCCGATCGCCTTAAGCTGGGAATAATACTTAATGCCCCCCCCGCTTGACCGACCGGTATTCTATCATGCGCTTCCCGAATTTGTTTTTTTCCCATCTACCCAAGCGACGTATCCCTCATGAAACTCATTCCATTCTTTGGCTTTGCGGCGATTGTTCCCTTTGTCTTGTCTGCGGCATCCGCTGAGGATTGGAGCCAATTTCGAGGTGGGCTCGCGATGAGCGTGTCCGCTGGAGAACCTCTCAAGGCATCGCCAAATGGGGCGTCGGTAGCTTGGAAAACACAATTGCCAGGGACCGGCTGGTCGCAACCTGTGGTTGTGGGCAACAAGGTTTTTGTTACGACGGCTGTCTCTAAGACGCCCGACCGACCGAAAGGAATGATGGCGGGTGCAATGGATCCAAGCACAATGGGCCGAGCCCCAGCCCCCAAGGACCCGCTTCAATGGAAACTGATTTGCCTCGACATCGAAAAGGGCAGTATCCTTTGGGAGCAGACCGTAGCCGAAGCGATCCCCAAATACGGCAAGCATGCATCCAACACGTATGCAACCGAAACTCCAGCAGCCTCGAACGATGCGGTTTACGTTTGGTTTGGTTCGGTCGGCGCGATGGCTGCATATGATCACAGCGGAAAGCCACTTTGGAAACAGGAACTGAGCGTTCAGAAACTGTCGAACGACTTTGGAACCGGTTCATCGCCAGTACTGTACGAGGGAAAGCTGTTCGTTCAGCTCTACAATGACGAGTTTGCTCAGCTCGTTTGCATGGACGCCCAAGATGGAAAAACACTTTGGCAAGCCGATCGATCCGCCGGAACTGCCTGGAGCACGCCCGTGCTTTGGATGAACAACGGAGCGATGGAAATCGTAGCTGCGGGCAAGGGTATGGTCATCGGATACGATCCGCAAACGGGTTCAGAAAAATGGCGAGTCGGGGGATTGGATACTTCTTTTTCTTGTTCCGTGGTAGCCGACAAAAGCGGACTCTATATGGGTACATCTAGCCCTGGTAGTCGAGCACCCATTATGGCTGTAGCACCTGGACAGAAGGGGGATTTAACACTTGCCAATGGGGCCGAAACGAGCCCGGCTATCCTTTGGTCGAATACCAAAAGCGGAGCCGGAATGCCTTCGCCAATTGTGATTGGCGAACGGCTCTATTTCTTTGGAAACACAGCCACTTGTTACAATAAACGGGACGGCAAAGAGCTGTTTCGGGCACGCTTGCCAGGTGGAACGTTGGCAGCCGGCTGTCCGGTCGCTGTGGGAGATACGATTTACTTGATCAACGAATCGGGCAAACTTCTCGTAATGAGTGCGACGTCCGAGTTCAAGGTCGAGTCTGAGATTCAGATCGGTTCGGCAGACGAAGTCTTTTGGTCGACCCCGGCGATCGCAAATCAATCGCTGCTGGTTCGATCCTCCGATGCCATCTACTGCCTGCGATAGCAGAAGGAACATCACCAGCATGGAGTGCCCTTATCCATCTGCTTGTATCCAAGATCGGACAAAACCCGCAGCAGTTCATCGGTTGTAATGTAACGACGGCGGCACTCGACTTTGTAGGCATCGATGGCCTCCGCGAGTTGCTTGCCCTCGGGCGTGAGGTTGTGATACGAGTTGCCGAACTGCCGACGTTCGCCAGAATGATTTTTGCGACTGCAAAGAATGGAGCGATTCGAACCGCAAATGTCATCGGACAGTCGGACAGATCGGAGTCGTACAACTTCGGACTAACGTCGCCCTTGTACTCAGAATCTCTCTAAAAATTTCCAAAAATTAGAAACAAATCCCCCCGTGCGGGTTCTCAATGTTACACTAATTAGCCTGGAAGTGGTCCTTGCGTGGCAATTCGACCCATTCCACTTGGATTTTTCGTTCCAAGAATAGAGTCTGTTTTTCGTTTTTTTCTTTTCGTTAAGGATTTTTCTCATGCGTCGTAGTTACATTCGACCTCGGCTTGCTTTTACGCTCGTCGAACTTCTTGTGGTCATTGCAATCATTGGAATTCTAGTTGGGCTCCTTCTCCCTGCCGTTCAGGCGGCGCGAGAAGCAGCTCGGCGGATGCAATGCTCCAACAATGTGAAGCAGCTTGGTCTTGCGTTTCACAATTACCATGACACGTTCAGGGTATTTCCTATCAACAGTGCAAATCGAGGTTCGGCCGGTGGACCAGGAATTGCAAATACTGGCAAGAGCTGGTTGCAGATGATTTTGCCGCAAATCGAGCAGTCCTCGCTGTTCAATAACATTGACTTCAAGGTTGGGCTACAGGGCACAACGCCCAGTCATTTGGGAAACCAGCAAGCCGCAAACACCGTCATTGCGGCTTACCTTTGCCCATCCGATAGCGAAAATAACAACGGCCGCCTGGGCAACCGTTCCGACGTTAATATAAACCCCCCTGGGACATGGGCTGTGACCAATTACAAAGCTTGTGCGGGAAGCAACTGGGCTTGGGGAGTCTTTTCACCGGTTTCTACGCCAGGTGGACGAAATGGTGGCAACACGGATGGCCTGAATATGGGCAACGGGATCCTTTGTTCCAATCAAAACGCAACGAATCCGGTGACGCGTATGAGAGATCTGACGGACGGCACGTCAAACACTTACGCAATGGGTGAGGCCCTGCCAGGCCATAGCCAGTGGAACTGGTGGTACAATCCCAATGCTGTCACCGCAACCTGTTCCATGCCGCTCAACGTCGTTTTAAAGCGACCAAAGAATATCGGTGACTGGCCAAATAACTACTCCTTCGCCAGTAGGCACACGGGCGGTGGGAATTTCGGCCTGGGGGATGCCAGCGTTCGATTCGTAAGTGAAAACATAGATATTGGAACCTACCGTGCATATGCCACTATCAGCAGTGGTGAAGTCGTCTCGGATGATCAGTAGTTTTTTGAACTACTGTACGAAGTGATCACGAAAGTCGATGTCGTTCTCTCGCGGAGCCAGAGGACGACAAAGACATCTAGGCCTGGAATCCATCGTTTCTAGGCCTCTTTCTTTTGAATGTTTCTGAATTCCGTCATACGTCTACTGCCTGGAGATAAGGTCTTGTTATTTAATCGCATCAATCATTTGTGTCTGCTCCTTTGCGCATCCGGTTTGCTAACCGGCTGTGGGGGTGGCGACAATCCCGTGCCGGCCGGAGGAGTCGTCACCTACCAAGGAACTCCGATGGCAAAAATCGCCGTCGTCTTCAACCCAGCCGACGGCAAGGGGCTGATTGCCGAAGGTACCACCGACGCGAAAGGAAATTTCAAACTTCAAACACAATCGCCAGGGGACGGTGCCAAGGTTGGCAGCTACAACGTTTCCTTCAAGTTTGTCCCGGATGTAGTTCCAGAAATGCCAGGCTTCCCAGGAGCCAAGAAAGAAGTGTCACCGATACCAGAAAAGTACGGCGACCCAAGCAAGTCCGGGTTCACCGCTACGGTTGATGCGAGTGCGTCGAAAAACGTCTATAAGTTCGACCTGACCAAGTGAGTTCTTACTCAGCTCGGCATTAAATTGAGCGGCAGTCGCCGCGTCGCTAGTGTCACACTCTGGGTGTGACAATCGGAGTAAGCGAGGGACAATTTCGCAGTTCCCTCACTTACCGGCTTGTTGCTTTAATGGATTGTGAGACGGGTTATTCGAAAGTGGCATGGGCGTCTCGCGGGGTAACCCAAGGGGCATTCAATGCATGCCATCTGGCTTTACGCCAGTGGTAATTGACCTTCGCCCTAGCATGAAGGTAATGATCCCCAGTGGTAAACCGGTGCAGTGGTAAACCGGTGCCACGCAATGGTAACCCGAAGCGTTGGCGAGGAATTGTTCGTCCCTCACTTACGTATCGGGTTATGATTGGTGATTTGCGAATCCTCACCGGATAGCTCGACTTGTTCCGCTACAAGCTCGCCTTATGCGGCTTGGGCCGTTTGGGCAGTTAGTGACCTCGCCATCTTGAACGAAGTAATGCAATGCTGCTTCATCCAATGCGTCATGAAGGCGAAGACTCGCTCACGCTGAATATCATCATGCAAGTCATGACGACAGCCGCTCCAGCTTTTAAAGGTTGCAATCGAGCCAGCGGATTCCGCAAACATTTGGGTCGCCACCGGGCATGTCAAGGTGTCATCCGATCCATGCATCAAAAGGCTTGGCGTCTGCAGCAACGCACCACGCTCGAGAGCCCAAAGGCCAGAATCGATCAAGTTAGCCGCCAGACGCAATGACATGCTTCGATGTACTAATCGATCCATAAGGTACGCGTCCTGAGCCCGTCGATCGCTGCTCAGTTTCGCAACTTCGACCGGTGCTTTGATCCGCCAGTTGGGAAGCTTTTCGGCTAGCCACCTGCCAGCGTCCATGATTCTTTCTTTTGGCATGGCAGCGGATTTCAGCATCGGCGATCCAGCGATGATTCCATGTACGCTCGTCATCGATTCTGGCCGACGTAGGGCCAAATTTAGAACTAAATTCCCTCCCATGCTTTGTCCAAAAAGGAAATGAGGCATACGCGGAAATAGTGATTGCGAATGCTGAACGCTCAAATGGACTTCCTCCAGCAGTTGCTCATACGATTTGATGCATCCCTGCTTGCCGGGGCTGCGACCGTGACCAACCAAATCGGTTGCGTAAACGCGAATGCCCAAGCTGGCGAGCGAAGTTCCCATGCCAGCAAATCGTCCACCATGATCTCCAAATCCGTGCACAATCGTGAGAATCGCCCATGGCTTCGTCGTTTCAGGCGTCCAGGTGTGTTGGAAACGAGGTTGTCCGTCCAGTTGGACGATGCCGCAATGGCTATCAACGGATGAAGGATATGCTTGCACTCGATTTTGGCTCCAGATCGGGGATGCATTGTCAAGCTTGCTGCACCAATCCGCAAAGGCGAAAGAGTCGACTCGACATCTTTGACATCGGTCGCCCGCACGGGAAAGGTTAGCCATTCATTCCAATACTTGCTTCCAATCCTTTTGTGTCTTGAAAGTAATCTGTAGGGTCTGTGCCGAATTAGCTTGTAAAGGTAGGCAACCGCTGCCGATAGACCAGAGAACGACCAACAACCCAAATGGATCAATCTGACCCCATGCCGACTAACATCGCCGACTCAATTCGAAATTCATTGCACGCTTTCGTTGCTCACGAGACGGGTTCGGATAGTTCTCTGACTGCGATCCAGGAGACAACTCTCATTCGCAACGGTTCTTACTGCGGGCGTCGATTCGGACTGATGGGTTTTAGCTTGGTTTGGTTTCACGAAGAGGGGCAAGTCAAGCTCTATGCCCCGAATGGAACGCTTGAATTATCATGCTCGTTGTCCCATTTCTGCGGGCTTGCCGCAGGTCCCGCCAACGAACAGCGCCGGGCCGCATAAGGCGAGCGACAGCGACGTGTACACAGCTTCATAATATGTCGGCGGTACAGGTTGTATCGGCACCTAGGTCCTACGCGTCTAGGTGAACGATCAAGTGATTGCGATTCGGAAAAACATCCTATCTACCAGATGCAGAATCCTAGATTTCCCAGAGAATCGAAGGCTTTGAAGGAATTGGCGATTTTACGGGCGTTTTAGTCTTGGACGAATGGCTGTGTCCCGGTAAACTTGGTCCCCCACCATTTCGGAAACTTACAAACTTGGCAGCACCTGCCGCCATTAGTTTTGCTTATAAGCCGATTTAATAGAACGTCGTAGCATTAAATGAGTAAACAAAAGACACACAAGGGCACCAAGAAGCGATTTCGACTGACTGCCTCGGGCAAGGTCAAGCATCGAAAGGCTGGCACGAGTCACTTGGCTATTAGCAAGTCGGCCAAAAAGATTCGCCAGTTGCGAGGCACCAAAGTATTGGAACCGCAGTACGTTAGGCACATCGTCGACGCGCTGCGTGGCTACAGCTACTGAGTCAACACACGTCCTTAACAAGACTTCGACAGAACAACTGGCCCTATTTTTTAAACCAGGTGTTTGGGTACAACGATCGCGAAAGAATACATACCGGGGCCCTCGTTGCTGATCTTTTAGCAACCATCGCGATGACCTGAGACACCATATGCAACGATAAGGTTGCTCATCCATGAGAACGAGAAAGGGTTCTGCCAGACGGCAGGCCAAACGCAAGTTATTTCAAAGAGCTGAGGGTTACGTTGGTGGACGCCGCCGACTTTACCGAACGGCAAAAGAAAACCTTATTCGAGCAGGTAGATTCGCATATCGCGATCGTCGCCGCAAGCGTCGTGATTTCCGACGGCTTTGGATTATCCGCGTCAATGCGGCAGCTCGCATGCACGGACTGCGTTACAGCCAGTTCATCGCAGGGTTAGTATTGGCTCAAATCGAGCTGGATCGAAAGACTTTGTCCGAGATGGCGATCAATGATGCGCCGGGGTTTGAGGTAGTCGTGACTGCAGTTAAGAAGGCTCTTGCTGCCCCGCGTGCTCCAAAGGCGGCATAGGTTTCGATCGTGGCGCGACGCACAGCGGCGTGTTTGGATTCCGAAGGACGCGGAGCGTCGTACAACAATGAGCCTGCGGCTGTCGGTCGTGGGCTCACTTCATACTGTGAGTTCGCTGTTTCGTTTTAAGACGCTCTGAGAGCCAAGCATGTCCCTCAAGAATTTTATCGATTCGCTCGATGGTCTTCTCGGTGAAGCCAAGCAGTCTCTCGAATCCGTGACGTCGAACGATCAGTTGGAGGCGTTGCGCGTTCGGTTCGTGGGTGCTAAGAGCGGAGCCATCAAAGCCGTCCAGAAACTGATGGGCTCCATTGAATCCGAGCATCGACCAGTTGCTGGCAAGCGGTTCAATGAAGTTCGAGAAGCGATTCAGTCGGCGCTCGATGCAGCGACAGATCGACTGGGAGGGGGCGGCTCACCGTTGTCCGGCGGACCACAGATCGATCCAACCCTGCCGGGAATCCGTCCAACGCTTGGACAGCTTCATCCGATCACGCAAACGATTGAGCATCTCAAGGACATTATGGGCCGGTTGGGTTTCAGCGTCACCGAGGGCCCAGAGATTGAAGACACTTGGCATAACTTCGTGGCGCTCAATATTCCTGAGGACCATCCTGCTCGCGACCCGCTAGATAACTTCTATTTGGCCACCGCAAAAAAGCAAGTTCACAACCCGGCGGACCGCGACGCCATGTTGTTGCGAAGCCAGACCAGTACGGTTCAAATCCGTGTAATGGAGACACAGCCGTTGCCCTTGCGAATCATTTCGCTTGGACGCGTTTATCGTCCCGATGCTCCGGACGCGACGCACTTTCCTATGTTCCATCAGATGGAAGGTCTTTGGGTCGATAAGCATGTAACGATGGCGCAACTCAAAAGCGTGTTGCGATTGTTTGCCACGAGCTATTTGGGAAGCGATGTTCATGTTCGCTTTCGCCCATCGTTTTTCCCGTTTACGGAACCCAGCGTCGAAGTTGACTATTGGTGGAACGGAAATTGGGTCGAATTTGGCGGCGCGGGCATGGTCGATCCAAACGTCTTCCAAGCCTTGGGGATCGACTCGGAAGAATGGAGTGGTTTCGCATTTGGGCTCGGAGTAGAGCGCCTTTGCATGAGACGATTTGGAATCGTCGATATTCGAGATCTCTATCGGAGCGATGTTCGATTCCTCCGTCAATTTGCATCTTAGGTCGGGAGAGAGCATGTTAGTCTCTTGGGAATGGTTGTCGGACTACGTTGATATCAGCATTAGCCACGAAGAAATGGCTACGCGTTGGGCGTTGACAGGACTCAATCATGAAAGCACGGAAATCGTAGACGGTGATCCGATCATCGATTTGGAAATCACAAGCAACCGAGGCGATTGTCTGGGGCACATTGGCATCGCCCGTGAAGCATCTGTGTTGCTGAATTCCGAGCTTCGCTATCCCTCGCCTCAACTGAAGACCATCGATGAGTCGGTTGCAAAATCCCTTGTCATCGAGAACCATTTTGACACGGCATGTCCTCGCTACATTGGTCGGGTGATTCGCAACGTCAAGATAGGCCCAAGCCCAGATTGGCTTCGCAAAAGGCTCGAATCCATAGGTGTTAAGTCGATCAACAATGTAGTCGACGCCACTAATTACGTCATGTTCGAATGCGGGCAGCCATTGCATGCATTTGACTTTGCTAAGATCCGTGGCGGTAAAATCGTGGTTCGGCCGGCGCATGACAAGGAGAATTTTCTTGCCATCGATCACCGCATGTATCAACTCGATTCACAAATGGTTGTCATCGCCGATGCGGAACGGGCGGTCGCGTTGGGCGGCGTCATGGGAGGCGTTGATAGCGAAGTTTCCCCGAGCACGGTTGACGTGTTAATTGAGGCTGCCGAGTTTGTCCCTCTTTCGATTCGTCGCACAGCCCGCAAATTGAAACTTCATTCGCCGTCGTCGTATCGCTACGAACGCCGCGTGGATGGAGCGCAACTCGATTGGGCATCACAACGATGCTGCGAATTGATTCTGCAAATCGCGGGTGGTGTGTTATTGTCGGGTGCGGTCGACACGGGGGAAAGTGCAACAGTTCGAACGTCGATTGGTTTGAGAGAAAACAAGATCATCAGCGTCCTGGGTATCGAACTGCCGTGGGAACGATCGCTTGACATCTTGTCGCGATTGGGGTGCGAGATTTCGTTTGGTGATGAGGGCCAAGAAGCAACCGTATTACCACCAACGTATCGTTCGGATTTGACTCGTGAAATCGATTTGATCGAGGAGATCGCTCGTATCTACGGCTACGATCAGATTCCGGAGGATGCGCCTGTTCCACTGGTGTCGTCGGCCAAGCGGCCCAAGGATGTCGTCATGCAAACGGTTCGGTCGGTTGCCTGCGCGGCTGGCTTCGATGAGACACTCACTCCGAGTTTGATTGGCCGGTCGCCTGCTTCGGTCATATCACCTTGGACCTCGGAAGACGCGATGACGACACTGGTTCCCTTGCTCGAGGGAGCAAGCCAATTGAGGCGATCGCTGATTCCAAGTTTGATCGCAGCTCGATTGTACAACCAATCGCAAACGAATCGCGATTCGATGTTATTTGAAACGGCCAACGTCTATATCTCACCACCCTCGGGAAAGCCCTGCGAGCAGTTCAACTTAGGCATCATCGGTCCGTCTGATATTCGAGTCGTGTTGGGTACCTTTGAAGAGATACTGGACCGTATTTGCGGCCAGGAATTCAGCCGCTCGCACGTCACCAAACACATCGTGGCGTGGGACTATCTGGCTCCGAACAGTGGTGTCGTTTGGCAAGTCGGCGGTCATCCGATCGCATGGGTTGGGCAAATCCATCGTTCGATTGTGGATGCGGTCAAGCTCGACATTGCCAACGCGGTGGGTGAGATGAATTTGGATCTGCTGCTCGCGCACGCACGCTTGGTCCCGCAATTGCAGCCGATCGTCCCGTTTCCAACCATCGAACGAGACTTGAATTTCATCGTAGACGAGCCGCTGCAATGGCAAACGCTGTCGTCGGTGATTCAAAAAGCGGCTGGATCCTTATGTATCAACGTCTTGTTCCGCGAGATTTATCGAGACACTAAGAAGGACGGAGACGGCAAGAAGCGCGTATTGCTCAGTCTGCACTTGCGCAGTTCAACAGAAACGTTGACCAGCGAACGAGCGGATGCGGTTATTCAAAAGGTGTTGTCCGCCTGCGAGACTGAGTTCCAAGCAAGGCTGTTACCGGTTGCGCCCACGGGCACTGGACAGTCGAAACAGTAGGGGTGAACGATGAAGATTTCAGACCAAATTTGGTTCGTTGCGATGGGTTGCGTATTTTCCTCGATGGGATTTTCCCAAGAGGTTTCCTATTTCCGACACGATCACGGAATTGCTAGAGGAAGCCCGGAGTTACCAGCGGATTTCGAAAAAGGTGCGAAGCAGTTGTGGCGAACGCCCGTTGACAAAGGGCATTCCACACCGTGTGTTTGTGGTGACTCAATTTTCCTCACCACTTTTCGAGCCGAGGAAAAAGAGTTGGCAACGATTGCAATTGACCGAGCTAGCGGTCGCATTCGATGGAAAAAGAGTGTACCCACAAAAACCTTGGAAGCGTTTCATGTCACCGGCAGCCCAGCTTCCTCGACGCCTGCATGCAATGGCAGCCAAGTCTTCGCATTTTTTGGAAGCTACGGGATGTTGTGTTACGATCTCGATGGGAATTTGCTCTGGGAACGCCGTATGGGACCGTTTCAGGATGAGTTCGGAGCCTGCAGTTCACCCATCTTGGTTGACGGCAATGTCGTCTTGAACGAGGACCACGACTTAGGCAGTTTTATCATTGCGCTAGATCAACGGACAGGCGAGACGAAGTGGGAAATACCACGCGAGGAAGCAACCAGGAGCTACTCCACTCCGATCTTGCTCGAACGCGATGGAGTCAAGGAAATACTGGTGGCGGGCTCACTTCAGCTTTTGGCGTATGACGCCGCGACGGGCAAGAAGCGATGGTGGTACAACGGGCTATCGCGAATCATGGATTCAACACCCTTGATTCACGATGGCGTCATTTACATTGCATCATGGACTCCAGGGGGTGATCCGGGCGAACGCATCGCCATGGAACCCTTTCAAGATGCGATTGGCAAGTACGATAAGGATCAAGACGAAATGATTTCGAAGAACGAACTCCCTGCTGGAAGTCCGGTGTTGGATCGTTTTTTTCGCATCGACTTAAACCAAAATGAAAAACTGGAAGAGGGCGAATGGTCTCGGCATGCCCTCGTCTTCGAAAGGGCTCAAAACATGGCCGTTGCAATTGAGCCTGGCTCCAATGGCGAATTAACAAGTCGATTCGTGAAGTGGACCTACACGCGTGGCTTGCCAACGGTACCTAGCTCGGTGGTTTATGAAGGTGTGCTGACGATGGTCAAGGACAGCGGTATCATCACCACGATCGATATCGCCAATGGGCAGTTGCTACACCAGGGGCGGGCCGAAGGTCGAGGTAATTACTATGCTTCGTTAGTTGCCGGGGATGGCAAAGTGTACCTGACGAGCGAGAGTGGAGTGATGACCATTTTGAAGGCCGGAAAAGAGTGGGAAATCATTTCGTCCCACGACTTCGGCGAGCGAATCATGGCCACACCCGTCATTTCTGAAGGTGTCTTTTTCATTCGTACCGACGATGCACTTTACAGCTTTGTGAAGTCCTGATTCGCAAGGTTTACGTCGATTGGCAGACGGTACTCAACCCGCCTGCCGCACGCCTAATGACCTTGTGACATTGAAAGTCGTCACGAGTTAACGCATCGGACGCCCTTTATCGCGTTCGGAAACCGCTTCGAAAACCGTTCGAGATGGGATTGGAGTTAACAGGTGCGCTTGCGGATTGGGAAGGCAACGCTTTGGATTCGTTTCGTTTGGACGAATCGGACGCATTGCTGGATGCGATCATCCGCTGCGGTGCCTTTACTTGCTGAATCACTTGATCGACCAGGGCAGGATTGAGTGAAACGCTTTCCCGTCGATCGGTGGTGACTGGAGGGGCAGCAGTCCCTTGCTCGCCTTCGCCCGAGGCGCCCGTATTGTTCGTCGTACTGTTAGCAGACGTGGATGGGGACGATGTCGAAGGGGTGAAGGTCAGTTCGGACGGATGTGCCTGGATACGGAACAAGGATGCATCCCCCTCTTTGCCTCGCATGACGACTTTGGGATCGCTAACAGGCAATGTGGCTTGAACATTTTGATTCGACGGATTCGTTGCTCGCACGGTCAATTGATCGCCGGCCGTATTCAATGAGACTTTGATATTCTTGAAGTTCTTCCAATCACCTTGGCCATCAATCCAGGCGGATTCTTTGTTTGCGGCGACTGCAGAGGTGATGCCGCGCCTCAAGTTTTGACCCATGAAATCGCGAATGTCAACGGAGCGAGCATCGCGAGTCCCAGATTGGAAGGCGGGGGTTATCGAACTGGAATCGTTGAATGCCGAAGTGACATAGACCTCCTGAGCTCCGCCGGAGATGAATGGCAAATCAGGTATTGAGAACAGATAGTCTCCAGGTCCAACGTTCGAGATCTTGACCCCATCGTCGGTCGGTATGGTAGGAATCGCATTAGAATTGCTGCCCGCTCCGACAAGTTCTGCCGTCACGGGTACGTCTGTAAAGAACGGAGGATACGTAATTTCAACATCACGAGGTTTAAAGTTTTGCACGTTGAGCGTCACCGAAGCTGTATCGGTTAATGTCCCATCGCTGACAGTGTAGGTGAACACGACTGGACCACTGAAGTCGATACTTGGCGCACTGTAAAGAAGTGTTTTGCCATTGGGCCCGATCTGCACTGTCCCTTTGCCCGTTTCCGGTTGCGTGATTGCCGTGATCGTGTAGACATCGCCAGCATCCACCAGCGGATCGTTCGCTAGCACATCCAACGACTGATTTGGAGACGACAACGGGCTAAACGAGTCATCGACAGCGTTAGGCGCATCGTTGACGGGCGTTACGGTAAAGGTTGCTGTGCCGTTTGCCAAACCGCCATTGCTGCTGCGAACGGTATAGACAACAAGCTCTTGACCTGCGAAGTTCGCTTTCGGAGCAAAAGTAAGCCTTGTTCCATTCGATGTAATGGTTGCCGTTCCATTGGATGACTTGGCATCGGTGATCGAAAGCGTGTCGCCAGTTTGGGCTGGTACATCGTTCGAAAGGACGTTGAACTCGGCGGCGGCGGCATCTTCGATGATGGTAAACGACTCGCCGACTACGGTCGGTGGCGGAACAGCTGGCGAAACCGTAACGGTTACCGTGGCTGTCGATGTGCCTCCATTGCCATCAGTGATTGTGTAGGTAAAGGTTTCATTACCGGTGAAGCCGCCGCGTGGGTTATAAATGACGCCACTGCCTCCAGTAGCCAATCGAACTGTACCACCTTGGTTGGGCGTCCCGACTTGGGTTACAGTGAGAGTCTCACCGGTATCCGGTCCAAGAGTGTCGTTGGCTAATACGGGGATAAATACATCGCGGTCCGTCGTCTTGACCGTGCCAAGCGAGTCGTTGACGGCGACCGGGTTGTCGTTGACAGCGCGAAGTTGGACGGTGACGGTGGCAGATGCTGTCGCACCTGTTTGGTCTCGCACGGTGTAAGTGAATGTTTCTTGGCCATTGATATTGGCTGCGGGAGTGTAAATCACGCGTTTGCTGTCGGATGCTATCGAGACCGTTCCACCTCGGGATGGAGTGCCTAACGACTGCAACGTCAAGACAGCATTTGAGCCTGCAACGATGGTGTCATTGTCTAAAACCGCGAGCGAATTGTTCGACGAATCTTCATCGAAGTTAAACGTATCATTGGCAGCGATAAAGTTTTGGCCGATCGGAAGATTCAACGTGCCAAACGAAACGAGAGTCGATGGAACGACAGTGTCTTCTTTGAAGATTGTGAAACCGCGACTGTCGTTTTCCCCAGGGTTGGTGCTAATTACGGCTTGGCCAGCTGCTTTTACTCGCATGCGGAGAGTTCCAAGCAACTGGGGATCGCGACCCGGCCCAACGTTAAAACTGGAGAAGGCACCAAGCTCATTAACGATACCTGGCACGGTTATGTCCGGAACGCTTCTGCCGTTTCCGAATAACGAGGTATAGGTCAGAGGGTTGCTGCCTACCAATTCCAATCTATCCGAGTCATATAATAGGTCCAGATAGGCCGAGAAGACACCGTCTCCCTCGGGATTGCCACCTACTCGAAGATCGTTGACGACGATTCGCAAAACAATTTCTTGACCGATCGAGGCCGATGTCAAAGCCGTAGTATTGGTGGAATCAAAGGCTTGCAGCGTCACACTTACTTTTGCAGTATCCCCGACCAAAATAGCAAACGCTTGCGTCTGAGAGTTTCCTGCGGCGTCTGTCAGTCGAAGGTTTGCCGTTTGAGGACCAATTTGACTCGCAATGGGTGTCCAAGTCATCAAGCCTGTCGTGGCATCGATAGACAGACCGGCAGGTGCATTCTCAAGCGAATACCTCAATCCTTGACCTTCTTCTGGACTGGCCAAGTCGACGCTCAGTGCTTTGCCGACGTTGGCGGACGTGGGTAGCGCAGACGCTGCGATCGCAGCCGGTGCGGTCGAGTCATAAACCACGACTAAAGCCGGTGAAGCATTGCTTGTTTGGCCGTTTTGCGTTTGTTTCGCAACAACGCTTTGAGTTCCGTTTCCGATCTGCGAAACCAACGTCGTCGTGATGGTGGTGGTTGCACCTGTGGCCACTGCGGTTCCGACAACTTGAGAACCGACGAGCAAGTTTACTGTCGCTCCAGCAGTCGTACCTGTTACGGTGAACTGCATGCTGGCGGCATTGGTGATGTTGTCCGAATCGCTTGTTCCGGTATCGCTCACCGCTGCTAAGTCAACGGCGGTGGGTGCCGAGATAGTAGCTGCCACATTGAAACGCAGGACCTGACTATCCGACTTGTCTCCCGTCGTGACGCCAGTTGGGTCCGTCGCCTGAACGCTTACCTTCAAATCAAACGAACCCGTATAGTTTTGAGGCGCAGTTACGCTCAGTAAACCAGTGGTCGGATTTACATTGAACTGGTAGTCGACAGAACCACTTTTGGTGGCTCCATAAGTCACAGGCTGGCCTTCGGCGTCTTGAGACGAGAGTTGAATGTTGACTGTTTCACCAGGTGCGATTGCCGGGACCGTGATGTCATTCAGGAACGGTGCACCATTTGCGGTGTCGGCAGCGGCAGTGGCCGTAAATGTGCGAGAGAATTGATTGCCATTCGCATCAGCGACTAGAACGGTAATGGTCGACGTGCCAGTTGCTGCCAACGCCTTGAGCCGAATAATTCCATTCTCCGTGTCATTGAAGATCGAAGCGGAATTGATCGACACTTCATTTATGGGCTTATCGCTGCTGTTGACCGGTGTCCGAGAAATGCCTTCACGAACAGAGTCCCCTTCGATCAACTGACCGAAGATCGAATGGTTGAAATCGAGATGGCGCTGCGGTCCCTCGGTGATAAAGAACTGAGAGTCGTTGGTGTCATCAGAGGACTTTGCATAGGAGAGAATGCCGGTTCGATTGTGCTGTAGATTGACGTTGAATTGATCGTCGAAATTATCAAAGGTCGAACCACCGCTCCCAGTGCCTGTCGGGTCTCCAGCCTGAAGCACGAAATTGTCGATCACCCTGTGAAAAATAATCTTGTTCGTGGCGGTTTGGTTGTAAAAACCACTGTTGGTCAATGTCTCGATGCGATTCACTGGGCGTGGGGCTTCGTCCGCAAACAATCGGTAAACCATATCCCCATAACCGTTGACCGAGATCTTCCATGCCTTGTTGTTGGTAAGCATTTCGGCGCTGATCACCGATGGATTGCTGCTCGTCACCGTGATCGTCAGTGGACCACCGTTCGGATCATATGCGTCCACCGGGACATTCAAGGGCGAACCATTGAGGACGGTCTGGTTTGGAATGGTGGTAAAAGTTGGGCTGCTCCCAAGAGGGATCGCAACACCCGACAAGGTTGAAAGCTGCTGCAGGGTTTGCAGGCCCGTAACGCGCTGACCGCCACTGAATTCCCATGTTGGGTATTGGGTTACTCCTTCGCTGATCGCGGTCGCGTTTCGCGTACGGTCCGGATTAGTCATTTCAATGAACGGTAGGAACTGGGATCCATCCTCGAATAACTTCTTCTGTTCGTTGCAAACAGGACACCAGTCGGCGCCGAAGAATCGAACCCCAGCCTGTTGAAGCGCCTTTGCAAATTCAACCAAGTTTTGCGCATCTTCTCCCTCGCCGACCATCCCCGATGTGCTCATGGGAGCGCTGTTGACCAAGGCGGGAATGTTCGTCCCAGCAACAGACGAATTAGCAGCTGTTGATGCTGCATCGTAAAAGTCGCCAGCCATCAATTGTCGCGTTTCAAGTGGCTCAAAGTGGATAGGACGCGATTTGCGAGTGGTCAATGCTGGCAGAGCGCCCTGTAGGACTGCCCTAAAAAATCGTCTTGCACTTTGCTTCATTGATTCGCTGCGTTGCATATTTTTCATTTCGAAACCCTGGTTTGCGCTCCACTTCGGGGCGCACATCATGTGTGATTACTGACAAAAGCAGAAAAACTAATTCGACTAACCTGGATGCCTGTCGGACAAGGATAGGATTCAAACTCAATCTTATTCGACTAAATCTTCCTAACCCCCCTTTTCAAATCACCTCAGTCTTCATTCTCGGAAGCGTTGGCGTCCGAATCTGAGGGTTAGGTGAGATATTTGGGTAAGTTTCGAGTGGGGAATCCGTTTTGGATGTACGGATGTTTGGCTTGGTTCCCAATTCCTGAACGCCTAAAGAGCCCAATTGAACTAGCCAAAATCCACGCGATCCCCATAATACGCGTTCCGAAGTGTCCAAAACCGCAGTTTTGTTGAAGGTAAATTCGAAGAAAATGGCTAAAAGCAAAAAGAAAAAGGAAACGACCTTCCTCGTTTGTCAGGAAACAGGCGACATTAATTACGTGTTGCTACGCAAGCCCGGAGGAGAAAAACTCCAGCTCAAGAAATACAGTCCGCGTCTTCGACGAGTTACGCTCCACCTCGAGAAACGCAAGTAGTCTTGGTGGTTCGTCCTAAGGACACGTGTCCTTATCGGGAGTCGCGCGCAACCATCATCACGGAGGGCTGTCTATGGCCAAACAATGGCTTTTCAAAGGTCATGACTCGTCCGCTATTGCGCAGCTTTCTCAGCGATCCAATATTGAGCCGGTTGTAGCCCAATTGCTGCTCAACCGTGGGATCACGGAAAAGGACTCCGTTGATAAATTCTTAGAGGCTCGCTTCGGGGACCTCCGCGAACCAGACCTTTTGCCTGGAATGTTGATTGCTTCCGAACGCATTTACTCGGCAATAGAAAACAAAACGCCCATCACGGTTTACGGAGATTATGACGCCGATGGAATGACCGGTACGTCGATTTTGTTTGGCTGCTTGCGGATGCTTCAAGCGGACGTTCAGTACTACGTGCCCAATCGCCTCGAAGACAGCTACGGATTGAGTTGCGATGCGATTCGAAAGTTATCGCAGCGAGGACGCAAAATGATCATCAGCGTCGATTGCGGTATTGGTTCGATCAAGGAAGCCGAGTTGTGCCGCGAGCTCGCGGTAGAACTCATCATTACCGACCACCACCGCATGGGCGAACAACTCCCAGACGCAAGCTCGATCGTACATCCAGCTTTAGCGGGTTTTGACTACCCCTTTCATGGACTATGTGGCGCAGGCGTTGCATTCAAATTGGCATGGGCGATTTGCCAGCGTGCGAGCCAAGCCAAAAAGGTCACCGCTGCCTACCGTGATTTTTTGTTACAAGCAACAACGCTTGCAGCGATGGGGACGGTCGCCGACGTCGTACCACTCTTGGACGAAAACCGCATCATTGTTCGGCATGCGCTCAAGCTCATGCACGAACATGCTCCGCTTGGTCTCAAGGCCCTTCTGAAGCAAACCAAGCTCGATAAAAAAAGCACTCTTTCCGCCGAGGACATCGCCTTTACACTTGCCCCGCGATTGAATGCTGCTGGTCGACTTGGGCAAGCTCAATTAGGCGTCGAATTGCTTACGACCCAAGATCCTAAGCGAGCCGAAGCGTTGGCAGAATACATCGAACGACTCAACGTGGATCGAGAGTCGCTCGAGCGCAGCATGGTGATCGCGGCCAACAAGCAAGCCAAGGAACAGTTCGATATCGAGAACGACGCGGCCTTTGTTTTGAATGGCGCTGGCTGGCATCTCGGGGTCATCGGAGTCGTCGCCAGTCGTCTTTCCGAAAAGTTCCATCGACCCGTGGTGATCATCGGGATGGATTCGACGGGCCAGAAGCCAGCCACCGGATCGGCTCGCTCACAGGGCATTATCGATTTGCATGCGACCTTGCAGCAATGCAGCGATCATCTCATTTCATGTGGAGGTCACGCGGCCGCTGCTGGAATGCGCATCGAAGAAAAAAATATCGCGGCTTTTCGCGATGCGTTTTGCGAATTGGTTGCAACGCATCTTAACGGCAAAAAGCCCGTAGCCAAATTGGAAATCGATGCCGAAGCAACTTTTAAGCAGATGAACCTCAACACCGTATCGATCCTAGAAAAACTAGCCCCATTCGGTGCCGCCAATCCTCGCCCCATTCTCGTTGCGAGCAACGTTGAGTTGGTAGACGCAGCCAAAGCCATGGGGAGCGGAGACCGACACATGAGTGGTCGATTTGTTCAGTACGGTTCCGTCATGCGCGGCGTTGCGTTTGGACAAGCCGAATGGATCGAACCTTTGAACAAGCACAAGGGTCAAATAGACATCGCGTTTCGCCCAAACATCAATGAGTTCAATGGAATGAAACGAGTTGAACTACAATTACTGGATTGGCGAGTCGCCAAAATACCCGTCAATCCACCACACTCGCCAAAGGCAAATGCCGCAGTGCCATCCATTGCAGAGTAAGGTTTATCGTGTCCGAAAAAAAAGCTGTTGATTCAGCAGCGTCTGTTCCGCGAGCCTCGTCCTCGTCGCAGCGTATCGATTCGCAATTGGCTGAAACCATTGGCTCCATCGACAACGCTCCCACGCTCAGCATGACGCATGATTCGTTGACCATCGATGGCTACTCGCGGGCTGCCGTTCAAACCTATTGGCGAATTGCCGAGATGAAGCTCGGGTTTGATCTCGGGGCACAACCTTGGGACTTTATGGCCCTCCCTCGTATTTTGGTTTCGCATGCGCACTTGGATCACATTGCCGCCTTGCCAGCTTATGTCGCACGGCGTCGCATGATGAAGATGGAGAAACCGACCATCTACATGCCCGAGTCAGCTGTCTCGTCCGTCGATGCGATGCTTAAGTGCTTTTCAAGGCTGGATCGCGGCCGCTTGCCTTGCGATTTGATTCCCCTAACCCCTA
>JAIPFP010000262.1 GCA_021736575.1 Pirellula sp. | reverse complement strand
GATCCGATCGGTCGATTTCGATCTTGCATACCGCTACGACTGCGACGCACTGCATTGCTGATCGCTTCGACCGCTTTGTTTTGGCCAATGACTCGCTGATGCAGACGCTCTTCCATCACCAATAACTTCGCTCGCTCGGTCTCCAACATGCGATTCACCGGAACCCCCGTCCAGGAACTCACAACGGCTGCGATCTCATCTGCGGTGACTTCGGTTCGGAGCAGTCGCGTCTTTCCGGGTTCCGTGCTCGATTTCGTTTCGACCTCTTCTTCCGTTGCGATTTGCTCGCGAAGTTTGCGCAGCTGTTGATCGAGCTCAAAAAGCTTTTGGTAGTCGGATTCCGAAACACCTGCACCTGTGGATTGTTTTTCCTTGATGAGTGAATCAAGCCGCCGAAATTCTCCTTCGGCTTGCTCAAGTGAACGGCGAACAGAGCCGACGCCGGATAGACCGAGCTTTTCCGACTCCCACTGCTCACGAAGGCTCGCCAGCTCTCGTTGGATCTTCGCCATTTCTTGTTCAACGTCCTCCAACGCGTCTTCCGTAGAATCATCGGACTCGTCATTGAGTTGGCGTTGAGCAAGTTCTAATTGCCGCAAGCGGCGTTGCAACGTGTCGATTTCGGTGGGGACGCTATCGCGTTCCATGGCAATACGGGCGGATGCTTCGTCGACCAAATCGATTGCCTTATCGGGTAGGAATCGCTCGGTGATGTAGCGATTCGACAGTTTGGCTGCTTCCACTAGCGCAGCATCTCGGATTTTGACTCCGTGGTGGGCTTCGTAACGCGCCTTGAGACCTCGCAATATAGTAATGGTATCCTCGACGCTCGGTTCGCCAACGTAGACCGGTTGAAAGCGACGTTCGAGAGCGGCATCTTTTTCGATGTGTTTACGGTATTCATTGAGTGTGGTGGCACCCACGCATCGCAACTGCCCGCGAGCAAGCTCAGGTTTAAGCAAATTGGCAGCATCGCTCGAACCTTCGGCGGCTCCTGCACCGATGACGGTGTGCAGTTCATCGATAAAGAGGATGACTTCCCCCTCGGCATCTTTGACTTCGCGAATGACGGCTTTGAGCCGCTCCTCGAATTCGCCGCGAAATTTGGTACCTGCGACCAAAGCACCCATATCAAGCGAAATGACACGTCGGTTCTTCAACGTCTGCGGAACGTCCCCTTGGACAATTCGCTGCGCCAGCCCTTCGGCGATCGCAGTTTTCCCGACTCCAGGCTCACCGATGAGGACTGGATTGTTCTTCGTGCGTCGAGAGAGAACTTGGATAACGCGGCGGATTTCGTTGTCGCGACCGATGACCGGATCGAGCTTGTTCTTCGTTGCCAGGGCAACAAGATCGATACCATACTTTTCTAGAGCTTGAAATTTCCCTTCAGGGCTTTGATCGGTAACCCGAGCACTACCTCGGACGCTTTGCAATGCGGTCAGAATATCGGCTTCGGCAACGCCCAGGAGCTTTAACAGTCCACTGGCTTTGTTTTCCGTTCGGCAGAGCCCCAAAAGCAAGTGCTCGGTGCTAACGTACTCGTCCTTCATCGCCTCCGCAGCGGATGCGGCTGCCTCAAGTGCCTTTTGCAGCGAAGGGCTAACCGTGGGCTGACGACCGCCGGTGCTTCGAGGCAGTCTCTTCAACTCGGCGTCGGTGGTGGACTGGAGTTTGTCGAGCGGTGCGCCGATTTTCTTGAGGAGCGGAACGACGACCCCCTCGTTATCTTTGAGCAAAGCGGCAAAGACGTGCAATCCTTCGATTTCTGGATTACCGGCAGCGGAAGCCATCGATTGAGCTTCCACGATAGATTCCTGTCCCTTGATTGTCAGTTTATCCATACGAAAAGACATTGGTATCTCCAGGGTCGAAGTTAAAAGCGCAAGCAGCCGCACTTTCTAGAGCGTCGCCACCCAGGCCCGACGGGGTGGATTTCTCTCGAAGTTGGCAGTTGAAAAACCGAATTTCCCCACTTGCAAATGGTGCGCCAAAACGAATATCCAGGGCAGTTTGGCTCAGTGTGCGACTCGTAGGCACATGTTGGATAGTGCGAACTGAGTCATTTTTTGCTAGACTTGTGCGGACTCATCCAAAAACCTTAACTACTGTACTCGACATGCCTGAAAGTTCCCTAACCAGATCTGCCAAGCCCTCCTCTACGCTTCTCACGGGCGAGATGATGAGCAAGCTGGAACGCATGGAGTTGGTGAGTCGCAAGATTTTTCGCGGTCGAATGAAGGGTGAGCGACGCAGCAAGCGAAAAGGGCAGAGCGTTGAGTTTGCCGACTTTCGCAATTATGTGTCCGGTGATGATTTGCGTTTCATAGATTGGAACCTCTTCGCACGGATGGATCGACTTTATCTTAAGATCTTTCTTGAGGAAGAAGACCTCCACTTTTTTACGATCATCGACGATTCGGCTTCTATGGATTTCGGAGACCCAACCAAGTTGTTTGTGGCCAAGCAAATCGCTGCAAGTCTGGCCTACATCGGTCTTTGTCGTGGCGATCGCGTCTCCGTTTCCAGCTTTGCGACCTCCGGCAGTCCCGTTGTCATGCGGGGGAAATCGTCCGCATTCCGACTTCTAAGCCACCTTGAGGCACTGCCATGCGCTGAACAGTCGCCGACCATGGAGGAATCGATCAAGCGTTTCTGTTTAAAGAACACCGGTAAAGGCATTGTGGTTGTCATCTCAGACCTGATGAACAAGTCCGGATATGAATCGGCTATGCGTATGCTGGTCGCCCGCGAAATGGATGTTTTCTTGATTCATTTGTTGAGTCCCGAAGAGCTTTCGCCTTCCGTTCAAGGCGATTTGAAACTGGTTGACTGTGAAGACGACGATCGTCGCGAAGTATCCATCTCTGCATCTCTATTGAATCGATACCAACAAACTTTAGCTGGCTTCATCGAGCATGCGAAAACGTTTTGCAACAAGCGAGCCATCGCCTACGTTCCAGCCAGGAGCGATCAAGCTGCGGACATTTTGGTGAACGAGTATTTGCGTAGTCGAGGGCTTGTGCGATGAATTGGATAAGCGCGTTGAGTCCGATGCAATGGCTGCTCATGATGGCCATTCCACCTGCTGTTCTAAGCCTCTACTTTCTCAAACTGAAACGCCGTGAGCTCGTAGTTCCAAGCACGCTTCTTTGGAAGAAGGCGATGGAAGACATTCACGTCAACAGTATTTGGCAACGCCTTCGAAAAAACCTGCTTCTTTATTTGCAACTGCTGTTCCTGGCGCTCATTGTTTTGGCATGCTTGCGACCAGGTTGGAGTGGCCAGAACCGCGTCGGTGAGCGACGTATCTACATCATCGACAATTCGGCAAGTATGCAAGCGACGGATGTTCAACCTTCCCGACTTGAAATGGCTAAGAAAAAAGTGAAAGAGCTTCTCTCGGATACGACGGGGGATGATGTCGGAATGGTCATTGCGTTTTCCGATCGAGCGGATGTTCGACAGGGCTTCACCAACGATCGCAACCGATTGCTGAGCGCGGTCGACTCCATTGAGCCAACTTCCCATGCTACCGATGTTGGCGAAGCATTGAGGGCGGCTGCTGGACTCGCCAACCCGGGCCGCTCTAGCTTTGACAATCTAAACGATATTATGGTCGCAGATGCCATCCCGGCGACCGTCTACTTGCTCAGCGACGGAGCGTTTGGCGACCTGGGTGACTTTGACCTTGGCAAACTGAAGCTCGAATACCTACCCATTGGCGAACCCAAGGCTGCAAACCTCGGCATCATCAGTTTCGCCGTTCAACGCAACGAGGATAAAAACGGACAACTGGAGACCTTTGCCCGCATTGTGAACAACAGCGACGACAAGGTCGAGTTCAGCGCGTCGCTGGAACTGGATGGACAACTTCTGGACGCATCGACCGGAAGCATCGAGGCGGGACAAGAATCGGGGCTCTTGTTTGAACTGAGCGATGTGGAGCAAGGTCAGCTCAAACTTCAGCTCGACTACACAGACAGCCTGGCCGTTGACAATACCGCATACGCAGCCATCCGCCCGGCTAGACCCATCAATGTGCTGCTCATTACACCAGGCAACTCCGCTCTGGAAACAGCCCTGCAAACGCCTCGCGTTCAACTGGTTGCATCCGTCCGAATCGAACCACCCTCGTTCATGACGGATCCCTTGTACCTCACCGCAACGGCAGACGCGAATTTTGATTTGATCCTATTTGATCAATGCGCACCCAAGGAAATGCCGGCAAGCAATACGATGTTCATCGGCAGTATTCCTCCGTTTCCTGCTGCCCCAGTTGCAAATCCGGGAGATGCAACCGACAAAGATCGATGGCAATTCGGACAACCGCAAGGACCCGTAGTCGTTCTTGACGTCAACAGGTCGAACACGATCACGCAATATTTGGAAATGGGAGCGGTCAGTATTGTGGAAGCCAGGACGGTTACTCCACCAGAATCTGGCGTCGTCTTGATGTCAGCGGACATTGGACCCATTTTGAGCGTCGCACCTCGTGGGCCTTTTCAAGATGCAGTCTTGGGCTTTTCGATTGTGCAAGCGACCAGCGAGGGTTCTTCGATCAACACCGACTGGGGCATCAAACGGAGCTTTCCTGTCTTTGTCTATTCGGCGGTCGAGTACTTGGGGGGTGGCATCACGGAATCTTCGGCTCCAACTGTCCAACCTGGATGGCCGATAGGTTTACAACTTTCGAATCGATTCAAAAACTTTCAAGTGATTGCGCCGAATGGCGAAAAGACAGAATTGACGCGTGGCGACGAGAGTCGATACAACTTCACCAAAACCGATGTTCCGGGAGCTTACCAAGTTTTTGCAGAGGGTTTCGAGCGGCCGGTTGAGACCTTTTGCGTCAATTTGTTTTCAAGCAGGGAGAGCAATCTGGCAGTCTCCGATTCCGTTAGCATGGGTTTTGAAAAGGTGGCAGCCTCAGGCGCCTTGGTTCAGGCCCGCCAAGAGATATGGCGATGGATTCTACTGCTAGGTTTAGCCTTGCTCGTTGTGGAATGGATCGTCTTTAATCGCCGTGTCTTTATCTAATTGTTTGTTGTTTATGTGTAGCACGCGTCCCTCCCACACCCCTTGCCCACAAGCCTCATCGTCCCCTCGTTCCCAAGCTCTGCTTGGGAATGCGCTCACCCGAAGCTCCGCTTCGCGTACCCGTCGCGGCGTACGAATGCTGAAATGGTTGCAAGTGTTCCTGACATCTACATGTTATTTGCTCTTCCTTGCACTCGGGTGCGATACGCCTCGTGATATTTCCTCGAACAATTCGTCCGCATCTGCTGTACAAAAGACAGCCCCCGCAAGCGTTCCACTTGAGTCGCCATCGGAACCCGATGCGTCGTCCACGCGAATCTCAAACTGCTCGCTCCCCATGCGAGTTCAAATTACGGGATTCAAGAAGGATACTGGCACCTGCCGAGTCGCGTTGTACTGCAGTGCGGATCATTTCAACGACCCAGAACATGCTTTGGCAAAAACCTCGCTGGAAATTGTCGATTCCCACGCCGAATGGAACGTGAATATCGATTTACCTCTTGCGCAACGCGTAAACGCCGACTCGCTCGAATTCGACATTTCCATTAGTGCCTATCACGACGAGAACGAAAATTCAAAATTGGATAAGAACTCGTTTGGTATTCCGACGGAGCTCTATGGCTTTTCACAAAATCCCAAACGAGGCTTTGGGCCACCCAAGTTTAAGGAGACGGCAATCTTGATTGCCTTCGACAAAGAAACGCTGCGGCCCCTCGACGTGCAAGAAATCGCGATTCAGATTAAGTAGAAAATCAAGTAAAAACTCGTGGCTGAACAACAGACAGATGTGAGCACAAACGTTGGTGCGAGACTAACGCTTCAAGCGACCTTGGCTCCCGATAGGAATGCGATCGCTTCACCGCTTGGCTCGCATCGACAACGAGACCATCGTTCGTACGAGACGATTTCAATGGGGGATTTAGATCGACGCTCCTCTTCGATTGCAGCCGGATTGCAACGCATGGGTATCGGACCAGGTAAACGCATCGGATTACTCGTAAGGTTTGGTGAAGACTTCATTGCTTTGGTCTTCGCGGTTCTTAAATCCGGAGCCACTCTCGTCCTAATCGATCCAGGCATGGGCCGCAAAAATCTAATTGACTGCCTGGCTGCAACCCAACCCGATGGCTTTATTGCAATTCCGCTGGCACATGCGATTTTAAAGTGTTTTGCATCCAAGTTCCCGAATGCAAAGCTCAATGTTACGGCCGGACGAAGGTGGATTGGCATGCCTTCGCCCACGTTGGCACAGCTTGAAAACGTTTCTCTGAGCGAATTTCGTCCTCCAAGCACCGAGTTGGATGATCCAGCCGCCATCATTTTCACGACCGGTAGTACGGGACCACCTAAGGGAGTTCTCTATACGCATCGAACGTTCAACGCCCAAATCGATCAAGTGGCGGAACACTACGAGATCAAACCTGGCGGCATAGACTTAAGTTGTTTCCCATTGTTTGGACTGTTTAACGCAGTCATGGGAACGACAACCGTTTTGCCCGACATGAATCCAATTCGACCAGCCGACGTTGATCCTACTCGGTTGCTGGATGCCATCGACCAGTGGCAAATCAATCAATCGTTCGGATCGCCCGCGCTTTGGACCAAGGTTGGTAGCCATTGCCAAGAATCGGGACGAAAGGTTCCATCATTGCGACTTGTCCTTTCGGCCGGTGCGCCTGTGCCGCCACGAGTTCTCAAGCAAATGCGGGACGCAATGCATCCAGACGGCGGTATGCACACCCCCTACGGAGCAACCGAGGCACTGCCTATCGCATCGATTGAGTCGCGAACGGTTCTTCAAGAGACCTCGCTCGCAACATCGCAGGGTGCAGGGACTTGTGTCGGGAATCGCTTTTCTGGTATCCAATGGCGAGTCATTGAAATTTCAGACAATCCTATCTCGCACTTGCGGGAAGCGAAAGTTCTGCCGGTTGGTTCGATTGGCGAATTGATGGTCAGCGGAACGGTCATCTCGCGCGAGTATGTAACGCGATGCGACCAAAATGCGATTCATAAGGTTCAAGATGGAGATGTCATTTGGCATCGCATGGGCGATGTCGGTTACTTGGATGAACAAGATCGGTTTTGGTTTTGCGGTCGTAAAACCCATCGCTTGATCACGACTACTCATACCTTGCACACCGAATCGATCGAGGCGATCGTCAACACGCACCCAGCCGTGTATCGGTCTGCCCTGATCGGGCTTGGCCCACGAACGGACCAGACACCCATGGTGATCGTTGAGCCTTGGCCTCGCCGCTCCAACAAAGCAACGTGCAGTAACAAGCAACTGGTGGAGGAAGTAATTAAGTTACTGGCCACGAACCCGCGAGGTCAGAACATCGACCGCGTCGTCGTTTATCCGAAAAAGCTTCCAACCGATATTCGGCATAACTCCAAGATTTTCCGCGAGAAACTTACGTTGTGGGCCAATCAACGATTTTTACGATAATGCGATTGCTTACTTATGTGTGGCCGCTGCCCTGTACCCTAATCGGCATCGCGATTGGGTTGCTGCCGTTCCTTGGAAAACGATCGGTTGTTTTTCGACGCGGTACGATCGGGATTTATGGTCCTGGAATCCAACGGATATTGAGACGAATACCCATCGAGGGTGGCGCAGCCGCAATAACCTTTGGGCATGCGATTTTAGCCATCGACCAAGGGCGATTCGACGAGACGTTTGAGCATGAGTGGATCCACGTACGCCAATACGTTTGGTGGGGCCCCTTGTTCTTGCCTGCTTACGCGATCAATAGCTTATGGCATTGGATTAACGGAGAGGATGCCTATTTGGACAACGGCTTTGAGAGACAAGCCAGAAGATTAGCGGGATTTTGACCTCGAGCTGACAGCACAGGCTCGAACTGCAAAGGTGACGCGACGAGTCTCCCCGCAGCGTGTATTCTATAGGCCTATTCCCAAGCGGTTTCGCTGTCTCGAAGTGGACTTGCGGCGATCGAATGGTAACATACTGTCGAGCGATTTTTAGTTCTATGGTCCGGGCATGATTTTTATCTTATGAAAACGGTATCAGTTGCGTCGGCTGCGCTTGCAGCTATTATTTCCTGGTTTGCATTATGCCCTGCGGCGCTGGCCCAACGGGTGGCGACGCCGACTCTTTCAGGTTACGCCCAAATCGGCTCCGCGAAGGAAGTCGCCGAGATTTGGTCGGCTGATCAACACCTTTACGTCAAAGGAGACGTTGGGGTCGGCCAAAGCCAGCTCCGGAGTCTTGAGGGGTGGCTTGCAGCGAATGGCCCCCACTGGACTGTCGTCTTGATGGCGGATGCCGAGGGTGAGTCGTTCGTGGCTGCCGATCGACGGACTTACTTCGGCATGGATGCGGTCGAGTCGGCGTTGGGCAAGGGACTCAGCAACCGCACGGGTTTCGGCCAGTTGGTTCATCCCGTGACGGGCGAGACCGATGGCGCGATCTTCGTGCTGTTCTTGAAGGAGCGCAAGTTCAGTTACTTTTCTTCCGAAGCGCAGGACCGGAGAGGGTTGGGGCGTTCCAAATGGATAGGCGAGCTAGATCAACCCGCCTTTCGAGCCATGCGTGGAGGTGGCCGTGTTGTGGATGCGGTCAAGGATACCGTGCGAACCATCAATCAGCGATTGGAACGCTCGATCGCCGAGGAAGCGGAGTCGGCGCGGCGCGAAGAATTGGAGCGGCTCCGCGACTTGCAAGCAGCGAAAGAATCGATCGCGCATTACAAGGAACTCATGATTGAAGTCGAAACGAACAGCGCCGAGTTCCGGTTACAGTATCCGCAAGCGGCTGGTGAGTTAGCCACGCCTCCATTGAATGAATGGCGTCAGCGGTTGGGTGCCCTCGAGG